>NZ_JAFLPN010000018.1:0-87109 GCF_029870785.1 Brevibacillus sp. AY1
ATATAACGATTTTACCAACAAATAGAGGGGCTTGCGCCCCTCAAAATTATATACTTTCCTATATAGTAAAAAAAAGCACTTCCCCGATTACAGCAGGGAAGTGCTTTTTCATTTATTTATTCTCTAGCTGATCACGCGTAAAAGGCTCCGTGATCTCGACGTGCCCCATCAGGGAATCGACAACCTCACCATCCCGAAGAATCGCGATGCTCTCTACCTCTGGAAACTGAAAGAGGGTTTTCGTCAGGGCTTCCAGTGCCATGCCTTCACCGCCGGACCCCAGATTGTAAAGATTTTTACCATCTGAATCAATCGTGATTCTCCCTTTATCAAAGGTGAGCGAGTGATACTTGAAATCTACCCACAGAGGAAAGTGCTTCTCCTTGTCCTTCGGAACTTCCAGGGTCGCGATTGCCTTTTTGTACTTCTCCAGATCATCCGCAAAAGCAATTTCCTGTTTTTCTTCCTGCAAGGACAGCAGATCCCCATCCGAATAAAATACAGATATCGTTTGTTTGGTCAATTCAGGACCGGCCGGCTGCTCTGCAGATGTGTTGGGCTGTGGTGCAGGTGTGGGTGTCGGTGCTGGTGTGGCATTTTGTTGGCCGCAACCCGCGACAAGCACCAGGGCAAAAATGGCCAGTCCGATCAGACGACGTCTGTTCTTCATCGTTATTTCCTCCTTACGGTTCACTGCCTACTGATAAGACTGATAGTATTCACGTATGGCAGCTACAAGCGATTTTGCGATTTTTTCTTGAAACGCTGGCGACGTGAGCTTGCTGTTCTCCGCTGGGTTGGAGAGGAAGCCTGTTTCAGTCAGAACCGCAGGCATTTTCGTATGCTTGATGACATAGAAACCGGAAGACTTTACTCCTCGATCCTGGAATCCGGTAGCTCCCTGCAGATGCTTGTGAACAAGCTGTGCAAACTCCTTGCTGTTCGCATTGTAATAGAAGCTTTCCGTACCGCCGCTTTTTGGATTGGAGAAGGAGTTGGCATGAATGGAAAGGAACAGGTCTGCATCCCAATCGTTCGCTATAGCCACGCGCTCAGACAATTCCAGGAATACGTCCGTGCTGCGCGTCGATACCACCTGAAACTCCGGATACTGCTTCAACAGCTCTACAGTCTTATTGGCTACTGCAAGGGTATAATCCTTCTCGTGGTTGCCGGTTACCCCTAGAGCCCCAGGGTCTTTTCCGCCATGCCCTGCATCTACCACGATCAGATAGCCTGTTTTTCTCGGTTGAGGAATCAGCTGTACTTCGATGCCTCGATCGGTGTAAGTCAGGTTGTATTTGCTCTTTTGGTTCAACTCGATGACGACGCGAACCGTGTTGGGCGACGAATGAAACTGGCTAAAGCGCAGGTCGGACACCAGTTCATCCTGTACAGGCTCAACGTCTTTATCTGCTTGGACAGCCTCAGCTGTTTGATCTTCATCCTCAACAGCTTGTCCATCCTCGTCTGTGGATTCATCTGCTTCGTCAGACTCTTTTTCCGCAGTGGAAGCTTCTTTATTGCCGTAGCTGAGTGGCACCAGATCCTCGTCGAGGACAGTCTGTGGCAGATCCAGCACGATGCGATGCGGTCCATTGAGTACGATCGCTTCTGATCCAACAGGCAGTGTCGTTTGAATATGTACAGTCTCACCTTTTTGCTTCACGTCAGTCAAATAGCTGATTCGTTCGATCTCTACTTGGTTCTTCTTTTGACTCCAGGTAAATGTACCGCCTAATTCCGATTCCATCTGATCCAGTGGCAAAGCGAGCAGTCCATCCATGTTGAGGCCTCGCTCTGGTCGCTTCCAGGAATGATTCTTCAGACCAAACTGATCGGCAATTGTCTGTGCGGTCATGTACAAGGTATCGTTTACCTGATAAAACTTGACCGCCTCAGGAGCCTTTTGTCCATTCAACGTTGCTTGCGGAGTTTCGTTGGCGATGACCGTCCGGTTGTTATTTTCCCAACCGACCGTAATTCCCAATGATTCTCCGACAAAGCGGAGTGGCAAAAGCATACGCTGCTGGTTGATCACCGGCGGCGTATCCAATTGAACCGGCTTGCCGTTGACCACAGCTTGTCGAGAATTGAGCGTCAGCACAAGCTTCTGACCATTACGCGTGATTTCTGCAGTCTTTTTTTCTGCATTCCAGTCCACTTCAGCACCTAATCCCTCTGCGATCACCCGCACTGGAACAAGCGTGCGTCCCCCTTTGATTACAGGTGGAACATCGGGGGTTACAGCTTGTCCACCAATGATCAGATTGACCGGTTGATCCTGGGCTGTAGTGGCCGCAGCCGCCCAACCAGGGATGAGCAACAGGACCAGCAGCATGAGCAACATGGGGTATAAACTTCTTTTCATCCTGACCTCCTCCGTGATTTCTCTCTTTACTCGCGTTTCGCACACATGCCACGCTCAACATTCTATTAGACGCTCGTTGAACCATAAAGTTTATAGTCAATTGGTACCAATCTCGACAAAAATCGCATTCTTTTTTATAAGTCTCTCTTCTGCTCTTGAACTTGCCGAAAGAAAAGACTGCCTCCTGAGAACCAAGAAAGGCAGCCACGAATAGTTATGCGTATTTAAACTAGCGAAACAGCCCGCGTCGCTCACGCCGACTTACCTGCGTGACCGGCTTCTGCTTCAAAGCATTTAATCCACCATTAGCGACAAATTGTTGAATCATTGAAAGAACAGCCGGATTGGAGAGAACCTTGATCGAATCAGCCACTTTGGGGTTTTTCAGTTGAGGAATCGCACTGCTCAGATGCGGCAACAGTGGAAGCAGGTCTTCCAGCGAAAGAACCGGCTTCGGTTTTTCCGGCTCAACCCGGACAGGAACGGTGCTTCTGGGACGAAAGAGAATACTGCGTCTCTGCGTGGTGACCGAGGGCTTTGCCTTGAGTCGACCCAGTTGCTCTTTCATATCTTTCAGCTCCTGACGCACCTCGCTCATTTCCCGCATCATCTGTTCGTTGCTCACATGAGTGGAATCAGCAAGTCTATTCATCATCTCCACCAAATGCTCTTGGGGATTAGCCGGCTTTTTCTTTCTTTTTGCCTTGGCAGCGATAATGTCACCTCCCCTTATTTGAAGCGCTTCTTGATGTTATCCAATTCTTTGGAGCTCATGCCCTTTTTGGAGAGTTTATCCAACAGACTTCCCACGTTTTCTGTCTTGTACATGCTTCTGAACTGAGCCACATACCGATTGAGTTCTTGATCAGTAAAGTTTTTTCCAGACTTTTTCCCCAAGTCGCGAATCACTTCTTTCAAACCAGCATCCGTCTTCAGCTTATCCTTCGGAATCGTTCGAATAAAGCTCATCAGCTTGCCCAAATCCAC
Source organism: Brevibacillus sp. AY1 (assembly GCF_029870785.1). NCBI lineage: Bacteria > Bacillati > Bacillota > Bacilli > Caryophanales > Paenibacillaceae > Brevibacillus > Brevibacillus sp. AY1. The sequence goes on from NZ_JAFLPN010000018.1 coordinate 3,359, forward strand.
AGCTATCCCCCCTGGTACAGTTTGTTCCTTTCACTCTATGTCAGGAAGCGCGGAATGGATTGGTCATTTGTCCATATGCATAAAAAAAAACGAGAGGCGCGTAGCGCACCCCTCGTCGGTCGAACTAAAATTACTCAGCTTTATCAGCGTATTTGTAGTCAACGTTACCCAAACCGTCTACGATTACGCCTGTAACCTTCTCATTTTGTACCCAAGATTGCGTGTAGAAGTAGATTGGCATGATTGGCATTTCATCCATCAGGATTTGCTCAGCTTCAGCCAAGATTGCAGAACGTTTCGCTGGATCTTGCTCCAGAGCGGATTGGTTCAGCAGTTCTTTGTACTTCGGATTTTCCCAGTTGGTGTCGTTGTTGCCACCTTTTTTATCCTTGTACAGCTCCAAGAAGTTGATTGGATCGTTGAAGTCACCCAACCAGCCCATACGACCGATTTGGTAGTTTCCTTGATGCAGGTCTTCGATGTAAACTTTCCATTCTTTGTTTTCCAGTTTTACATCTACGCCAAGGTTTTTCTTCCATTGGTCTTGGATCGCTTCTGCAATCTTTTTGTGCCCTTCGGATGTGTTGTAGGAGAGTGTAACGGTAGGCATAGAAGTGATTCCCTCTTCCTTCATACCCTCTTCCAGCAATTTTTTCGCTGTTTCCACATCGTTGTCTTTGAAGTAGCCATCTTTGTTCAGCGCCATGGATGGTGGTACCGCACCTGTTGCTGGAAGCTGACCTGCTTGCAGCACGTTGTCGATCAGGCCTTGACGATCAATCGCATAAGCAAATGCTTTACGGATTTTCACGTTGTTGAAAGGCGCTTTTTCTGTATTGAATTTATACCAGTACGTACCTGCAGTTGGTTGAGTCTTCATTTTTCCGGAATCTTTCAGAGCCGGAATAGCATCGGTTGGGAGCGCGCTTGTAGGTGCACCTGCCCAATCCAATTCGCCGTTGTCAAACATGGACAGCTCTGTATTCTCGTCTTCAACCATGGAGAACTCGATCTTGTCCACTTTTACAGCGCTGTTATCCCAATAGTTTTCGTTTTTCTCTACAACCAGCTTGTTTTTGTGCTCCCAAGTGGTCAATTTGAAAGGACCGTTACCTACGTGCGTAGCAGCTTCTGTTGCCCATTTTTCATTGGCTTCTACTACTTTTTTGTTTACTGGGTAGTAGGTGTAGAAAGCAGTCAGTTCAGTAAAGAACGGAGTTGGGTTTTGCAGCGTTACTTCCAAAGTTTTATCGTCGAGCGCTTTTACGCCAACGTCATCCATTGTAGCTTCGCCTTTGTTGAAGGCTTCACCGTTTTTAATGTAATAGAGCTGGTAAGCATAGTTGGAAGCTGTTTTTGGATCCAGAGCGCGTTTCCAAGCGAATTCGAAGTCGCCTGCTGTTACTGGATCACCGTTGCTCCATTTTGCATCACGCAGTTTGAATGTATATTTTGTTCCGTCTTCGGAAACTTCATAGCTTTCCGCAGCAGCTTCATGCACTTTACCGTCTTCACCAGTACGGGTCAGACCTTCAAAGGTTGCACGGATAATAGTACCGGAAGTAGAGTCTTCCGCGATTCCTGGGTCAGCTGTAGGTGGTTCGGAGTGCAGGTTCAGTTTCAGAACTTTAGGACCAGTTGCTGGCGCCTCAGCGTTGCTACCTGAATTATTTTCTGGTGCTGCTTGGTTGCCGCCACCGCATCCTGCAAGTGCTGCACCAAGTACGAGAATCGAACTCATTGCCACGAACACATTCTTTTTCATACAACTAAATCCCCCTTTTCTAAATCCTTTATCAATATACATCCTTTTATATTATTTTTAAACATGTTTTAGAGTGATTTAATAAAATTTTATTTATTCATTAAATATTATTATTTTATTGTTCTCTTACTATACTCTCCTATTCTAGAAATAAAAATACAAAAACCGCGATTATTCTCGCGGCCTTTGTTTTTTGTTTACTTATCATCTAATTATTGACGTTCCTACTCTACTTTCTCAGCCCATTTCAGGTCGATAAAGCCGAGTCCATCCACTTGTACGCCTTTCACTTTGTCGCTTTGTACCCAGATGTCCACGTCTGTGAAGAGCGGAATGAGCGGCATCTCGTTCATGAAAATTTCCTCTGCTTCCGCGAACAGCTGGGTCCGTTTTGCAGGATCATTTTCAGTTGCAGACAGCTTCAGCAATTCCTTGTAGCGCTCATTTTCCCAACCGGTGTCGTTGTTACCTGTATTCTGGTCACGGAACATTTCCATGTAGTTGATCGGATCGTTAAAGTCTGCGTTCCAACCGATACGTGCTACTTCATAGTTCAACTGATGCATGTCATCCAAGTGTACCTTGAATTCTTTGTTCATCAGTTTTACATCAATACCCAGAGCCTTTCTCCATTGGTCCTGAATCGCTTCGGCAATTTTCTTGTGACGGTCAGTTGTATTGTAGGACAAAGTGATCGTTGGAAGCTGAGTTACACCCAGTTCTTTCATCCCTTCAGCCAGCAATTGTTTTGCGGTCTCTACATCGTTGTCTTTGAAATAGCCTTCTTTTTTGATGATCATCGACTGTGGCAGCATTCCCATGGTTGGAACCTGACCTACTTGTGTGATGTTGTCCACGATTTCCTGACGATTTACAGCCAGGGACAGCGCCTTGCGGATCTTCACATTAGCCAAAGGACCTTTGGTTGTGTTCATTTTGTACCAGTACATGGTCGCTTTTGGATGTACAACCAGTTTACCTGAGTCCTTCAAAGCCGGTACTGCATCTACAGGCAATCCGCCGAGTGGTTGACCTGCCCAATCCAGTTCGCCGTTATCAAACATGGACAATGCTGTGTTGTCATCCTCGATCATTGCAAAGTCGATCTTCTCCAGCTTCACAGCGTCTTTATCCCAATAATGCTCGTTCTTTTCCAGAATGATCTTGCTTTTGTGCTCCCAAGCAGTCAATTTGAAAGGACCATTGCTTACGTGAGTAGCAGCTTCCATCGCCCAGTTCGGATTGGCTTCTACCACTTTTTTGTTCACTGGGTAGTAGGTATAGAAAGCAGTCAGTTGAAGGAAGAACGGTGTTGGGTTTTCCAACGTTACTTCCAGCGTTTTATCATCCAGGGCTTTTACACCCAGCTGGTCTGCAGAAACTTCACCTTTGTTTACTTTTTCAGCATTCTTGATGTAGTACAGCTGGTATGCGTACTCAGCACCAAAATTCGCGTCCAGGGCACGTTTCCAGGCAAATTCAAAGTCGTGTGCCGTTACCGGATCTCCATTGCTCCACTTGGAATCACGGATCGTGAAGGTGTAAACCAGGTTGTCATCGGACAGCTTCACATCAGAAGCTACGGAGTTCATTGGTTTGGAATCTCCATCCAGGCGAGTCAAACCGTCAAATGTCGCGCGTACCAGCGTACCGGAAGTGGCATCCTTCGCCAGACCCGGGTCAGCAGTAGAAGGCTCGCTCGTCAGATTGGCACGGAATACTTGCTCCACATTGCTTGCAGGAGCAGGGGCCGATGCATCAGGAGACTGAACCGCTCCTGGTTGGGTGGTCGGTGCTTGCCCGCCGCCCGTGCAGCCAGCCAGAATGGTGCCTACCAGCAAGGTAATGCCAGCCAGCATTGAAATATTTTTTCTCATTAAAATTTTCCCCCTTTATCTAAAAAAACCCACTGCCCCCAAAATATACTCGACAAATGCGGATTTGGGAATGGGATTTGAAATGATTTAATTAAGTTTTACGAATATTTATTCAAATGTGAATAAATATAAAGAGCCATGTCAAAAGAAAACAACAGCCCGCTTAATGCTGCGTGCTGTTGTCATTTGGTGCTCCATCCTTCGGCAATTCTGTTTCCTTTTCCTGAACAGGCGGATTGAGGGATTCCTGAATAAACGCCTGCACTTGCTTGACGTCGGGAATAAGAACGGAGCCCGCACGATTGGATTCGCGGAACATTCCCATCGGAGGAACCTGGTAATTACCCGGATTATCCGTATTCAACATGAGTCCAAGGGATGAAAGCTTCAGCATATCCATGGAGCTGATGTTGGTTTGAATATACGGCGTCACTTCTTTCAGGATCGTCGGCAGCTGGATCAATGTCGTTCCCTGCTTCATCTGATCCGCTACGGCAGCCAACAGCTTGCGTTGACGCTCTGTGCGGGTGTAGTCAGAGGTTGCATCGTGACGGAATCGCACGTACTGCAATGCTTTGTCTCCATCCAAGGTCTGCAGACCCTTCTTGAGGTTGATGTCATACATACCTTTGTCAGTCGGATCATGGTAGTACATGTTTTTTTCGACATCCAGCTTCACTCCGCCCATTGCGTCAATCAGCGCCTTGAAGCCTTCGAAATCTGTGATGACATACCGGTTGATGGGTAGGCCCGTAAAATGACTGACCGTTTTCATCGCCAGCTCCGGACCGCCATTCACGACCGCCGCATTAATGCGCGACATGCCGTGTTCAGGAATTTCAACATACGTATCCCTTAAAATGGAAAAAAGGTCAAAGCGCTTGCGTTCAGGGTCTATGCTCACGACCATCATCGAATCCGAACGCGGCAATCCGCTGTTGCGAACCCCTCGGCGATCCACACCCATCAGCAAAATGTTGACACGATCCTTGCCATCCCATTGCGGAATCTCCGCCGCCTTCGTTTCCTGGCCGCCTCCAGTAGGCGCTTCTGTCTCATCTACCAGATTGGGCTGCTGAATCCCTTGTGAGAATTCGTAAAAGGCATATCCGTAATAACCCGTCGTTGCCACTATACAGAGAAATAACAGGACAAATACGCGTTTCCATACTCGTTTCAAGAACGACTCCACCTTTAAGCTCTTTCTATTCTGTAGTTAGCAGTTCTCCGCCAAGCCTTGGGCTGAAGCCGAAGTGGGGCTTGAGTCCACCCCCTCAACTTTTCTTAGTATACTCGAATATAATCATCACGGAGCAGCCTTTATTTGGGTGAGCAATAACTATTTACTAAACATTTCTATTTACAAAGTATACAAAAAATTCTATACTTAGAATATATTACCGCAAAGGTGTGACTTCCTATGGTTTCGCCATTTTCTTTGTTGAACCGCTATCCTCGTGAAGCATTGCTTTTCCTCACTGCCAGCTTTATCAATGCCTCTGGCAGTGCATTCATGTGGCCCTTGACCACGTTGTACGTACATACGATTCTGGGCCGTTCGATGACAGAAGCTGGCTTTGTTCTCATGCTTCAGTCCATCGCTGGCATTGTCGGCCAGTTTGTCGGTGGTACGCTTTTTCACCGTCTGGGAGCAAAACGGCTTATTGTCGGGGCTCTCTTTCTGCAAGGCATGTTTCAGTTTACAATACCACTGATTCATAGCTGGCCTGTCTATTTAGCCGTCATGATGTGTCTTGGTTTTACCTACAATCTTTCCGCTCCTGCCATTCAGGCATTTATCGGATTTCGCTGGAAAGAGCAGCGACGTGAAATTTTTAACGTCGTCTATGTGGGCAACAATATGGGTATGGCAATCGGTACTGCGCTTGCCGGATTGATTGCCACGATTTCCTTTCAGCTTACCTTTTTTATCAACAGTATCAGTACACTTTTGTTCGCCCTGTTCTTCTTCCTGATCATGAAACATATTTCCCATCAGGAGCTGGTCGGCAAAGACGGCGAAAAGGCGGTCAAACGCACTGGTCTGGAGACACTCAAGCTTTTGTTCAACTATCGCGTATACCTGTTCATGGCTCTCGGCGGCGGCTTTATCTTTTTCTCTACTACGGTCTGGAACACGGGTGTAGCCCCTTATCTGACCAGTCAGGGCATGCCACTCTCGGCTTACAGCTGGCTTTGGACGGTCAACGGAATCGTCATTTTCGCAGGTCAGCCTGTCATTGCCTGGTTCAAGCGCCTGCTGCAGCAAAATCTGTCCGCCCAGCTCGTCGCCAGTGCCGTTGCCTACGGCCTTGGATTTGCTTTCATGCTGTTCTTCCACGACAGCTACGCAGCTTTTATTACGGGCATGATCATTACGACGTTTGGCGAAATGTTGATTGCCCCTACTATCCCCACCTTTGTCTCAGAAAAAACGGGGGACATGGCTCCTTTTTATCTGGGAGTGGTGGGATCGATTACCACAGTCGGTCGTCTCTTGGGTCCGCTGGCCTTGGGCTATAGCTACGATCAGGGTGGCGTGCAGTCCAGTCTTCTGATTTCTACCATCGTTGCCTTTAGCGCCGTGCTTCTCTGTCTGCTTCACGCCTTTTTGCAACGGGATCGGCAGAATCAGGTCCGATCCTTATAGGAATTCATCGAAAACAAAAAGTCGCCCTCCCCTTTGGGAATGAGCGACTTTTCCTATTCAGACGGCCCGGGGACAGGTAAGTGACTTGCCATTTTCCTTTGGACCGATCTTGAGAAGATACGGTACGGCTACGCGGCTCCACGCTTCGGGGGAAGGCGCTGTCTCCACCTCTCCCGGGGAACACTGCTGAAGCATCGCAGTGTCGATACTCCCTCCCGGATCGAGTGCCACCACGGCCATCCCTTTAGGCAGCTCCTGAGCCAGTGACCGGGACAGACCTTCTACGGCAAACTTGGATGCACAATACGGAGCAACCATCCCCTCTCCATGACGTCCCCAATAAGAGCTGATGTTAATGATCACCCCTTCTGCCCGCTCCACCATCGCCCGACCCAAACCGCGTGTAACCCCTGTAATAATCACCAGTTTTTGCTTCAAGCGCAAGTTCCCTCAATCTTATACTTTTTAAACAAATATGTTTATTATAATAATAGAAGGGACTCATGCACAACCTATATGTGGGAAATAATAAAGACGCCCTTGCAGAGCGCCTTTTTAGCTTGCCTATGCCTTATTCACTGTACTTGTCGTAAGCACTGGTCAACAGGTTGGAGATCGTTTGCAGATCGTTGTTTTCGATCTGATGACGTTCGATCATCGTCATGATTTTGCCGTCCTTCATGATCGCAAAGGATGGGGAAGACGGAGCATAGCCTTCGAAGTACTCGCGGGCTTTTGCAGTCGCTTCCTTATCTTGTCCGGCAAACACAGTGTAAATGTTATCCGGTTTTTTCGCATGGTTCAAGGAATGAACAACAGCTGGACGTGCAAGTCCTGCTGCACAGCCGCAAACGGAGTTGACAACAACCAGCGTCAATCCTTTCGCATTTGGCAGGGTTTGCTCCACTTCTTCAGCAGTGCGAAGCTCTTGAAAACCATTGCGAGTCAACTCGTCACGCATGGGCTGGATCACTTGGCTCATATATGCTTCATAAGACATCATCGGGCAGTCTCTCCTTTTTTTCTCAATTCCATTACCACTATTATAACCCGTTCATTCCATTAGGAGAATCCGGAAGTGTGTAGGATTACACTTCCATCAAAATGGTAAGGATCATCGGGTTGCGCCCCGTTTTTTCGTAAATGAACGGTTTGATCACTTCGTTGATCTGCGACTTCAGCTCCGACCATTCCTTGATCTTCTTCTCCAAAGCTTCCTGGAGGCGCTGACGAACGAGCAGCGTCGCTTCCTGAATCAGGGATTCGGAGCCACGCACGTAAACGAAGCCTCGGCTGACGATGTCGGGACCCGTCAGGATCTTGAAGTTTTTCATGTCGAGGCTGACGACCACGACCATCAGACCATCCTCCGCCAAATGCTTGCGATCGCGCAGAACGATATTGCCTACGTCCCCGATGCCGCTGCCGTCGATCAGAACGATACCGGCTTGTACCTTGCTCATCCAGGTTTTTTCCCTCGAGCAGTTGAGCACTTCCCCATTATCCATCAGGAAGATGTTGCTCTCCTCGATCCCGACCTGCTGTGCCAGCTTGGAGTGCGTCTTCAGCATGCGATACTCCCCGTGAATTGGGATAAAGTAGCGTGGACGGATAAAGTTGAGCATCAGCTTCAGCTCTTCACTGCTGCCGTGACCGGAGGCGTGAATGTCAAAAGCATGGCTCAACACGACGTTGGCGCCAGCGCGATACAATTTATCAATCGTCCGGCTTACATTGATGGTATTCCCAGGAATCGGTGATGCAGAGATAATCACCGTGTCATCCGGATAGATGGAGACGGTGCGATGCGATCCCGAAGCAATGCGCGTCAAAGCTGCCATCGGCTCACCCTGGCTGCCGGTACAAATGATCAGCACCTGGTTGTCCGCGTAGTTGTCAATATGCTTGATGTCGATCAGCATACCCTCCGGCATCTGAATATAACCCAGTTCTTGTCCAATCAAAAAGACTTTTTCCATACTGCGGCCAATGACAGCTACTTTGCGATTGCACTCCTGTGCGGCATCGACTACCTGCTGAAGGCGATGTACGTTCGATGCGAATGTAGCCAAAATGATGCGGCCACGCGCTTTTTGCACAACCTCCAGAATTCCTTCGCCTACTGTGCGTTCCGACATGGTATAACCAGGACGTTCGCTGTTCGTACTGTCAGAGAGCAGTGCCAATACATCTCCGCTCGCGCCGATCCGGGCAATTTTTCCGTACTCGGTCGTTTGCCCTACTGGCGTCATGTCGAACTTGAAGTCTCCTGTGTGGATCACCATGCCCTCCGGTGTATGTAGAACGACCCCAAACGAATCCGGAATACTGTGATTGGTGCGGAAGAATGCTGCCTTCAACTGATTGAAAGGGATCTCCGTGTCTTCCGAAATCGGAATCAACGATACGTCATTTTGCATGCGGTGCTCTTCCAGCTTTGCCTTGACCAAGCCCAGGGTCAGGCGTCCGCCGTAGATCGGCACCTTGATTTGTTTCAACACATAAGGAATCGCTCCAATGTGATCCTCGTGGCCGTGCGTCAGCAACAAAGCTTTGATCTTGTGCTGATTTGCCACCAGATAGGAAACATCCGGAATCACCAAATCAATCCCGAACATCTCGTTTTCCGGAAATTTAACCCCACAATCAATGATGATGATTTCATCCTCGTACTCGACGCAGTACATATTTTTTCCGATCTCGCCGAGGCCGCCCATTGCGAAAATCTTAACGTCGCTCAAACTCTTTCCTCCTAACGTCATCGTGCATGATTTTGGGAACCCGAACCAAGCATGCCACCTCTATTGTATCACACCGGAAGGCATTCGTTTCATCTAGTCTTGCCAATCTCGGCCTATCTCCTACATTTTGATGAGAAAAGGGACACAAAACGCCCACCTGCTCTTGCTTTACTAAGCAATCGCAAGTGGGCGTTCGCAACATCCGATTGGACTGTCAACTTATCCTAATCTGCGAGGATCGACATCTCTTTCATCATCAAATCCATATCCATGTCCGCTGCCATGCCATAGGCTTGACGCATGTTGCCATCACCATCGACGAGGAACATACGGGCTGTATGGGTAATCGAATACCCAGACGGCGAATTCTCATCCGGCAGCTTCATGACAGCCATCCCAAAGTCTTTAGTGACCGTTTCAATGGCTGCATTGTCGCCGCGCAAAAACTTCCAGCCGCTCTGGTCAGCGTGGAATTTTTCCGCGTACTGCTGCAGCACTTCTGGAGTATCATAATCCGGATCAAAGGTAATGGTGAGGAACTCTACCTTGTCCCCAAACAATCCCTTTTCCTTCAACTGCTCTTGCAGCTGGGACATATTGTAAGTCGTCGCAGGACAAATATCCGGGCAATTGGTGAAGATGAATTCAACCAATCGCACCTTGCCCGCACTCTCCGAGAAGGTATACTTCGAGCCGTCAATATTGTCCAATGTGAAATCATTCAATGCCTTGATGACCGGAATCTGGGTCTTCTGCATGTATTGGTAACCAAAGATCCCGATAATCGCCAAAATCAGCACACCAGCTAATACTGGAAACCAGTGTTTTTGAACAGATGATTCTTTCTTTGCACCTTCACTCACGAGTATTGCCTCCCCATGCTCTTCCCTGCGGCTTCACACCTCTCCTCATGCCAGCCGCATTTTACGTGCGTACACGTCTTGCTTAGGATTCTTCTTTCTCTCCCGGCCAAGCGAGCATGCCACCGACCATATTGGCTACATCATAGCCCATTTCGCTCAAATACTCGGTCGCTCTGTGGCTGCGCGCACCGCTGCGGCACACCATCACTACGGGAATATTTTTATCCAGCTCATCCACTCGATGAGGCAAGAATCCAAGCGGAATCAGCTTCGCTTGTTTGATATGACCAGCATTCCACTCATCCACTTCACGAACGTCAATAACCTGCACCGGTTCTTTTGCTTCGAGCTTTTCCAGCAATTCTTGTGGAGTTATTTCTTTTACCTGTTCGTTCATCCTGAAATCCCCCTATATGTACGATTACGCAATCGATTTTTTCCTGCTTCATCATAACATATGCACGTTTTATTTTCTAACTGAACGACACTTCACAAAGGCGACTTCAAACAGATGAACTCAGGTGAAGCTTAGCACAAAATGCAGGGCGAATCCCTTTACATCGGCAAAGTATTTGTGAACGAGCAAAGGCGAAAGCGTTACAAATTAACGTCATGAAAGAAAAGAGGAGGCAGATCAGCTGCTCTCCTCTTTTTTCTATGGCTCCGAAATCATATTTTTCCTTGCTTGATCCACGTAGCGATCCGATACGAGCCGTAGAGACTTACCAGTGTAAGCAGGATCAGCATCAATAGCCACATGCCCAACTGACCGATCTCCTCCAGCTCCCGGGCGTTTTGAAATATGAAGAAACCGATGTACAGAATCATCAGGTAGCAGCCGATATTCGGAATCAGATAGGCGATCCGAAGCTTGCCATGTTTCTTCGTGCTCATAAGCGTTCACAGCCTTTCCTTCCTATACTTAATCAAATGCCACATAAACCACTATGAAAACTAATATTTTAATTGACAGAAGAGTATCACTTTCATACAATTGTGATAATTAATACGAAAACTCACGATTTTCATCAAGAGTGGCGGAGGGACAGGCCCGATGAAGCCCGGCAACCTGCATGTCAAATGCGAGGTGCCAATTCCTGCAGGATCGAATCTGTAGATTCTGGGAGATGAATGTTTGCGTACGGTATAGCCGGAGCCTTCTTCTTCCCAGAAGTAGGCTTTTGTTTTATTTTCACCGTTTTGCCCATTTTACCACAGAAAAAGGGAGAGATGACCATGTCAGATCAACAACAATGGAAACCGGAAACGATTGCTGTACACGGAGGCCAGGAGGTAGACCCCGTCACTGGCTCCAGAGCGGTTCCTATCTATCAAACAAGCTCGTACGTCTTCCGCGATACGGAGCATGCAGCAAATCTGTTCGCGCTCAAGGAATTGGGCAACATCTACACGCGCATCATGAACCCGACTCAGGACGCTTTCGAAAAACGTGTCGCCTTGCTTGAGGGTGGCGTGGGTGCGCTCGCTACTGCTTCCGGTCAGGCAGCCATTACCTTCTCCATTCTCAACATCGCCCAGGCCGGGGATGAAATCGTCGCCTCCAGCAGCCTGTACGGCGGTACTTACAATTTGTTCGCGCATACATTGCCACGTCTGGGTATCAAGGTTGTATTTGCGGATCAATCCAACCCAGAAAATTTTCGCGCGCTGATTAACGAAAAGACAAAGGCTGTTTTCGTCGAGACAATCGGCAACCCGCGCATCAACGTCGCTGATCTGGAAGCCATCTCTGCTGTAGCACATGAAAATGGCATTCCTTTGATCGTCGATAACACTTTTGCCACACCCATCCTCTGCCGTCCATTTGACCACGGCGCAGACATCGTCGTTCACTCCACGACAAAATTCATTGGCGGACACGGTACCGCGATTGGCGGCATCATCGTGGATTCCGGAAAATTTGACTGGACCAACGGCAAATTCCCTGGCCTGACGACACCAGATCCCAGCTATCACGGTGTTGTATATACCGAAGCACTCGGTCCGTTGGCCTATATTCTCAAGGCGCGCGTGCAGCTGCAACGCGATATCGGAGCAGCCGTCGCACCATTCAACTCCTTCCTGTTCCTGCAAGGTCTGGAGACTTTGCATCTGCGGATGGAACGTCATAGCGAAAATACGCTGGCAGTCGCCCGCTTCCTGGCTGCTCACCCTGACGTGGAATGGGTCAACTATCCTGGACTTGAATCCGATTCTGAATATGAGCTGGCGAAAAAGTATTTGCCAAAAGGCGCAGGCGCGATTCTTACCTTTGGTATCCGCGGTGGCGTGAAGGAAGGTCAAAAGCTGATCGAATCCGTGAAGCTCTTCTCGCACCTGGCAAATGTCGGTGACTCCAAGTCGTTGATCATTCACCCTGCCAGCACGACACACCAGCAGCTGACAGAAGCCGAGCAGGTTGCGGCAGGCGTATCGCCTGGCATGATTCGCTTGTCTGTCGGAACAGAAGCCATCGACGACATCATCGGTGATCTGGAACAGGCATTGAAACAAGCTGTTGCCGTAAGTGCTGTTTAATCTCTCACACAAAAATGAGGCTGGTTCGAAAGTAGATTTCTACTTGAGAACCGGCCTTTTTTACATCAAATCGCCTTTCATTGCGGTGAGATCGTCGAGTCGTCCCTTTCGCTCCGATCAATCTCTCGCATGCGCTCCAGTATCCGCCGTTTGCGGTACAGCATCATTCCCGCTTCCGCCACATCCTGCACAGTGGAGCGATTCAAATACGCCCCGAACAAAATTCCTGCGATCGGCACCATTTGAAACAGCTTTTTCCAACCAAAATTCTCCGTGTACGTCACGACGACTTCACGCCAGCCCTGCAATTGCGCGATCACATCCTTCTGTGCATGAGGATCGTCAAAGTGCGAAAGCTCGGCCAATATCGCTTTTTTCCCCACGATATCTGACGAGGCGAACTGCAGACATTTCACCACAAACAGACGCTCCTTCTTCTCCTCCGGACGATACCCGTAGCTGAGCGACATTTCCTGCAACACTTTCAGCGATGTCCCGATCAGCAAAGGAATATCCAAAGCCAGCGTAAAAATCCCGCCGATCCCTGTCGTCGCTCCTTGCACCGTGGCGAAGGTTGCCCGCGATTCCCTCAGCTCCATCGCTACCTCGTTCATCATCGAGAGCGGCGCTGCTGCAATCTCGTCCACTCCAATGTTGGAGGAGCTCCCCTCCTTCATCCGCTTGCGAAATCTGTTGTAAATGGGTTCGTCCTGCACGAGATAGGTTCCACCCGTTTCGAGAAATGCTGTCATTTCGTCTACGGCCAAGCCCAGCTTTTCCCTCACGAAGGCTGGCGTAATGCGGTCCAAAAGGACAAAAGGAAGCCTTCCGAGCTTTTCCCAGAACCACAAATCGTTCTGTCCCTTCTCCCAAGCCTCCACTTCTTTCAAAGACTGTATCAATGACTCTTTTGACTCCATCGGCCGCATTTCCCTCCCAGATTTCACGCATAATATCTCTCTTACGATACCCAGCTTCAAATGTTTCACTTGCAGCATGGTAGGTTCGAGCTACGGCCTGATTCCAACAATCAAATGCTCTATTCCTAAAAATATTGAATATATCATTCGAATATTTTAGAATATCAAAAATGAATCCAACTGAAAGAGTGATCCAATGAAACGGTTAAACATGGGTATCAGCCGTACCACCTATCAGGTAGAGCTGTCGCATTCCCCGCTATTTGAAGCTGCATTGGGAATCGCTGCTGCAACCTATGACTCGATCCACCCCACTTTGGAACAGCCAAGTGAGTACTGGCATCAGCTGCTGGCTGACCTCCCCCCTGACGTTCACACGGAAGTGGCCTATGCGAAGGAGCACAACACATGGAAAACACTCCTGCAGCTGCTTCATGTCCAGGCATTTTCTGATCTGGAAGCATTTCTGGCTTTTCTTCAGCAGCTGTCTGATGAGGAGCTGCGCTATCTGGCCCTGCCCTATCTTGGAGAAGAGCATCAACCAGCACGACTCCGGGCTGCTGCTGGCAATGAAGGGGACATCTTGTATTTGCGCCAGACATGCCATGACCACCTCTTCTTTCCTGCATACATCTCTCATGTGGCCACCGTCAATCCAGGTGAGCTGCGGAAGCATTTGAGCGTATTGATCCAGGGCTGGTATCTCGCACATGTCAAGCCGCGAGAGCTGGAAATCTCCCGCATGCTGGAACGTGACCGGGCACAAAAAGAGGCCTGGATGGGAAAAATGTCACCTGAGGAACTCGTTTCGCTGGCCACGGACGGCGAATATCCTCCTGAGCCGACTGTTACACGCGTGCTGCTTGTTCCTCAAGCGATTTACCGTCCCTGGACCGTACAGGCAGACGCCCCACAGACAAAAATTTTCTACTATCCAGTCGCAGAGCAGCATCTCTTTGAACAGGCCGACCCGTATCGTCCACCTCAATTGCTTGTCCAGCTCTTGAAAGCATTAGGCGACGAACATCGACTGCGACTGCTCAAAATCCTTGCTGAACAGGAAATGAGTCTGCAAGAACTGACTGAGCGTTTGCAGCTTGGCAAATCCACCGTACACCATCATCTGTCCATGCTGCGCGCAGCCCGCTTGGTGGAAACACAAGGTACGAAGTATAGATGGAAACGAACGGCCTTGGACAGGCTGCCTCTGCTGCTCGAACAATTCGTTAGCGATAAGAGACCAGAGGGGGAATCTTTTTGACGGTTCCTTCCCTCTTTCGCCAACCTTCCTATTTGTATATCCTGATAGGGCAGCTTGTCTCGGAGCTGGGAGCTACCCTTGGAACCTTGGCCAACAGCTGGCTGATTTATCAGGCTACTGGCTCCTACACCGCTGTTGGCGGTTTGTGGCTTCTCTACTTTTTGCCTTCTCTGGCTGTACAACTGATCGCGGGACCCTACCTGGATCGCTGGGAAAAAAAACGGGTCCTTGTCTTCTGCCAATGGACGAGAAGTATGGCTTTTTGTCTGTCATTTCTCTGTCTGCTCCTCTGGCCCGAGGTGCAGTGGCCATTCTATCTCATTTCCCTGATCAACGGACTCATCCAGCCGCTCTACGTACCAGCCAGTCAGTCCTTGCTCCCTTCTGTGGTGAAAAAGGAGCAGCTGCTTTCGGCCAATTCCTACCTCGATGCAGTCCTTCGCATGGCGATGATCTGCGGTCCGGTGCTGGGTGGGGTCATTGTAGCCGCACTGGAAGGAACCTGGTCGCTGGTTCTGGTGGCAGCAGGTTTTGCGCTTAGCGGTCTACTCTTGTTGAAAAGCCCGATCCATCAGGAAAAGAAAGCAGAGAAGTCTCAATCGTGGGTCACGATGTTTCTCGCGGGATTGCGCGTATTTCAGGAAAAGCCGCTCCTGCTGTGGCTGGGCATTTTTTTGGCTGTCGTCCAGTTCGCAGTCGGCATTACTATTGTGCTGACCATCCCGTTTATCGTGGACGAGCTGCATGGGTCCTCGCTACATGTAGGAATTTTCCAGGCAGGCTTTCCATTGGGATATCTGCTTGGCTCACTACTCGTACCCTATCTTTCTCGCTATTTCCGGGTAAAGCATGTGATCATGCTCGGGTCGATCGCGCTTGGTGGCGCTACCTTCATCGCTCTCGGTGTCGTACAGGATCTTTACCTGGCGATTGCCATTGAAGTCATCGCTGGAATAGCTGCTCCCTTTTTCCATGTTCACAGTACCAATCTGTACCAGCTCTCCGTACCGTCAGATCTCATGGGACGCGTATTTTCCGTCCGGTTGCTGATCATGCGCATGACGATGCCGCTCGGTGTCTGGCTAGGTGGACAATGGGGTGAGAGTATCGGCATTCGCCCTCTCTATATCAGCATGGGATGCCTGATCGTAGCCGTCGCCCTGCTAGGCATATTCCTGCCCTATTTTCGCGCACTATCGCAAAGCCACGAGACCCGTCTGAAAGAAGCGCAGCAATAGCGAGCATGCTGAATGTGTGTACCTACTGGATCAATAAAATATTGTAAATTTTCCCAAATTACATATCGAGAATGTGTATAATGAAGGACGGGTACTATCGTTCGATGGATGGAAAGAATAAAAAGGAGACTATCTGCTATGTCCAATTCTTCTTTGAATACCTTGCTCGACGCCGTTAACCGCGTCATTGTCGGAAAAGACAAACAAATCCGTTTGCTTGTCACGGCCTTGCTGGCTCGCGGCCATGTCTTGCTGGAGGATTTGCCTGGCATGGGAAAAACCGTTCTGGCTAAAACACTGGCACAGGCGATCGGCGGCAGCTACAATCGCGTGCAATTTACCGCTGACCTGCTTCCGTCTGACATCGTGGGACTGCATGTTTTCAATCAGCGCAGCCAAGATTTCGAATTGCGCAAGGGCCCCGTGTTTGCTGACGTTTTGCTCGCCGATGAGATCAACCGTGCTACACCACGTACACAATCAGGTCTATTAGAGTGCATGGAAGAACGCCAGGTGACGATTGAAGGCGTTACGTTGCCGCTCTCCCCTGCCATGCTGGTCATCGCGACACAAAATCCGATTGAGTCAGAAGGGACTTATCCACTGCCAGAAGCGCAATTGGACCGTTTTTTGTTTAAAATTTCGCTCGGGTACGGCAATAAAGAGGATGCGCGGGAGATTTTGCGTCGCTTCCGCAGTCAATCCCCCCTCGACGAGGTACAACCGGTCATCTCTGTTGAAGAGATCATCTCTCTGCAACAGGAAGTAACGAAGGTTCATGTCAGCCCGACTGTAGAAGATTATGTGATCGACCTGACAGAAGCGACACGTCATAACCGCTCTGTGGAGGTCGGGATCAGTCCGCGCGCTATGCTTGCCCTGGTTCGCTGTGCACAGGCAGCCGCCTATCTCGATGGTCGCCGTTTTGTACTACCAGATGATGTGAAGCATGTTTTTCCCTACCTCGCCACACATCGCATCCGACTGTCTATGGAAGCCGAGCTGCATGTGACCGAGGAGGAAGTCATCGAGCAAATTCTGCAAAGCGTACCGACTCCGGTCGAAGAAAGCGTGTAAGCAATGAACGCGAAGCAACCTTTTCAGCTGATCGGCTTTATTCTCCTGTTTGGAGCCCTGCTTTCCGGGAGCGGCTTTCTCTGGATTTTCGGCGGCCTTTTCCTTTTCCTGCCGGCAGCGCAAGAGTGGTGGCAGACACGAATTGGCCGCTGGCTGAAGGTGGATTGGACTGCTGATCAAAGCCGGGTCATGCCGGGTACCCCCGTTCAAGTAACGGTCCGCTTGCACAATCGCTCCTGGCTGCCGTTGCCTGCTACCTGGCTTCGAATCACCCTGCCGGATCACGTCACCGTAACCGGAGCAGCCGAGAGCAGCCAGAGCAATCAACGGACGTATATTCGACTACGCTTTGATGTGCCAGCACGCAAAAATGCTGCTCTTACCTTGGTCCTAACCCCACACAAGCGTGGCGTTGTCTGGCTAACCGATGTGGAGTGTGAAACCATCCCGCTGTTTCTCGGTGAGCCGAGCACGTTGACGCTGCCACTCTCTTTTTCACTGCTTGTCTATCCGACTCCGCTGCCGCTTCCCCCGCTTGCTTTCGACGAGACGGAGCCTGAAGGTAGCAGCCTTTCCCGGCAGAGACAGCAGGAAGATATGACTTTTTTGCGTGGGGTAAGATCGTATTTTCCGGGTGACCGAATCAAAAACATTCACTGGAAAGCGACAGCCAAAACCAATACCCTGCAAACCAGGCTGTTCGAACATACTGCACGCTCCAACTGGAGAGTCGTGGGCCATATTCTGCCTTCCTATGAACCGTCCTTACAACGGCATAATCACGACGAGAATGAGCGAACCATCTCCTGCATGGCTGCGATCTCCGTCTATTGCAGACGACATTCACTCAGCTATGAGCTGTTCCTTACAGTCAAACAACGCGGGCGGGAGCTCTACCATCTGCCAGCAGGAAGCGGAAAATCCCATCATCTCTATGTCATGACACAGCTTGCCCAGCTTCATCACTATTTCACGACTCCACTCACCTCGTTATTGCGTCGATTGGAGGATAGCTCGTCCAAAGATGCGATCCTGCTCATCACGCCTCGTCTGGATGAGCACGTGCATGCATCGATTGATCGGTTGCTTCGGCGTGGTCATCGAGTAGCTGTGCTGGACGTTTCCGGCGAGCAGGCCGCTTTACGTCGATATGAAACCACCGCCATACAGCGGAGAAGGGCGGTGTCGCCATGAGCTTCTTCGCCCTTGGACGATTGGGCATCCACTTTTGGATGGAGGCTTTGATGACAGCTGGCCTTCTGATGCTCTTTGGCTTCCTGTCGATCAGCGTTACACATATGCTCGTCTTCGGGTTGGCTGCTTCCGCGCTTTTTCTGATGGGCAGCTGGCTGCATCAGTCAGGCAGCCGCATCCTGTTGTTGCATCTGCTCATGTACCCGCTCTTTGCTGGAATAGGTATGCTCGGCTATTTGTTCTTCGACTCCTGGCTGATCGCCCTGCTCTTGACCGGCCTGTTGTATTGGCGCGTTCAATCCATCTCGCAAAGCAGCTTTCAGTATGACAACCTGCAAAATCGTTTTTTTCTAGCCACCTCGATTTGTTTGACCCATTTGACTATAGCAGTCCTGTTCTTACGCTCAGGAGAAGGGAAAAGCTTTGATTCTGCACCCTTCTACGGAATGTTCGTCCTGATCCTGGCCAGTTATCTGGTGTTGAACTGGCTCATCTATATGACTGACCTGCGGAACACACAGGCTCGTCCTTCTGCCGGCATGTCAGCATCGTTTGGGACACAGCTGCTTGCGACACGCAGTCTCATTGTCGCCGGTTATATACTCGGCGCCTCTTTGCTGCTGTGGCTGCTCGACTCCCTTTGGACGTGGTTGAAGGAGCCTGTTTACGAGCTGCTTTATCTGATATTCAGCCCGGTCCTGCAGGCTTTGTCCGATTGGTCAGAGAGTTTGGCGAGCCTTTTCGCCAAAAATGAGCGCATCACGGATATGATCAATGATCAAGGTGGTGCAGCCGAGCAGGCCTACGAAAATATGGACGGAACCGGGGAGCCCCTCTTTACTTCACTGGAGCCGTATCTGATCGGTGGAACCATCCTCCTCGTAGCAGTCCTGCTCGCCCTGTACATCTGGAGGCAGCGAAATCTTACGAAAGCAGAGTCCGACCATCAGGAAAGCCAACCGATCGCGAGCAGCGTGCTGACCGATCTCGCTCCGCCAGAAGAACCCGGGCAGCCTGTGCTCGATTTGGACCGCTTTTTCCATCGTCGTCCCGGCCCGTCTGAAGAACCGGTTCGGTACGCGTACTTCGAGTTTTTACAGCACATGTCCAGACAAGGCATCCAAATCTATCGCTACGAAACAAGCCAGGAATTCCTGCAACGACTTCGCAGAAAGCTAGACAACGCTGAGCACCTGGCCCTGGCTGAGCGCATCACGCGTTACTATGAGCAATACCGCTATCAGGAGCATTCTCTCTCGCCTGAAGATCTCGCGGACATGCAGCATGCCGTTCGTCAGCTCATCGCGTCTTCCACCTGAGCCTCATAGCCCGTCATGTATGATCAACCACGCTTTCGAAAGAGCGTGGTTTTTTCGCTTGCATCTCTTGACTTTCCATACTGCTTCCAGCATAATCACTTCACTTTTGGCAACCTGAATTCTCGATTTACCAATCGGTTAATTGAAATAAAGAAAGGAGTCAGCTCATGCAAGACCTTCCCCTGTGGCTGCGAAAGCATCTCTCTATCGTCAATCTGCCAGGGAATGAATTTTTCCATAGTCTTCACGTATTAGCCAACCCAGAGCATCATGCAACTCGCTTGGCATGGACCGAGGAGATCCTCCCTTCCATCCCGACATCCTTGCGCCATCAGCTCCAGGAGATGGATGCCCTCTCCAATCAATTCCTGAACGTGTTGGACTTTTTCCTGCCCTGGGAGGATACATATCACCACTCTATCGCAGCGCTGGTACGAGCGCTGGTGATGGAAGGCACGGCTTTTACAGCGCTACTACCCGACCTGGGGCTTCTGGGGGTAGTCCTGCTTTTGCTCATCACAGCCACTCTCCTCTTGGTCAGACGCGCAGAGCGGCATATGAAGGAGACCGGGAACATGGTGTTGTATTAGGAACAGAGGAAGGAGATGTGGGGGAGATGGAATCACGAGTTGCTTTAGGAAACGCGCTCAGCAAGCTATTTCACATCGAAGAGTGGGAGACTGACCCTGCCTTTAGCCGTTTTATTCCGATGGTATACGATCCTCTGGGGTTTGACTGGGCTCACTATTTTGAACCGGAATTCGTTTCGCGTTTCAATGGTTTCATGCTGGCAGGACGCGAAGAGGTGGAAACGGTTTTTCTCGCTGTTTTTCCTACCGAAGAAGTCCTGCAGTCCTTCATCCAGCAGGCTGCACCTGGCGACCTCTTGTTCATGCATCATCCCCTGTTCATGGAGTGTGGTGATCCACGAGGGAAATGGGGCCGAGGTTTTTTACCGATACAACCTGATCTTTTACAACGCTTAAAGGACAAGGAGCTATCCGTTTTTACCTGTCATCTGCCGATGGATACGAGCATGCCGATTGGCACAGGCGGAGCGATCATGGAGGCGCTGGGTGCGGAGCTGATCCAGCCGTTTATCCCTCATGGAAACGGGCATGTGGGCGGCATTTTCCGGGTAAAAGAGACGAATACAGATGCGTTGATCACGCAACTAACAGCGATATTTGATATTCCATACATCGACTTTGAAGGGATCCGACGTACAAGTATCGATACGGTTGCCATCGTGCCTGGCTGTGGTGACGTGGTACGTGACATGCAAGAAGCGGAAGCCCTCGGGGCTCAGGCTTACATCACCGGTGAAATTCATTGCCATATTGACAATCCCTACGGCAGGCAGCGTTTCGCCCAGATGATGGAATACGTGCAGAAAACCTCCCTGTCGCTAATCGGGGTTTCACACGCAGCTTCCGAGTACCTGGTGATGAAAACGCAAATGAAGCGCTGGTTTGAGCAGCATACCTCGCTGAACGTCGTCTTGCTGCCGCAAAAGCGTTGGTGGGTGTAACAGACGTACAAAAAAAAGAGCCGTAACGGCTCTTTTTTTCGCTTCCTTATCGCTTTGTCGGAAAACCCGGCCCATACTGCCTAGGAATCCCTACTTCACCCGAAAGCTCACGGATCGCATGAATCGCCCAATACGGATCATGCAAAATTCCACGGCCTACTGCGATCAGATCGGCATCGCCATTGCCCAGCGTAGCTTCTGCCAGGCTGGCATCATCCAGCTTGCCTACTGCAATCACCGGAACGCCTAGTGCCTGCCGGATCGCTCTGGCGAGTGGTACCTGGTAGCCAGGATGAATGCCAGGACGGCCACGTGAGCCAATCGGACCTTCACCGCCACTGGAGATGTGGAAGATGTCGATTCCGGCTTCCTTGTATCGACGGCACAGCTCGATGCTGTGTTCCAGACCATATCCGTCATCTACATACTCGACGGCAGAAATGCGCATGATCAGAGGCATGTCGGCAGGAATGACATTTTTGATCGCCTGAATCACCTCTACACCGA
This sequence comes from Brevibacillus sp. AY1, assembly GCF_029870785.1. NCBI lineage: Bacteria > Bacillati > Bacillota > Bacilli > Caryophanales > Paenibacillaceae > Brevibacillus > Brevibacillus sp. AY1. The sequence continues at coordinate 24,840 of NZ_JAFLPN010000018.1, forward strand.
ACAGGGCGAGGTCGCGTCCGTACTGATCCTCACGCTGGTTCGTCAGCGGCGAATGGAATTGATGAATCAGGTAGCCGTGAGCACCGTGCACCTCGATCGTATCCATGCCCGCTTCCACTGCACGACGAGCAGACTCGGCAAACTTCTCCACCATCTGCTGCACTTCTTCTGTCGTCAATGCGCGAGGTGTTTTGTACACATCGCCTGGAAACTTGATCGCAGACGAAGAGACAGGAACCTCGGCATCCTCGGCTTTTCTGCCGGCATGACCAATCTGGATCCCGATTTTGGCTCCGTATTTATGTACTTCCTTCACGATGCGGGCATAGGCAGGAATCTGCTCGTCCGACCACAATCCCAGATCGCCATTGGAAATTCGGCCATCGGGCTCCACATCCGTCATTTCTACGATGATCAGTCCGGTCCCCCCTACAGCACGGGAAACGTAGTGAACAAAATGCCAGTCATTTGGAGTTCCGTCATGGGCATCCACTGAATACTGGCACATCGGCGGCATGACTACGCGATTTTTCAAGGTAAGTCCTTTGAATTGAAACGGAGATGCTAATAACACCATATGCTCCACCCCTTCTTTTTTTCTCATCATGCCAAAACAAAGACGCACATGCAATCCCGAACTGCACTTGGACTGCACTCCGCGTTTTTGTGGACGTTAAAACGAAAACACCCCCTCGGCAGAGCTGTACAGTCTGCTAAAAGGGGGAGGATATCTCGGTATATTTACGTTTTACTCTGGCATCGAGCCAATGTAGTTGGACTGTGGACGGATGATCCGGTTGCTCGCAGCCTGTTCCAGGATATGAGCGCTCCAGCCTACGACACGGCTTACTGCAAAGCTTGGCGTGAACAGGTCGTCATCCAGACCGACAGCACGCATCACAGCTGCAGCAAAGAATTCTACATTGGTATTCAGCTTGCGGCCCGGTTTGTACTCTGCCAACAGTCGCAGCCCTACCTGCTCTACATGTGTGGCGAGATCAAACCATGGGTCATCACCGGACAGCTGCTCTGCTACGACGCGCAGGGCCGTTGCACGGGGATCGATGGTTTTGTAGACACGATGACCGAAGCCCATCAGACGTCCGCCGTTTTCAAGTTTGTTACGAAGCCATGGTTCTGCATTTTCCTTGGTACCGATGGCCTCGATCATTTCCGTTACTTCCGATGGTGCTCCACCGTGCAAAGGTCCCTTCAAGGTCCCGATCGCACCTGTGATCGCAGAGATCAGATCGGATTCTGTCGAGGTGACCACGCGCCCGGTAAAGGTAGAGGCATTCATGCCATGCTCCTGAGTCAAAATCAGGTACGCATCCAGTGCGCGAACATGTGCGTGACTAGGTTCTGTTCCTTTGAGCATGTACAGGTAATTGGCCGTATGGTCCAGTTCGAACTTGGGAGCGAGCGGTTCACGGCCTTGCAGACAGGCGTAGCGGAAAGCCACGATAGTCGGCATTTTGGCGGTGACAGCGATCACTTCGTCAATAGTTGGAGGCCAGCCGTGAGCAGAGCTGCCGAGAGCAGATACCCCTGTACGAAGCACGCTCATCATATCGACATCAGCGGGGATCAAGCGCAGTAGCCCTTTTACGTGCTCAGGAAGCTCGCGGTTTTCCTTCAGCTTGTTTTTGAGCGCAGTCAGCTCTTCCTCGCTGGGCAAATGTCCGTACCAGAGCAGATGAGCAACTTCCTCGAACGTATGGTGAATCGCCAAATCTCGCGCCCAATATCCGCGATAAACCAATAAGCCTTCCAGACCGTCCACCAGGCTCAGGTCTGTTTCGGCAACTGCGATTCCATCCAACCCAATGGCTAGCTGCGATTGTTTACTCATTATCCCCACTCCCTTAAACGATTGATCTATCTTTCTATCTTCTTCTAGTATATCGATTGCGATTCGCAATATGAAATAAAATAATATCGGGTTTTTGATTATAAATCGTTATCAATTAATTGCGACCACCCTGTACGAGCGGCATCGGCGGATACAAGCTTTGCAAAATCTCTACAAAATGCTGCACCGCGGCTGACACACCGCCCTTTGGCACGACCAAATAAGAAGCTACCTTGGGCAGATGCAGACCTGGGGTAGGCAACTCAATGAACCGGTTTTCAAACAAGTCACGGTAGACGGCTGTGCGGGGCAGGAAAGATACTCCCAGACCATCCTCGATAAATCGCTTGGTGATGTCCACCTGCGAGACTGTCATGGTTCGCAGGCTAATCCCTCGCTGGCGCAGCTGCAGCAGCAGATCGTCCCAATATCCCGGATGATTGTAGGTAAAAAGCCGCTTGGTTTGCAGCTCCTGCTCCCAGTCCGGCAACGGCGCGTCCATGTCTCCTCCATTATGCGGTACCGCAAACACGATCGGATCTTCATACAGCAAGTACGTGGACAATTGAAATTCGCCCGGTATGATTCTGGTCAGACCGAGATCCGCTTGCCCGCTCTGCACCAATGGACCGATCTCGACCGAATCGGCAATTCGAATGGACAGATCGACATCGGGATACAGCTTTGTGTAGCGATGAAGCAAATGGGACAGCCTAGCACGTGCAATGATCGGTGACACGACGATTTGCAGCTTTTCCTGATACCCTTGTCTCCAAGCCAGCAAATCCTCCATTCCATAATGCCACTGCTCCAGAAGACTTTTGGCATGGGGCAAATACCGTTTCCCCGCCGCCGTCAAACGAACGCGCTTCCCCACCCGTTCAAACAAAGAAATACCCAATTCCTTTTCCAACAGCCGAATGTGCTGACTAACCGTCGGCTGGGCAATAAACAGCGCCTCAGCCGCCTGATGAAAATTTTCGGTAGTAGCCGCTACCATGAATGTTTGCAGCACGCGAAAATCCACTTACATTCCTCCCCCTGGTTGTCCCGAATCTATCTGAATTGAATATTTCCAATTACAATATCATATCATTCTAATTCATTTGAACCATAATCCTGCTTAATCCTATATCGGCAGGTACCCTCTTTGCCAACACCACTTCTCGGTTATTGGAAAAATCAGGACTGATTGACTGGGTATAAAGTTACTTTTTATCACATTTCGACAGCATTTTGCTGGAAATCATTTTCAAAGCTTTTCCATATGTTACAATACAAAACTGAGTGCGTGAAACCATAGCTGTTCAAACACGTATTCACTAAACAGATAGAAAGCTTAAAGGGGAGAAAGTGATGGAAACCACAACAAATGTCAACCCGCCACGCAAAAGCTACAAAAAAACACTGTTGATTATCGGTGCTGCAGCGGTAGTTGTCATCGGCGGACTGGGTACTGCGTACGCCAAACTGGACCTGTTCAAAAGTTCAAAAACGATTTACCTGCAATCTGAAGCTGAGAGCATGATGAAGCTTTCCAGCGATTTTTCAAAATCCTACGCAGAATATGAAGCGTACATGAAGCCTTACCTGGAAAAACCTGTTCACTCTAAGACAGAGTTGAGTGATATTCAGATTGATGCAGACATTCCAGACCCGCAAGCAGAAAAAGTGCTCGACTTGCTGAGCAGCGCAAAAATCATCATGAACAGCAACATCGATGAACAAAAGAAACAGCAATCCGGTAATCTGGAAGTTCACCTGAGCGAAAAGAAACTGGCTACCCTGGAGTTTTTCCTGAACGATACGCTGGTTGGCTTCAAGCTTCCGGAGTTTTATAGCAAGTACGCGTATGTAGACCTGAAAGACCGCGAGACCATCGCGCAGAATTTTGGTGAAGAATTGCCGAAGCGCTTCCTCACCTATGGCGATCTGTTCAAAGCAGTCGAAGTCAACAGTGACGAAGTAAAAAGCATCATGACGCCATACGCCTTGCTCTATGCGAACAGCTTGAAAGACAGTCAGATCAGCATGAAGAAGGACGTTGCCTTTAACGAGGAAGGGTACCAGACCAACGTTCGCGAAGTAACGGTCAGCTTTACCCCCGAGGAAGCCTCTGCCCTGCTGACGCAGATCGCAGAAAAAGCCAAGACAGATGAAAAGCTGTTTGACCTGATCTACACGCGATACAACAATATGTACACCTTGATGAACGACACAGGCTATGAAGTAGGGCCATCGATCACTCGTGAAGAGTTCAAGAAGTCCTTTGACCAGACATTTACCGACCTGATTGAAGATGTGAAGGTAGAAGAACCAAACAAGGAAGAGAAACTGAATATGGTTGTACTGATCGACTCCAACCACCAGATTCTTTCCCGCAAATTGCTGGTTGCCGAGAAGGATAAAGAAAGTGTCTTCTGGCAAAGCGTTTCTTATCAAAACGGAGCAGACACCTACCACCATTATTCCCTGCAGGATCCGGAAAATGCTGATAGCAACAAGCTGAGTCTCTCCTACAAAGCGAAGGAAGAACAAGGCAAGACGAACGGTACCTTCGGCTTCCTCTTAGTCGACGAGTCCCGGCCTGTGATGGATCTGAAAACCACTTTTGAGACAACCAAACAAGATAAAAAAGAAGACGGCACCTACGATTTCAACCTGGCCCTTCAGGATGACACCGCTCTGCAAACTGTATCCCTGTCCGGTAAAATCACTTCCACCACTACCAATACCGACAACGGACGCGAGTCTACAGCAGATGTGACACTCCATTTCGATGAGACACCTGAACTGCCAAAAGGCGTAAGCATGAAGCTGAAAACGACAGAGGAATTCGGAAAACCGCTTGAAATCCCTCAAGTCAACGACAGCAACGGCATCAACCTGGCAACCATCACAGAAGAGCAAATGATGGAAATCCAGCAGGAAGTGGGCATCTCCATGCAAACCTTCATGGAAGAGAATGCGGAGCTGTTTCAAGAATTTATGATGATGCCTTAATCGAAAGAAGAAAACCTCGCCAGTCATACGGGGTCAGTCCCTACGACTTTGGCGAGGTTTTTTATATCCTTTCAAGCAATGGCATGAAGCGCTCGGGATTCAATCCTTCTCCCTCGATCACCATGACCACCATTCCTTCATCACTTCCGGACTCATGCCCCTCACCTGCTACCCAAAAAGCAGCCTGGCCGGCGCTGATCGACACACGTTCCGTATCATCCTTGCCGCGAACCCAGCCTTCCCCGTCCACCACGAGAAAAAGCTGGTCCACGACCGCAGGGTGATAACCAAGCACGCTATTAGTTCCCAACCGAATACAGCCAATGGCTACCGGTCCCTGAGTTCGTACGATACGCGCAATCGCAGCATTGACAGAATCGTATACTTCAATCGCACTCGCTACCTGTTGATCAAAACGAAACAGCTTCATACACGTTCTCCTCCTGATATGAGTTCGTTCAGCCAGCCTTATTCCCCAGACTGAATCCAAATGTCCTTGTACTTCACCAGCCCCAATGCTGTCAGGGAAACGCCCGCCAGCGCTTCATGATACGAAATCTGTTGGGTAGAGTGGTACAGTAACGATATAGCCGCCCGCTCCTTGAGCAATGTCTCCACATCATGCACATCCTGCTGCTGTTGCTTCAAATCCGGTTCACACATGGCTCGATCCAGCGTGTCGTCGATCCCCTCCCGCAGACTGACATCACAGAGCATCCGTATAAAGCTGCGATCCGACCTGTACATCTCGATCATTCCGATCAGCAGCGGGTGTTCGAACACTTCGCCTGCCAGCAAGAGATCAGCTTGCAAGGCAATATTCGGCTGCTTGAGCTCTTCAATCGTGACTGCCTTTACGAACACACTCACCCCTGCTTCCCTTAATCTCTCCTGTACCCAGCAGACATCCTTCTCATTTCCTGCCCCCTGATAGGTGTACAGGTTGATCGTCTCTCCCTGATAGCCGCAGGCTTGCAACAGATGACGCGCTTCCTCCAGCTGCAGCGGCGGCTGGTCCTGGTTCTCCTTGGCTTGTTCCATTAGAAAACTATTTGCTGGCCGATGCCGTTCCTCCCCTAGTTGGGCAATCATCGAGTCACGATCCAGCAAGCGATCAACCGTTTCACGAAACACCTGATTCTGGACTATTCCGCCACGATTTAAGTTATACATGATGTACTTGCAGCCCATCTCGACCTGTTGAAGCGCTCTCCACTCGTCTCTCAGCTCCCGTATGGTTGTGGACTGGCGCAAGTGCTCGTGGTCGTCCTTGCCATCATGAGCGGTCAAAAGCCATTGGCTGATAGCGGAGACAATCCATATCTCGACCCGATCCAGATGGGCTCGGCCTTGGAAGTAATGCGGAAATGCCTCCAAGACAAACAGTCGCTCATCATTTCGTGTCAATCGGAATGGTCCGCTCCCAATCGGCTCACTGGAGAATGCCTCTTTTTTCTGCTGTACGATGTCTCGGGGTACTATGGACAAGCGATTAGACGCGAGGATCGAGAGCCACATAGGATTGGAACGCTTCAGCTTTATGCGCAATTTGTAAGGAGAAAGCGCGATCACCTCTACTAAATCCTGAAGCATCCATCGATAGGGAGAGCCGGTAGCTTTATCCGCAATACGTCGCAGCGTCCACACCACATCATCGGCTATCAGCTCTCGACCGTGATGAAACTGGACTCCTTTGCGCAAATATATCGTCCATTCAGTGCCGACGTCGTTCGCCTCCCAATGGTGCGCAAGATGCGGCTGATAGGCTCCCGTCGATTCATCATAGCGAATCAGCGTATCAAAAATCTGGTTGACCATATGTGATTCCGTCCTGCGCCCCACAAATGCCGGGTCCAGAGCTGGTATCGTTCTGTAAAATGACATCCTCAACGTATCCAGCGGTCGCTCGTCCCCTGGTTCCGTCCGAAAGCCAAACTGTTCCGAAAGCCATGACAAAAATCCTTCTTTTCCATGGGGAGAAAAGTGTGAATCCTGCACCAGCTGCAGGGCTTTTTCCACATCGCCTTGCCTTACACATTCCTGTGCTTGAGCCAGCACGACGTGTTCCACACCACACAGGAAGGTAACCCTGGATACATGCCCTCTTCCACGTCCAGGAGTCCATTCGATCCATTGTCTATGGACAAACTGCTTGATCACCAGCTTTGCATTTCTTTCCGTACAACAAAATATCTCCCCTAATTGGGGCAAAGTGATCTCCTGTGGCACCCCTTCTGCCACATCCTGATATCGCTCGCGCAAACGCAAGTAATACTGCATCATTTGCATGTTTCATCACTCAACTCTCTATAGAAAGAGGAAAACGAACGCTTCTCATTCTACCCTTTTTCCCTGTGGTATCCCATATAAGATTAGGGGTGAAAGAGGAGGTCAAACCCATGTCTGCTGTTCAATCCATCTGGCGTAACCGCCCATTTCTCATTCTTTTTTCCACTTCCGCGCTGGTGAGTGCCGGAGCCAAGGTCTATGAATTAACGCTTCCCCTGATGCTGTACGAAATGACTCGCTCACCGGTCACGATGGCAACCATGAGAACCATTGAGTTTTTACCCAATCTGCTGCTTGCCATGTTTATCGGCGTATGGGTAGACCGCTTTTCCAAAAAGCGCTGGTCACAATGGATGGTTTTCGGCCAAATGCTTCTCCTGTTCATGCTGTACGCCATGGTCGAGACAGGAGCTGCTGAAGTCATTCACTTTTACATGGCAGGCTTCCTTTTGATGACCTTCAACTACGGTTTTCACAATGCCCGGATGAGCATCATCAAAGTAGTTGTTCCCAAAGAGCTGCTCACTTCAGCCAATGCCCGCTTTTCGTTTATGTACACGATCATCGAAATCATGGGGCCAGCCATATCGGGTTTTATCCTGTTGTTCGCCAGCCTGCACAACGGATTCCTGATTACCGGTACCGCTTATCTTCTTGCTTTGTGTGCCATCTCCTTTTTAGAGAAGAAGGAAGAGTCTGCACCTTCAGCGAAAGAATCATTTTGGACGGAATTCGCTGCAGGCTGGCGTGAGCTTTTGCGCAACCGTCCTCTCTGGCAAATCACTGTGCTCGTGATCTTTTTGAATGCGACGTCTGGCATGTTTGACGCCATGATCGTTTACTTTGCCAAAGATCATCTGCGATTGGATAACTCCCAATTAGGCCTGGTTTTATCTGTCATCGGTGCAGGCGGCTTGGTCGGCAGCTCCCTGGTTGTGTACTTGCGCAAGAAATTTCCCACTGGAAGACTGCTGGGCACTACCATCCTCCTGTTGGGAGTCTCGTATTCCCTCATGGCACTTGCCCATAACATCTGGCTGATGTGCCTAGCCCTGTTTCTCACTGGCATGATTGGTACGATCGAAAACATCTGCATCTGGACGTTTCGCCAGGAGACCACTCCCTTGTCCATGATGGGTAGAATTACCGGCATCACGGGTTCCATTTTCAAGCTGGGCATGGTCTTCTCCATCTACCTGTCGGGTTGGGTGACAGAGTGGATGGGGCCTGGAATTGTCTTCACGGCAGCGGCCGTCGGCAATCTCATCATCTTTTTGGTTTATCGACAGCTTTCTCTGTGGCGCCTGGCCTAAGCAGACGCCAGACATCCGAAAAAAATCCCCAAACAGCATGTACTCACGGCTGACTGGGGATTTGTGCTGACTAGACTTTAAAACGTCCTATTCCTCTTTCCAACTCTTCAGCCAATCGGGTAAGCGAAGCGGCTGAGGTATAGATTTCTTCCATCGAAGCGAGCTGCTCTTGCGCTGCAGCTGATACATCCAGGGTTTTGGAAACGGCATGCTGGGTTACGTCTGCCATCGTCTGCATGGACTGCGCCACTTTATCCGTACTATCCGTCAGTGTACGCGAAGCAGAAGATACGTCCTGCACCTGAGCCGCCACACCGTCTACTGCATCTCGAATGTCCGAGAAGACACCTCCTGCACGAGTAACTCCCTCAACCCCTGAAGCCACTTCTTCCTTCCCGGTCTGCATGGAAGAAACGGCGTCTCTGGTCTCGTTGCGGATCATCTCCACGAGCTCGGTTATCTCACGCGTAGAATTGGAAGACTGTTCTGCCAGCTTGCGCACTTCGTCAGCTACTACAGCAAATCCTCTGCCGTGCTCTCCGGCGCGAGCGGCTTCGATTGCCGCATTGAGTGCCAGCAGGTTGGTCTGTGCCGCAATGTCCGTGATCACATTGACGATTTCGCCGATTTGCTCGGAGCGTTTTCCCAATTTGCCGACCGTTTCAGCCAAATGAGTCATCGTCTCGCCGATGCTGTTCATCTGTACAACGGCTGATTGAATCGTCTGATTGCCGTCAGCAGCCAGCTGTGAAGTGTGTACCGCTGTGTTGGTAACTTGCTCTGCTCTGTTCGCGATCTGGCTGATACCAGAAGCCATTTGATCCACTTCTACGTGACTTTCCTCGACATGATGCGCTTGTTTTTCCGTACCCTCCGCAAGCTCCTGCATCGTCGCCGAAATTTGCTCAGTTGCCTGGCTTGTCTGTTCGGAGCTGGCTGACAACTGCTCCGCTGATGCTGCTACCTGCTGGGCATGTCCCTTGATTTGCAGGATCAACTCGCGCAAATTACGCAGCATCTGGTTGAAGGAAGCTGCCAACATCCCGATCTCATCCTTGGAGGACACCTTCAGCTCTCTTGTCAGATCCCCTTCCCCTTCTGCGATGGATCGCAACTGTTCATTGATACGATGCAGTGGGGTCACGATAGAGCGAACGAGAAACACCCCTATAATAATGGAAAAAAGAATGCTGACAACAGCCACGATGAACTGGATCGAGTTGGCAAGCATCAATTGTTTGGCCTGCTTCATTTCACTGGCATCTTGGCTTATTATGACCTCATCCATTAATGCACCAACAGCTTCGTCCAATTCGAGTCTAGATTGGCTTTCTTCCCCAAAATGCAGCAACTGGGCTTCAAGCTGGTTCCCGCGGTCCCAAAATTTAACAGCTAATCCACTTTGATCCGCATAATCACGGTATAAGGTTTCAATCTGTTGAATGGTTTCCTTTTGACTGGCTGACAAATAATTGACCTCGCGCAATTTCTGGAACAGCGCCTCCAAGCGCTCGCCTTTTGCCAGCATCCCCTCTACGTACTGGGATTCACCCGTTAACAAGTACCCGCGCTCATCATTGCTATGACCAGTCATGACAAACTGAATTTCCCGGAGGTCACTGAGTGTCTCCGCTTCATCCATCATTCTTTGATACGATTTGGTAACCCTGTCATTTTGGATGTACGTATAATAGGAAGAACTAATCATCATGACCAAAAGTACACCAAACGCGATCAAAAACTTGGTTCTCATTTTCACAAAGATGCCTCCTCTAGTCTGCCTGCAACATGGTCTGTCGCTTGATTTTTCCCATTTCCCGTTTCCCTTTTTTGCATCCTCCTAAACATCCAACGCAAAAACAGCCCTGCACCATCGAACGGGCAAGGACTGTTTACTTCCTCTATTCTATTTCGTTCTCCGATTTGCCAGACATTCATCCTCCAGGTCATATTCTGTCTGACCTGGCACCTTTTCAGGCGGATGAGCACTCTCCCATTCAATCGTCCTGCGCATCGCCTCGTCCGCTGAACAAAGCTCCCGGTAGCCGAGCTCGCTTCTGATCCTGCTAGTATCCAAGAGGATATGCTGCCTTGAGTCGATCTGTATGCGCATGAATTCTGGTAGCTCACGAGCTGGCATCGTTACGATTTCTCCCTTCCAGCCAACCGCCTGTGCAATTCGGACAATCCATTCCTTCATGGTCAGAAAAGCGTCCTCACCCACGTGATAGATTCTGCCGCTAGCTCTCTTATCCGTCGTAACCAGACTAATCGCATGGGCAATATCCTCCACATAGCCACGCGTCCATCGCCACTCGGAAAACTCTTCTTCGAGCAGGATTGTTCGTCGGCCATCCAGCATCTGTTGCAGGTAGGGGTACGGACGGTGCTGGTAATCTCCTGGTCCGTACACCATCGGGAGTCGAATGACGGAGCCCGGCAGTTCCGGATGATTCATCACGACCTTCTCGACCAATACCTTGTCATAGTCTTCGCGACCATCGATCCTGTCACGAAACGGATATCGTTTCTCGCATAGTGGGGAATCCTCCGTCAGAAGTCCTTCCTCGATCGGGCCAGTCTCGATCCCGTTGACCTTGCCAAACGCCCGGTACACATCACAGCTGCTGACCGCCACGACACGGCCCGCGATTCCCGCAAACGTCTCCATGACGAGCTGTGCTTCCCTTTCTGTATAAGGAAACATATCGAGCACAACATCCGGGGAAAAGGAGTCGAACTCACGGCGGTAGTCACCGAGGCGTGCTCGATCTCCTGCAATTGTCAGCAAGCCTGCGGGAAGCTTCTTAGGATCGCTTAAACCCCTGTTGAAGATGGCGATGTCATGACCGTCATAGGCCAGCCTTTTCATGACATGCGGGCCGATAAACCGCGTTCCTCCCAAAAGCAGAATTCTCACTCCTGTTCCCCCCCTCGTCACGATTATCGTTTTTCGATGATCTTGTCAATCAAGCCGTATTCCAGCGCTTCTTCAGCCGAGAGGAAAAAGTCCCGATCGGAGTCGCGCTCAATCTGCTCGACACTCTTGCCCGTACGCTCAGCGATGATACGATACAACATCTGGCGCGTCTTCAGGATGCGTTCCGCAGCAATCTTCATGTCACTCGCCTGCCCCTGGCTTCCGCCCGAAGGCTGGTGCAGCATGACCTCTGCATTGGGCAAGGCAAAACGCTTCCCTGGCGCTCCTGCTACCAGCAGCATGGCGCCCATCGAAGCCGCAAAGCCCGTGCAAATCGTGGAGACATCAGGCCCAATGAAATTCATCGTATCGATAACGGCCATCCCTGCCGTGATAGAACCACCCGGAGAGTTGATATAGAGATGGATGTCCTTTTTCGGGTCCTCTGCTGCCAGGAATAACAGCTGCGCAACGACCGCATTGGCTACCTGATCATCGATGACGCTGCCCAGAAAAATAATCCTGTCCTTCAGCAAACGGGAGTAGATATCGTACGAACGCTCTCCATAGCTGGTCTGCTCTACTACCATAGGGATTAGATTCATGCGTAAATCCTCCTTCATATTCCTGTTTTGGAATACACGCTACGCGACCATGCGCATGTGCATAGCTTGCGGCGACGAAACCGAGGTGCTTTTTCTGGAAAAGCCTGAGGACACTTCTGTCACGACAGCAGGATGATTGGCAGAACCGACCTCCCGCCTGGTCACTGTCGCTTCCTGCTCAGCCTGAACGTTTCCATCCCTGGAATGAGGGAATAGAATCACATTGCTTTCCGCAGGCTGCTCTCCCCTTTTCTCCCATACAACGACTGGTCTCGACGCTCTCTGTGCAGTTGCCTCTGCCTTCATCCTTCTTCGCCTCCTTCTTTTGGATAGACAGCCAGTACGACCTGATACGTCTCCTGTCCTTCTGCGGCTGTCTGGTACTTTTCCACCAGCTGGTTCACCAGCTGTACGTACTCCTCGACGAAGGCACTGCGCTGCTCGGCACTAGCCAGCTGAATCCGGGTATCCAGCGTGGCACTCGGAATCTCCTCCTGCTGGTCCGATCGCTCCATCAACAGCAGGGCATCTCGCTTGATCCGCTCTGCGGTATGAACCAAATGCGACAGCGAGCCCTGATCCTTCATCTGCTGCACGGTGTTTCCTGCCCAGTTCAGCCCTTCTGACAAAACGTACGTGCGCGCGATCGCGAGGTAAAGCACCTCCACCAGATTGCGCACCTGGCGGCTCCCTACCCTGCGCACCAAGCCTACTTTTTCCAGTGCCTTCAGGTGGTAATTGACTCTCTGCGGAATTTCATTGATCCCACGTGCTACCTCTGCCGCAGAAGCAGGCTCCATCAGTCGGCTTAAAATCTCGGCACGAAGCGGGTTCAACAAGGCCATCGCCTGCTCTGGCGATTCGACTACATAGGTTTCAAGCTGCTCTTGTGCCACCTTTTCACACCTCATGACATTAATCATTTACGTAAAAATAGTTTATTACGTAGATTTCCCTTTGTCAAATGCTGGATGAGCCCAATATGTACCTTTTATTTTTCGAGGCTTAATTGCCGAACTTGGGTCGATTGCAAATCCCCGTCTTATTTCCAATTGCCCGAATGGAGGAACAGGAGTAGAATGGAGTTTACCGAGGAGGTGAGAATCGTCATGGAAGAATTGTTATTCTTGCTTTCGTTGGACGATCTCTTCGCCTTGCTGGCCATGCTCGTGGGAGGAGTAGCGACTGCCTGCTATTTGCGTCGTTACGTCAATCCTCAAAAGCTGGCTATTCATTGGCACGCGAGAGATGCCTACCAACCGTCTATTCATCCGAACACGGTGGAGGCATATCCGATGAAAGCAGGGCAAATGCTGCGCTACCGGTTGTTCCGACGCATGCATACAGACGGCGAATCCGATACATACGTTCACCTTTTGGCTTGATCCGCGCACAGGAAAAACCAAAAGGAGGTCGATCCCATGATCGCCAAGTATATCGGAGAAGCTTTGATTTTTTTTGTCAGTCTGCCACTTTTCGCTTATCAGACGTTGGAAGGTCTGCACGCTTTGGCTGACGCGTTTGCACAAATGTCCGATTTCATGAATATGAAGTAATACAAAAAAAGCCCGACCGCTGATGGTCAGGCTTTTTCTTATTCTTCTTTGCGATCCCCCCGTGTAGGAGGGGTAGATATGACGAGAAATTCCACTTCGTCAAAACGCTCATTTTTCATCTGATGCCACACTCCCGGCGGGACCTCTGCGCCCTCCTGTTCTCGGAGCATCAGCCTCACGCCGTCCACTTCCAGCATCGCCTCGCCCGACAGGACGAAGAAAAACTGTCGCGCGCGCTCATGATAATGCCGTACTTCTTCCGTTTTTCCAGGCATCCGCTCATGGATCACACTCAGATTATTTCCCTTGGCCAGATGCCAGCCGTCACATGCCGCTCCCCAATTGTAATGCTCCGCGCTTTTCTTGCTGATTTTATTGGGACGAAAGAATTCATGCGTCTCGGGCGCCTGCTGCTGCACTGGCGTAGGCTGCTCCACTTTACGCGACGCAGTAGCACGTGGCTGAAAGCTTTTAAATTGGGTTCCTTGAAAAGTCAGCAGTCCGGTCTCGTCTTCTTTGCATGCGCCGTAAACGGAACCTTTTACACCCAGTTCAATTCGTTCCCCATTAGCCAGCTCGAAAGTAATATAGTACGAGGTATTCGCACTCGAATTATTGGAGCCTCCCCATACCTGGATTCGTTTGCCAATCACCGTCACCTCTTCCTCTCTGACAGGCGAAGCGTTATTGGACATCCAGGTACTCACGCCTTTGATGACAATAAAGGCAATGGTCCCAAAAATAATCAGGGGAATGATGACAAATAGGATATTGAAGATTGAAAAGCCATCGGAATAAAAAGGATCAAAAAACAACTGCCTCTCCTCCTGTAGCATGGGTTTTTCCATGTTTTCCATTTCCGTTTATCTTACCATATACGGATATAGCAGGAGTGTGGTTGCATGCGAGGCACCTTATGCACGGACTGCCTGGAAGTAACGGCGCACTTTCTCCAGCTTTTCGACCTGCCCTCCCCTCGGACTTTCCATATTGCCGAATTCAAAGAATTTCACTTTGCGCATCCCTACGTATTGAAACAAGGCTTTCTTCATCAATGCCTTGTGTGCATTGTTCAACCAGAACAACGGATAATGTGTAGGTCCCTTCATCGTTGAAATGCACACAACCGATTTTCCGCGCAACAGCCCCTCGGGTAGCAACCCACCTTTTTCCCTGTAAGCAAACTCCGAAGCAAAAAGCTGGTCGATATACCCCATAAGCATGGCTGGGGGACGGCCCCACCAGATGGGATACACAAATACCAGCTGGTCAGCCCAGAGGATTTGTTCCCGGTAGGTTTCTAAATCAGGGTCCGCATGCATATCCCGTCTACGTTTTTGCTCATTGAAAACCAGGACCGGATTGAACCCTTCCTCGTACAGATCCAGCACTTTGATTTCTTCGATTTGCGGATTCTCTGTACTTCCTTGAATGACCTTTTGCAAAAAGGCATAGCTAAGACTCTGATGATTTGGATGTGTGTAGATAATCAGCGTTTTCAATGCCCAGCCCCCTACTTATCATTCGATAAGTAAAAAATACCACCTCCATGAATTAGTTGTCAATTGATAATTGTTTGTTGATAATGATTTTGCTATCGTTACGATAGAGAGGTGATTTTGTGGACAAGGAACTGTTTTTTCAAAAGCTAGTCAGCTTTACTGCTGCTGTTCACCAAGTGACGCATGATTTAACCAAAGATGTGAAAACCGGCGATATCACCCCCGTGCAATATAAAATGCTGGAATACATCACCGTCAGTCAGCCCGTTACCTTGAGCGAAATCAGCGACTGTCTTCATATGTCCATGCCCAATACGAGCCGCGAGCTGAAAAAATTATGCGAGAAAAACCTGTGTGAAAAAATGACGGATGCCGAAGATCGGCGAAAGCAGGTCATCCGTCTTTCCGCCGATGGTGAGGTCTTGATGCAGCAGGCCTTTCAGCGCATTGCGACTCTATTTAACCAGCGGATACAGGAGACTACTCTAGAGGATTTGGCCGAGCTCGAGCGCGCTATAGATTTGCTTTCTAGCAAGCTTTTCTACGTCAATCCAAGATGAAAGCGCTTGAGGTTCCACTTTTCTCCTTTTTCCGACTTTTTATTTCATATTTATTTACTTTCAAAAAAACGCGTGCTAAGATAGAAAAGTGATCACAAAATGAATATTGTTTTCACTACTGGAGGAGCCTGTCAACACAGGGTTCTTTTTGTCCATTTTTAGTGATACAAAGGAACCTTATCCATACAGGTTCCTTTTTTTCTTATCCATTTTTCACGAAGGGGGATCCATATGCTTCTCATCTTTCAGTTGGCAATCATCTTGTTCGCATCCAAAATTGCCGGTGACCTAAGTGTCAGGCTAGGCCAACCATCTGTTTTGGGGAAACTTCTCGTTGGTATTATCTTGGGGCCATCCGTCCTGGGGCTCGTAACCAACTCGGAAATTTTGAAGGAAATCAGCAACATCGGGGTTATCCTGCTCATGTTCGTAGCCGGTTTGGAAACGGACGTCAACGAATTCAAGCGATCTGCAAAAGCAGCTACGAATGTAGGGGTTTTCGGGATTCTCGCTCCGCTCGGGCTAGGGTATGTCGCAGGGATGAGCTTGGGCATGCATGCTTTTGAATCCATCTTCCTGGGACTGTTGCTGTCTGCCACGAGCGTCAGCATCTCTGTACAAACGCTTAAAGAGCTGAACCAGCTGAAATCCAAGGAAGGCTCCACGATCATGGGAGCTGCCGTCATTGACGATGTGCTAGTCATTCTTGGACTGGCGTTCCTGATGAGCTTTGCTGGTGGGGACGTAGACCTCGGCATGGTTGTACTGAAAAAAGTCATCTT
Organism: Brevibacillus sp. AY1; assembly: GCF_029870785.1. NCBI lineage: Bacteria > Bacillati > Bacillota > Bacilli > Caryophanales > Paenibacillaceae > Brevibacillus > Brevibacillus sp. AY1. The sequence continues at coordinate 41,222 of NZ_JAFLPN010000018.1, forward strand.
CTTCGGAGCAATCATTTTGCTCTCCTGGAAGGTGGTCCCTTGGGTTCTCAAGCGCTTCACCTCCTTGCAGGTCACTGAAAGCACCTTTACAGGCGGCTTGATCATCTGTTTCCTTTTTGCCTACTTCGCAGAGTATACAGGTGTTGCAGCGATTATCGGTGCGTATATTGCAGGTATCGCGATCAGCTTGACCAAATTCCGGGACGAGGTTTCCCACAAAGCAGAGACGGTCAGCTATTCTCTGTTCGTTCCCGTATTCTTTACCTCCATCGGATTGAGCGCTGAGTTTTCGGGAATCTTAAGCAATCTCTGGCTCATCGTCCTGCTGAGTGTCATCGCGATCTTGACCAAACTTGTTGGTGGAGCCATTGGTGCGAGAATTTCCGGCTTCAAATGGAAAAATTCGATGGCAATCGGTGCAGCGATGATCTCGCGTGGTGAGGTGGCTCTGATTATCGCGGCGATTGGTCTGGAAAACAATCTGCTCCCAGCGGACTTGTTTGCCGTCCTGATCGTAGTGGTGCTGGTGACCACCATCGTCACTCCGCCGTTGATGAAATTCTTCTTCGGCAGACTCCAAAACGAGTCAGATGCAGTAGCTTTGAAAAAGAACGCGTAAATACGTACACAGAAAAGCTCTCCCTCATCGCTCTGACGAAGGGAGAGCTTTTTTCACTTGGTCATCGGAAGTAGGCATCGGGTCAGGCAAGAGGCTCCAGTCCGAAGCATATTCCTCATCGGTCAGCAGGCAATCGTTCAGCATTTTCTCAATCTGCACCTGATCGATTTCAATACCGATAGACAAAAGAAGAAATGCCGTATTCAATATTTCACTCGGCTCTACTTTCCCATTTTACCGATTTGCAACAACTTTTCCCTTCGTACGAGCTACAATAGATTCAAATGGATTCAGCCACAGAAAGGAACCAAACACATGAACAAGTCCTGGCTCTGCGCTGCCGCACTGATTGCCCTGTTTACCAGTGGCTGCGGACTAGTCGAGACCCCGAATGAACTGATGCGTGCCCCTTCATCCGATGGCGATCAAAAGACGATCAATCAGGCCATCATGCAGTATTTGCCTGCTGGCGCTCAATTGACCGTGCCCCTCAATCCCGATGAGTCCAGCGCGGTTTCCTTACGAGATCTGGATGCAGACGGAACGCCTGAAGCAATCGCCTTTTATAAAACCGATAAGAACGACTACGAGATCGGCGTCCTGATCCTGACACAAATTCAGGGGCATTGGGAAAAGCTCACCTCCTTTACCAGCATTGGCAACCGACTCGATTACGTCCAATTTGTCGATCTCACCGGTGACAACATACCCGAGATTTTGATCGGACTCGGCGGTGGAGACGACCTGAATCGCGAGCTTTCTGTCTATACCCTGGATCAAGGAAGACTCCAGGAACAGATGAAGCAAGCCTATTCTGTCTTGGCTGTCGGTGATCTCGACGGAGATGATCAGCCCGAGCTAGCGTTGATTCTGCACGATCACAATCAATTCACCTCCGTCATGTCCTTGTACGGTGCACGGGACCAGCAGCTTGCCAAGCTGGCTGAGCAATCCCTGGAGGGCAACATCAACGGCTATGAACAAGCGCTGATCGGCAAAGCTTCCGCCGATAAAAATGGACTTTTCATCGAGGCAGGACTCGGCGCTCATTCGGCATCCACCGAGCTGTGGCTTTGGGAAAACGGTAAGCTGCGCAATCCTTTTGCAAAAGCTAATGATGGAATGGATCTGACCTTCAAGCCGTATTCGTTGTTCAGTGAAGATATTAATCAGGACGGCATCATCGAGATTGGCATACATTCACAGCCTCCGGGAACAGATGAACTGCCGATGGCCTTTATTCCCTGGATCTCTTCCTACTATCAATGGGATGGACATAGCGGCCTGTCTCACGTGGTGGATCACTATCGCAATTACAGTCTCGGACTCGATTTCAAGATCCCAACCAAATGGGCCGGTAAGTTCAGCGTTTCAACAGAGCCCGAGATAGATCCACAAAAGGTACACTTCTACTATTACGAGGAAGACAGCAAGGAGAAAGTGCTTCTCTTGACGCTGCAGGCGGTCCCGCAGCAAGAATGGAGCAAAGCGGAGGAAAAACTGAAACAACAGCAGCAATCCTACGTCTTGGTAAAAGAGGCGGGCAAAATGGTCCACGTCGCGATCGTTCCAAACCAGATGCCAAAACTGAGCCCTTCCGTCCTGCAATTGGTTAACTCCATGCTGTTAACGCATGATGAAATACGCCAGCATTACCGTCCCTTGCACTATTCCATGTAATGACAGACAAGCAAAGCAAGAGCCAGTAAGGAAGATAAGGAGAAATACAAATGAAAGTTTTGCTGCTGGAAGATGAAAAATCAATTCGAGATTTTATCCGCATCAACTTGCGGCGTGAAAACTATGAAGTCGTGGAAGCCGCTACCGGAGAGGAAGCACTGGCGTTGGCGGAAGAGCAGCATGACATCGAAATCGCAATCCTCGACGTGATGCTGCCAGGCATAGATGGTTTTGAAGTGTGCAGTGTATTGCGCCAAAAGTATCCGCGGATTGGCATCATCATGCTGACCGCCAAAAGCCAGGAAGTAGACAAGGTCATGGGGCTGAACAACGGAGCAGACGACTACATGAGCAAGCCGTTCAGCCCTGCTGAGCTATTGGCCCGCGTCAATGCCCTACACCGCCGTCTCTCTCCTGTGACACCCGTACAACAGGAAGAGACCAACAAGATCAATCTGCACCCCTTCACCCTCCTGCTGGATGAACGGAAGCTGATCAATCAGGGGCAAGAGATCGTCTTGACCCCAAAGGAATTTTCCATCATCAAATTGCTCGGCGAGAATGTCAACAAGGCGATCAGCCGCGACGAAATCCTGACTGCTGTATGGGGGCAGTTTTTTGTGGGTGATTTGAAGGTGGTTGATGTCAATATCCGCAGAATCCGGCAAAAAATCGAACAGGACCCGGCGCACCCCGCTTTCCTAGAAACCGTGTGGGGCTACGGGTACCTATGGCGAAAGGACACTGTCGATGCGGGGCATTAAAAGCAGGATGATCGTCCATTTCGGACTGATTCTGCTGCTGATCGTACTGCTTCTCGAAGGCCTGTTTTACTGGGCAGTGCACACCTACTACTTCGGGACAGCTACGGAAGCGTTGGTCACGAGGACGACGACCTTTACCACTTTTATCAATAAATACACCTCAGGCTACAGTCTCAAGCAAAAAACCCGCTATATTCTGGAGAGTATTTCGGATGATGAGTATGCCAAGATTGAGGTGCTGGACGTCAATGGAAAGCTGCTGCTCAATTCCTACGGCTTTCAGACCGGTGAACGAATCAACACCCCGGATGTGACAGAAGCTCTGGTAGGCAAAACCGGTCTCTACGTAGGAAAAACACCGCAGACACGTGAACGGGTCATTGCCGTGTCCAACTCCCTGACGTACGGCGGTGAAATCGTTGGCGTGCTTCGCTACTCTATCTCGGCTGAACCGCTGTACAACGCCGTCAATCGCATTGCCCTCTACGGAGCAAGTGTCGGAGCTGTCGTCATTCTGTTGGCGATGTCCCTCAGCTGGATCATCGCCAAGCGCATCGTCGATCCGATCGAGGATTTGACCAAGGCCGCGATCCAAATGGCAAAAGGTGACTTCTCGGTGCAAGCAGCCAAGCAATTCGATGATGAGGTGGGAACGCTCGCAGATACGTTTAATTACATGGCAGCGGAGATTGGCAAAAACGAAAAGCTGAAAAACGACTTTATTTCGTCCGTCTCCCACGAATTGCGTACACCCTTGACCTCCATCAAAGGCTGGGGCGAGACGCTGATCTCCGGTGGCCTGAAGGATCATGAGGAGACCACACTAGGACTGGAGGTCATCTCCAAGGAGACAGACCGACTCATCGGCCTTGTAGAAGAGCTGCTTGACTTCTCCAAGTTGCAGTCTGGTGAAATGACGTTGTGCGAGGAAAAGCTCGACATGCGTGAGGTACTGGATGATTTGAACGTCCAATTCGCAATACCGGCGCAAGAAAAGCAAATCGAGCTGCGATTGGAGATGCCTGCCCTCCCCTTGACTGTCATGGGTGATTCCAATCGACTGAAGCAGGTATTCGTCAATCTGCTGGATAATGCCATCAAATTTACCCCTGTCAATGGCACCATCTCGGTGGTTGCGACCTCCTCTGACGGGCGGTTGATCACCACAGTCCAGGACACAGGCGAAGGGATTGACCCCGATGATCTAGGCCGAATTACAGGGAAGTTCTACAAAGGACGTTCCAAGCTGTCCGGCAGCGGCCTGGGTCTGGCGATCAGCAAGGACATCGTTCAGCTCCATAAAGGAAGTCTCACCATTCACAGCAGACTCGGCCACGGAACGACTGTTACCGTCGATTTGCCGCTAGTCCAGACGATAGAAAAAGGGTAGGGAGTGTATTTGGCACCCCTACCCTTTTCGGCTATGATCAGCGATTCTATTAAAACTGGTTTTGAATCACCAGTTCGTCCAGTCCAAAGCGGGCACTCGGATAGGCTTCCACTCTTGCCTTCCCCAAAGAAATCATCAAGGTCGGCAGGTAACGCGGCGGAATGTTCAAGGCTTCGATCAGAGCATCCCGATTGTAGCCGCCCATTGGGCAAGTATCATAGCCCTTGGCTTTAGCAGCGAGCATCAGCTGCATCGCGGCATAGGAAGAATTTCGTATCGCCTCGTCACGTGCAAATTGCGGGTTTGTCTTGTACGCCCCTTCGATCTGACCAATCATGATGTCGCGGACGCGTTCATCCATATACCCGTTCGTCACTGCAGCTTCATAGATCGGACGGGCTGACTTGTCTGCCTCCAGATCTCCCAGTATGATAATGGTGGCCGAAGCGTCTACAACCTGCTGTTGTCCATTGGCAATAGGCAACAGCTTTTCCTTCACTGCCTGGTCTGTCACGACGAGAAAACGCCAGTGCTGCAGATTCCAGGATGAAGGAGCTTTTGCAGCCAGTCGGAGGATATCATCCAGTTCTTCTTGTGGAATGACCACACTGGAATCGTATTTTCGCACACTATGGCGCGCTTCGATGACTTGTTCTGCTGTCATTTGATCGATTTGTAGCAAAAACGCCAACCTCCTCTCGATGTGTTCCCTATTGTATTATAGTTACATTTTGTTCGCAACTAACTTTTTTAATGTTAATTGCATTTGATTTGGAGGGATTCTTATGAATAACTTTGCTCAGCACGTAGTGGTTGTCACCGGAAGCGGTCAAGGTATCGGACGCGCAATCGCGATGATGTATGCCCAAAACGGCGCTCATGTCGTCATCGCCGAACGAGATGCCGCATTAGGCGAAGCTACAGCTCATGCCATCAACGAGCAGAGCCTTGCTGGAGGAAGCGCCTTTTTCCACCCTGTCGATGTCAGCCAGCCGCATGAAATCGAGCGGCTGATGCAGATGGTGGATGAACGTTGGGGCCGTTTGGATGTACTGGTCAATAACGCGGGCATCAGTACCTGGGAGTCCCCTTACGATCTCACCGTCGAAGCATGGGACTACATCCTGAATACAAATCTGCGAAGTGTCTTCCTCGGGTCACGGGAGGCAGCCAAAATCATGCGGAAGAATGGTGGCGGTGCCATCATCAACCTCTCCTCTACCCGAGCACACATGTCAGAGCCTCACACAGAAGCGTACGCAGCATCCAAGGGCGGAATTCTTGCCTTAACCCATGCCTTGGCTGTCTCTTTCGCCACAGACCGCATCAGCGTCAATGCCCTTTCACCTGGCTGGATCGAGACAGGCGACTACGCTAGCCTGCGGACCGAAGATCATGACCAGCATCCGGCAGGCCGCGTCGGCAAACCGGACGATATCGCCCGCGCCTGCCTGTTTTTGACACAGAAGGAGAATGATTTTATCACCGGTGCGGAGCTTGTTATCGACGGCGGAATGACCCGTAAAATGATTTACCTGCCTTAATCAGCCAAACCAATCCCATCCTCCATGAATATCCTGTGATAACACAGAAAGGAGGAGTTTCATGCCATTTGAAGCGGAAGACCTCAGAGTGATCGCGCTCTGGCTGCTCGCAATCGGGTATTTGATCATGGCCTTCGTCGCTTGGTCTGAACTGTCGTACTAAGCAAGCACATCCGTCTCCTTATGTCCCTGCAGGCGAAATGTCTTCAGGGGCTTTTTATCTCATTATTCCCCACACCTCAGCAAATGATTGTATGTTACGCTGTTATTGTGCTTCATTGACCAGTATGGTATTTTAAATTAGACTGAACGTTCTGTTTAAAAAGAGGAAGTGAGCGTCTATCCGTACAAAAGGTTCACGCGGCAATGACAAGATTAAAAAACGAATTGCTCTTGTTGCCAAAGATTTGTTTTCACAGAAGGGGTATCTGGGAACCTCGATTGAAGAGATCGTGGAAGCAGCCGAGAGCAGCAAGGGCAATTTGTATTACCACTTCAAAAGCAAGGAAGGTCTTTTTCTTCATTTGCTGGTGGAGCAGGTGGACGAATGGCTGGAGCAATGGTCTGCCAAGGAAAATCACTATCGTACCGCAACCGAGAAATTATACGGTCTGGCCGAACACGTCGCTGATGATTTGCGAAACCCGCTCATGAAAGCAGCTGACGAATTCCGGTCCAGCGTAGCAGCAGACCCAGCTGTAGCCGAGCAAATCAAGATTGCTGTACGCAGGCAGCGTGAGATTTTCCACTCGGTCATACAGGAGGCTCTCGAAGAAGAGGAAATTGGCGGCTACGACAGGGAACAGCTGGCCATGATTCTGTACGCACTCATAGCAGGTTTAGGTACCGTTCGTCATGAACGAAGGCTGGATGAGCTCACCTCGCTGCACCATGCAGCTATTTCCATTTTTTTACATGGAACGGCTAAAGCGAAATCATGACCTATCAGGAGGTTTGTTGTGCTGAAAGATCTAGTGGCGCTTACGAAGCCACGTATCATTCGATTGAATTTGATTGCAGCATTCGGCGGTTATTGGGTCGCCTCACAGTGGAATTTTGACCTGTGGACCCTGCTGTGGATGCTTCTCGGCTCCACGTTGACGATGGCTTCGGCTTGTGTGTTCAATAACTACCTGGATCGGGATTTCGACACCAAGATGGAGCGTACCCGCGATCGCGCCTTGCCACAGGGACGGATGAAGCCCCAAGGCGTACTCCTCTATGCGATCGTCCTTGGTGTTGCCGGTATTAGTATTCTGTTTGTCCTTGTTAACGCATTAGTGGGATGGCTGGGACTGCTCGCGCTCTTCGTCTATGATGTCATCTATACGCTCTGGCTGAAACGCCATTCAACCTGGAGCACCTCTATCGGTGGTATATCCGGTGCCCTGCCTCCGGTCATTGGCTATTGTGCCGTCACCGGTGAGTTGGATGCGGGAGCGTGGATTTTGTTTGCTCTGCTGTTCTTGTGGCAGCCTGCTCATTTCTGGTCCCTCGCCATCCGCCGTGTCGAGGAGTATCGGGCGGCTGGGTTTCCGCTGCTACCGGTCGTAAAAGGCATCACTCGCACGAAAAAGCAGATGATTCCCTATATTTTGCTGCTTTTTCCTGCTTCCATCCTGATGTACACCTATGACTATGTAGGCATCTATTTCCTCGTCATCTCGATCGTGCTGGCCTTGGTGTGGCTCGTCCACACGCTATACGGCTTCAGTGCGAAGGAAGAGGAAAAGTGGGCGAAAACGAATTTTTTCATCTCCATCAATTATTTGATGATCGTGTTTGTGACGATGATGATCGATACCGTAAGCGCATAATTCAGTCGCCTAGCCAAAAGAAGGAGCTATCCCCCAACGGGACAGCCCCTTCTTTTTTACTTGTAGCCCTCCTACCAGGTACGGAACGGCGGTGATCCCGGTGCTTGGTGCTGAATTTGCTCCATGATTGGATAACCGTACGCCAGCACGATCAGTACCACGAGAACGCCTACCCAGACGGTCCAACGTTCCAAAATGCGCGGTACAGGCTGAGCTTCCTCCGTCTCGGCAATCGGATATTCCGTATGCCCTTTTGGCGCCATAAAGGTGAGATAGAGCAGAATCAGGATCAACAGGACCGCGGCTACGAAGAGCAGACCACCACCAAACGCCATCACGCGTTGGTAATCCATCCAGCCCAAGGCTAATGGGTGATCCATGTAAGTCGTGTAATCTGTACGGCGAGGTCCGCCTTCCAGCCCCATGGTGTGCATGGCAGCCGACATGATGAACATCCCTACCGACCAGAAGACCGTTTGCACCATCCCCATCCGGTTGGCAGTTGGAGTCAGCGTGCGACCGGTCAATACCGGAACGAGCCAGAAGCTGACACCGAAGAAAGTGAGAGCGACAGCCGCTCCGACCGTGATGTGGAAGTGACCGGTTACCCAGATCGTATTGTGGACAACCGCGTTTAGCTGGTTACTTGCATTGATGATTCCCCCTGCTCCGCCAGGGATAAAGAAAAGCATCCCCATAAACGGTGCGAAGAAGCGCACATCGGTCCAAGGCAGTTTTTTGAACCATCCGAAGAGACCAACTCCGCCTTTTTTGCGTCCGGTTGTCTCAAAGATCGCAAACATGGAGAAGGCAGTCATCAAGGAAGGAACCACCACAATCAGGGTCAGGATGACGTGAATCATTTTCCACCCTTCGGAAATACCCGGCTCCATCAATTGGTGGTGAAATCCGACCGGGATAGAGAAGAGCAAGAGACAGATGAAAGCAAGCCGACTCAGCGAGTCACTGAACACATGGCCGCCGATCACGCGCGGTACGCAGACATACCAGGCAATGTAAGCTGGCAGCAACCAGAAGTAGACCAATGGGTGTCCGAAGAACCAGAACAAGGTGCGGCTTAGCATGATATTGATTGTAGGCGTCCAGCCGAGCGACCAGGGAATCAATTGGAACAATACCTCAATCGCTACGGGAATCGTTGCGACGATCCACAGGATGTACGTAGTAACAGACATGTACAAGAACAGCGGAGAGTTTTGTCCTTTGTTCAAGCGTCTCCATTTGCGGTAGCGGGAGAAAATCCCGAAGCCTGCCAGCCAACTGCCGACGACAACCAGAGCCGTTCCGATATAAAAGACCGGTGAAGCCTTGAGCGGTGCATAAAACGTATACAGGACAGAGGCTTCATTCAGGATAATCATGACGCCAGCCATCAAGGTACCGATGACCATCAGAATCCAGCCTGACCATCCCCAGCCAAGTGCTGAGCCGTGCAAAGTCCCGCCTGTCGTTTTGGCTACCCCTGAGTAGAGGAACCCGATGATGAAGAAGGTTGTAAAAATAAGTGCCATTAATACGCCGTGCGCAGTCAAAATTTGATAGTAGTTCATCCAGCTCGGCAGCTCCATGATTCCTCCACGCACCATGCCCTGCAGCATACCTGCTAGTGCTGCGACACCGAATGCGATATACGCCACCCAAACATACGCCAGACTGAGTCGGGCAGCAGGACGATCAACGGCTGCCTCTTGGATTTGACCCTTTTGCAAGATATTCATCTCGATCACCTACCTTATTTCACAATAATCGTAGTCGCCATCACCTGATGACCGGCTCCGCAGTATTCATTGCAAAGAATCAGAAATTCACCAGGTTCGTCAAATGTATAGGTCGCTGAACTGATATGTCCTGGCAAAACCATGAAGTTCACGTTGGTCCCTGGTATCTGGAAGCCGTGGATGACGTCCGGACTGGTCACATGAAAATTGACCTTTGCACCAAGCGGCACCTCCATCTTATTGGGAGCAAACCCGAAAGCGAAGGCAGTCATGTAGGCGTCATACTCCTGATCGCCCACCTTTGTCAGACCAGGTTTGTCAAACGGTGGTGTTTCCGTCACCTTGGTCGGATCGATCATGGTCATATTGCTGGGCGGTGCCATTCCCATCGCAAAAGCATTGATACATAATAGCAGGATGAACAGCGCTAGTCCGCCAGCACCCAAAATCAACCAAATTTTTTCATAACGGTGTAAATGCATGATCCCTAACCTCCCTTACGTCCTCTCTTACGCCCGATCCAGGAAAAGTCCGAAGATGCCGAACCAGCTAACGAGAATAATGAGTCCCACGATTATTACGGCAGCAAACGTCCCTTTTAGATTCTCCTGATGCGGCTTGGTTTGAGGTGCCTTTTTCACATCACGCTGGGTGTTTGGTTGTGTCTCCATCACGCTTACGCTCCTTTCTTCCGTCCGATCATCAGAGGCGTTGTTCTTTACGCCTTCATTCTACCTGTGGAGCATGGAGGAAGTAATTCAGGGAAATCCCCTATAATGGTCGGGAAACCTCCTGATATTCCCTAAATTTTGTCACATTATGGACATAAGCGAAGGACGGGCTGTTTCGAAGGAAGGTATTCAACCGTGCTTTGGTGAGAGGAGAAATAAGCGAAGATCTTTGGGCTACCTACCGAGACGGAGTGAAAAAAACGAAACACGCTCTTAAGCGTCCACCCCTGAGAGACTCCTCGGAGACGGCTGCTTTGGACGCGGTTTCGTTTTTTTCATGGAGTCGGGCAGTGAGTCTCCCCTGCTGGTAGCCCAAGAAGCTGGAGCGTTTTCTCCTGTTTCCTGCCCGCCACTGCGGCTGGATGGATAGGCCCTTGATCTAAGAGCGTCTTTACGGTAATCCCCAAAATACCCATCTGTAAATAAAAAACGACCCGCAAAGGTCGCTTTCAAAGGGTTTATCCTGTTCCTGTTATTCAAAATCAAGCCAGCCTTTTTTGATCGCATAGCGAACCAGGTCTGGACGTGTGCGCAGGTGCAGCTTTTCCATGATATGCGCTTTGTGCGACTCGACCGTCTTGACCGACACGACCAGTTGCTCGGCAATCTCCTTGTTGCTGAAGCCTTTGGCAATCAAGACGAGCACTTCCTTCTCGCGATCAGTCAGGATTTCGTACTTGGCCTGTTCCTCACCGTTCTTCACCATGTGCAGAAATTCCTCGATCAGCGATTTCGTTGCCGAAGGGTAGAGATACGCCATTCCCGAATGGACAGTGCGGATCGCATGGATCAGATCCAGATCAGGAGCGCTTTTTAAAATGTATCCTGCCGCTCCTGCTTGCAGCACACGGAACAAATACTCCTCATCATCATGCATGGTCAGCACCAGCACCTGGATTTGCGGCGCGTTTTCCTTCAGTCTGGCTGTAGCGGTCAGTCCGTTCTCCCCTGGCGGCATGCTCAAATCCATGAGCACAACATCTGGACGCAGCTCCATCGCCTTTTCACAGGCTTCCTTCCCGTCTGCTGCGAATCCGACTACCTGCATCCCTTCCTGGGCATCAATCAACATCCCCAGACCTGACCGTACAATGGCATGGTCGTCAGCTACCAATACGCGAATGGTCATCTTCCGTTCCCTCCTTTGGCACTGTAATTCGTATAATTACAGTCGTGCCGTCATCCGGTGCAGAGCGAATATCGACGGTTCCGCCCAAGAGCTGGGCACGCTCTCTCATACCGAACAGCCCGAGCCCTTTTCCTGCATCCAAGGCTTGCTCCACATCAAAGCCGACCCCGTCATCTACAACCGTCACAACGACTTCCTTTTCCCTGTTTTCAAAGACAATCCCCAGCTGACTGGCTTTGCCATACTTGGCTGTATTGGTCATCGCTTCCTGCACGATGCGGTACAAGGCTGTTTCCATCGCAGCTGAATACCGGCGCTTCTCCCCTTGTACATGCATTTCCACCTGGATGTGAAAGCTTTTTTCCACCCGCTTCATCAGCGAGCGAAGCGCTGGCAAAAGACCCAGATCATCCAGCGCAGAAGGCCGCAGCTCCAAGGCCATGCGCTTCACTTCCTCCATCGCCTTGGACGTCATTTGCAGGAGGTCGTTCACATGCTGCTTGATCGGATCCGTCAAATTGTCCTGCCCAATCACATTCAACCCGACCAGAATGCTGTAAAGCGCCTGTCCCACTCCGTCATGCAGCTCACGGGCAATCCGCTTGCGCTCCTCTTCCTGAGCCTGGATCGCAAAATGGGTCAGCTTGTACTGATTCCGCTCCTTTTCGGTCCGTTGCTGGACAGACAGATCGCGGATAATCATGACGATTTTATTTTTGGACTCCTCTGGAAGCCTTGCCGAGCTGGCGGTTACCGGGTATTCTCGTCCATCTTTGGTTCGCAGGCGCATCTCAAAAGACGGCATCTGCACCTGTTTGAAAAAACAATCGGCACACGTCGAATCTTCCATACAAGTCGCCATGCCCAGACATAGTTCGCAAATGTGTTTTTTTCCTATCAACTCTTCGGTGGTCCAGCCAGTCATTCGCTCCAGTGCAGCATTCGCCCGCACAATGACGCCTGCCTCATCTACCACCAGGATCGCATCACTTACGTTGGCAAAGATAGACTCCATCAAAGAGACTGCTTCACTTGCCTGGCCCGGTTCTTCCCACAACGTACTCATGCGCTCCTCCCTTTCCTAGAAACATTCTATCGCTATTGTAGAGTGAACAGGCGGGAATGTGTATCGGGGAATTCCCTTAACTGTAGAAGACGAAGTAGGACGCTTGACACATCTCTTATTTTGATTAATATCTAATTATATAAATATTTAATAACATAAGGAGGTTCCTTTATGCCTACCCTATTTCCATCCGCGAGCAATCGCCTTTATTTTGCACCTGTCACGCCTGACGATTTTTCAGAACTTCTGGGTCTTTACAATTCCAATCCCGACTACATGGAATACGCCTTTGGAAAACGTGTTGTCACCCTGGAGACCGTCGAACAGGATCACAAAGACAATCTCGCTTTTCCGGATTCCTACAGCGTCATGCTGAGAGAGCAATGCAGCGACGCCCTCGTCGGCATCAGTCAATTTATTCTGCGCAATCCCCGTGACGAGCAGGCCTGGCTCGGATTGATCATGCTTGATCATCACTATCAAGGGAAGGGATACGCCCGTGAATTTCTCGACATCCTGATTGACTGGTATGCGGAGAACGGTTATTCATCCCTGCATCTGGCAGTCCTGGAAAAGAATCAAGTCGTTATCCCTATTTATGAAAAGCTAGGCTTTTCGGTGTATGAGGAGCGGGTGACACCAAAGCTGGGACGTGTCATCTGCATGAAATACGAGATTGGCACAGGAGGTGAAATCTAGACACCAACGGCATCTGGCTCCATATAACTGGTAACAAGGCCTATTCGCTGAGGAGTGAACGGTTTCATGGTGAACAAGGAAATCTCTTGGCTGGTAACAGGAGCCTCCACTTTATTTATTGTGGGGACAGATGTCTTTATCGTTTCTCCGATACTTCCGTCTATCGCAGCAGAATTTGATGTGTCTCCATCTCTCGCCGGGTGGCTGGTCGCTGTCATGGCGATCATGTACGCCTGCGGGTCGCCAATGATGGGCGCACTGTTCGACCGTCTGCAGGAACGTCGCGGTCTGATATTGTGGAGTGGGTTGACCGGACTAAGTCTTGCCAATCTATGGACCGGCTCGACCTCCTCCTTCGAAATGCTTCTGATCAGTCGTGCCTTGGCCGGGCTTTCACTGGCTGCAATCGCCCCATGCGTCTACGCTTTTATCAGTGATCTGGCTCCTGTCCATCGCCGCGCAGCCTGGTTATCCGTAATCGTCTCAGGCAATTTGACAGGCTTGTGGGCAGGCACTCCACTCGGCACATTACTTGCTGAGGGTTGGGGATGGCGCTCCCCTTTTTGGCTGATCGCTGCACTCAGTTTTTTTCTCGCATGGGTCAATCTCGTCATATGGCCCAGGCAAATACGTTCCACGCCGCTCCCTGTCGGCAAAGCCCCAGCCCCAACAAGCCTGATGCTGCGCTCCATGCTCGTCACTGTTTTCTGGGCGACGGCGATGTATGCCGTCTATACTTATCTGGGGACTGCCTTGACGGAGGACAGCCAGCTTACTTCCTCACAGCTCGCCTCTTCCCTGATCGCTTACGGACTCGGTGCGATGCTCGGCAGTCTGAACGGCGGACGCATGGCGGACAGATGGGGAGCAAAAAACGTATCGTCTGCCAGTCTGTTGGGGTTGGTACTGCTGCTTGGTGCTGTTGGGCTCTTTTATCAATATGCGGGTTGGCTCTATCTGCTTCTATTTGCTTGGGCTTTTGGCGGGTATGCTTTTGTGCCAGCCTATCAATCACGCCTATCCGTAGAATACCCGCACCATCTCGGTTTGATCATGGCCTGGAACATCACGGGCATGTATATCGGCATGACGCTGGGTGCTTATCTGGGCGGTCCCATCTATCAGCTCGCTGGCTTTTCCAAGCTTGCCTACCTGAGCGCCGCTGTCGCCCTCGTTGCCAGTCTGTGCAGCTTGCGTCCTGCACCACAAAAAAAAGAAGAGGCTCGGGCAGCACCGAACCACTTCTCCTAATTATTTGTTTTCCTCTACGATCTCGACCACGATCTTTTCCGCTACTCCTTGCGGTGGCAGACTGCGGGTCAGCTTTGGTCCGTAGAAAGCGTACACCTTCATCTCGGGCTTGAGATCCTCCGGCTTCATGCGCTGCTGGTCACGCGCGTTGACAATAACGGTATCCTCTGTGATCAACAACGCGACATTTGCCTGCGATTCTTTAGTCAGGGCATCGCCCTCAACGGTGATTTTGGTTGCACCGTCGCCGGCTTGATCCTTCTCTACACTGACCACCCTTCCAGCCGTACCCCATACGTCTTCAGAATCCAGGCTGCTCTTCACCACGATACTGATCGCTCCCGCTTGTGGAGGCATGCTCAACGCCATGAAATTCGGGTGGGTTGCCTCTACTTCCATCCCCAGCTTCAGATCCTCAGGCTTCAGCTCCTTGCCATCTGCCGAGGTAATCTTGGTTTCCTCGCTCAGGTGCAGGATGATACCCGTCTGATAGCCATTCAGAAGAATCGAGATCTGTCCTTTGTCGTTTTTGTTAATGGTTGTAATGGTGCCTTTTTTCACAGGTGCCACCTCGGATTCTTCCGTTACGGTAACCGAATCATCCGTGATGTTGACTTCTGCTTGCAGTACCTCGGCCACGAAGCCCACTGGAACATACGTATTTCCATTGTACAGACGAGGCTCTGGGCGGAACATCTTGTCTTGAACACCTGCAGGGTTGCGAGCCTCGTTCAGTTTAACCTGCCCGGTGATATCGCCTTTGCTTACCTCTGCTGCTTTGGCTGCCGCATTCCACGTCACCTGGAAGCCCAGAGATTCCGCGACATCGCGAAGGGGTACCAGGACGGTTTGCTGACTTTGATCCATGATCGCCATCGATTCCATTTTCTTGCCATTGATCTCGATGGAAAGTTGTTTGTCCTGTGCGGATGCAGTTACCATATTTGTCCCTAAAACGGCCAACGCGGCCAGTGTCATCATGCCTGTGCGTACCTTTTTCATGCTTTTCAGCCTCCATTTACCTGTCGTTGATTTCATTAGTGTGTCATTCTATGTGACGGAGACATGCATGAAACGTTTCAAGATTATTGCGCCGGATCAATGGAGTATGCATTTCGCGGCATCGGGACATCTGGTTTGCCCGTGGGATTGTTGTAGAGATACTGCGGGACCTTTCCTACGATCAAGGCTTCTGTGATCGGGATCGTGGTGGTGACCAAGTGCTGCTCGGTAGCGAACGGAATGATAATGCGCAGATTGACCTCCACGTTGATGTAGACCGTCACCAGCACCATGTTGATGCCAGCCTGCTTCATCCTCGTTTCCAGACGCGTTTTGACAGCCCCGATCGGTACGAAGGAGATCGGAATGTCAGGACCAATATGCTCCAGGAAGACGTTTTTGGTCGCCACGCCAAGCGGAATGCTCGTCTGGGCATGCTCCTCCTCGAACTCCTTGAGGCGATTTTGGATACGAGAGGTCGTTTCCCCCACAATCCGAGAATACTCCTTGAAGTTAAAATTGACCGCATTGATCGTCCCCTCTTTATCCTTTTCCATGATGACGATCTGATTGAAATCCACACCTTGCTGGCTAATCCTTTTCGTCACGGCATCAGATATAGCCAGCTTGGCGATCTGCTCTGCCTTGGCTTGCGCGATCAGCATGAGCGTAGGCTGCAGCCTACGCTCCGCAATGAAAAACAGTGCGACCAGAATCGCTAGGATGATCAGGAATACCGCGACCATTTGTCTCATTCGCCTCGCCCAACGGCTTCTTTTATAGCGCACAAGCGATCCCTCTTTCCTGCTTGACGGTACCGATCAGCTCGTCACGGACTAGGAGCGAACGGTACGCATGGACGAGCTTTTTTTCTTGGGTGCGCGCTTTTCTTTTGGACGCCCGCCAAACAATACTCCACCTATACCTGCCACAAAGGTTGGTATGCCCGATGTGACGAGGATCAAAGCCCAATCACGCACATTCAGGTCAGTGGTTTTGAAGATCGGCTGCAGGGAATCAATGTAGACGACACCCAGCACCAGTACCAGGGAAGAGACCACTGCCCACACCAGGTATTTATTTTCAAAAATGTTGCGGTGGAAGACGCTGTACTGACTGCGGCAGTCAAAGACATGAATCAGCTGCGCCATCACCAAGGTGACGAAGGCAACGGTCTGTGCATGCACCAGATCGTCCGGATTTTCTTTCAGGGTAAGCCAGAACGCGAGCAAGGTCATCGCACCGATCAAAAATCCACGGCTGATAATTTTCCACCCCAGGCCTCGACTGAAAATATTTTCATTCTTGTTGCGCGGCTTCTGGTACATCGTATCCCGCTCTGCCGGATCGACCCCCAATGCCATCGCCGGCAATCCATCTGTCACGAGGTTTACCCACAGAATCTGGATCGGCACGAGAGGCAGTGGCAGACCCAACAGCATGGCGAAGAACATGACGAGGATTTCCCCTACGTTGGAGGCCAGCAGATAGCGGATAAACTTGCGAATGTTGTCGTAGATGTTGCGCCCTTCCTCTACAGCAGAGACGATCGTGGCGAAGTTGTCATCGCGCAGTACCAGATCGGCTGCTTCCTTGGTGACGTCCGTTCCTGTAATTCCCATCGCAATTCCGATATCGGACGTCTTGATCGCTGGCGCATCGTTCACGCCATCCCCTGTCATCGCCACTACATGCCCTTTGCTCTGCAGGGCACGGACAATCCGCAGCTTGTGCTCCGGCGAGACACGAGCGTAGACGGAAATGCGGTCGGCGTACTCCACTAGCTGCGCGTCAGACATGTGATCCAGCTCACGGCCCTCCAAGACTTCGCCGTATCCGCGCATCATGCCAATCTGGCGTGCGATCGCCTCTGCTGTCACCTTGTGGTCGCCCGTAATCATGACCGTCTTGATGCCCGCCTGATGGCACAGCTCGATCGCGGGACGAACCTCTTCCCGCGGAGGATCGATCATGCCGACCAGTCCGACGAAGACGAGATGATTTTCCATCACTCCGATCGCCTGACCAGGTCGATAGCCTTGCAGCTGCCGATAGCCAAAAGCGAGAACACGCAAAGCACGTGCTGCCATCCGCTCCGTCTGATCCAGCACCTGATGGCGCAGTGTAGCGGAGAGAGGTTGCAGCTCCCCTTTCCAGAGAATGTGCGTGGATCGGGATAAGACGGACTCCACTGCCCCCTTGGACAAAAGGGTAAAGGTCCCATCCGAGCCTTTTTCTACGACGGACATCATTTTGCGGTCGGAGTCAAAAGGAAACTCCTCTACCCGATCAGCCTGCTGCCCATTTTTCCCACGCTCGACACTTCCGTTTTGCGCTTTGGCGGCCAGCACCTTCAGCGCTCCCTCTGTCGGATCACCGACTATATGCCAGGTACGCGTCGTCTTGCCCATACCCAACAGCTTTCGCGCACTCTGCTCTTCGCTGGTCAACCTCGCGTTGTTGCAACGATCGGCAATGCGCAATATTTGATTCAGGGCGCCATCCCGAGCCACAGAGACCGTTTTCCCCTGCTGGTGAAAAGAGCCCTGAGGATCGTAGCCGCTCCCGCTCACCTCGTACATCGTATCGCTATGCCATACATGCGTAACCGTCATTTTATTCTGCGTCAAGGTGCCTGTTTTGTCTGAGCAAATAACGGAAGCGCACCCCAGTGTCTCTACCGATGGCAGCTTGCGGACAATCGCGTTGCGCCGAATCATCCTTTGGACACCAAGCGCCAGCGCCACGGTCACAATCGCAGGCAGCCCTTCAGGAATGGCAGCCACCGCGAGACTCACTCCGGCGAGGAACATCGTGAACAGCTCGTGACCATGCCAGATTCCTGCGACAATCACCACAATCGTCAACAGGATCGCCACTACGACCAAAAGCTTGCCCATCTGCTCCAGCCGCACCTGCAGCGGGGTTTCCACTTCTTCTGCCGTATTCATCAAATGGGCAATTTTCCCAATCTCGGTATTCATGCCTGTCTCGACCACAATCCCGCTGCCCGTACCCCCTGTGACCATCGTGCCCATAAAACCAAGATTCTTCTGATCGCCCAACGGAACTTGGGTAGCTACGGCATGCTCCAGCTTCCTGGACATTTTCCCGACCGGAAGTGACTCTCCGGTCAGTGCCGACTCTTCAATCTCCAGGCGATTGGCCGTGATCAGTCTCAGGTCTGCAGGTACCCGATCGCCGGCTTCCAGCAGGACCAAATCGCCAGGGACCAAGCGCGAAGCAGGCATCATGGAGAGATGACCATCCCGCATGACACGCGCCATCGGAGAAGCGAGCTCCTTCAATGCCTGCAGGGAGCGTTCAGCCCTGGCTTCCTGGATGAAGCCCAACACACCATTGATGATAATGATCGCGATGATGGTGATGGCATCCAGGTACTCGCCGAGAAAATACGAAATCAACGTGGCAATAAAAAGAATGACAACCATGAAATCCTTGAACTGATCGAGAAAGACCGTATAGAGAGGCTTTTTCTTGCTTTCAGCCAACTTGTTGGCGCCGTGTTTTGCCAGCCTCCGCTCTGCCTCCTGTTGAGTCAGTCCCTGTGACGCATCACTCTGAAGGGCTTCGGTCACGTCGGCTGCCGCCAGCGTGTACCATTTTCGAATTGGCTGCTGTGAATCCACCTGCATCTCCTCCATCCACTTCTCACTCATTTTCATGTGTATGCAGACGAGCTGGAAAATAAAACAACCCGTCCCTTGGAGAGGACGGGTCAGACATGCTGGTTATTTAAAAGATTTTTGCCACGCCAATGCAGATCAACAAAACAGGGGGCAGCCAGGTCAGTTTGGCGACCCAGTTATGTTGTCCTACCCGACGTCCCATAGCCAAACCTGTCCACAGCAAGAAAGCACTCATCAAGGCAATACAAAGAGAGACGAGCAGCGGATCATACCCTAAAAACGTCAAACTAATCCCTGCCCCAAACGCATCCAGAGACAAGGCAAGCCCAAGCATGACGGCTTCCCAGCCCATGATGTGCCCTGAGCGGTCAGCGTCCGCCTGAGACGGATCTCGCAAGATCTGAATCATCACACCAAAGATACGAAACTGAGACAGCACAGTACGCTCTGGCTCCCCCTGTTCGGTCATGCTTGCGGCAGGAGGTTCCTCCTGCTTCGCTTCAGGTTTGGAATCAGATGAAAAAAGTCGCCACAGGGTAAACAACCCCATCCCGATCAAAACAGCGGCACCCACATGCTGCCCGATCTCAGGAGTGAGCCAGGAGGTAAGTGAAGAGCCTACCAGCATAACCCCGTAGACGACCGCGAATGAACAACCTGATACCACGACGAGAGACAAAAACGGCATTTTCATTTTCCGTAAACCGTACGTCAAGCCAACACTTACACTGTCCATACTGATGGCCAGGGAAACGAGCAGGAGTGATAGCCATCCGCTCATATGTGGTCACCTCTTTCCCGTTGCCTACTAGGTATACGCGGATGGCTTATTTGATGTGCATGAGCAGATTCTTTACACAAAAAAAACAGGCCCATGCAACTAGGCCTGTCCATGCTCTTCATCTAATATTGAATCTCTGCTTGAGTCATTTCGTAGTGACCATTTTTATTAACAGCTACGACTACAAGATCAGATAGGGAAGATTTTGATTCAAATGTTACCTTAAAAGACTTCTTTCCAATAGAAATGGGTATTAATTTATTGTTCAAGATGTAATACATCGCTTTCACATCAGTAGATGTTGTGCCACTTAATTCGTAAGTGTTGACTCCAGACGACGATTTCTTCTCAAACAAAAGGCTGTTGTCGTCAATAAGATTCTTCTCTGTTGATACACTCACAAGCTCTTTAGTACCCTTTTTGTTGCTTGCTGTGATCTGAACTTCCTCGATCGGATAGCTGCCGGCCTTGACCGTTTTACTATAGGAAAAACTGGACTTGCTTATTTTGGCCGTAGCATTCTTGATACCTGGTGCATTTATTTTTACTGAATTTGTACTCGGATCAACTTTTCCCTTAATTGTGATTTTAATCGAATCCTTAGTAAGGACTCCGCTCGCTTCAATGCTTCCTTCGTCAATTAATTTAGGGATAATGACGCCACTGGAAGCTAATGCAAAAGGTTGAGGCCCCTTAGGTATGTTATAACCTGAAATAGAAACGGTGTAGATTCCTTTCTCCGGTCGCCCAAGATATACTTGCTCCACGTTATTCAGATTATCTCTTTCATCGTCGGGTTGTGCATCGAAATCGTTTCCGTTATATTCCTTTCCAGATGGAGAAGTGACGACAAGATCAAGGTCGTTTACCAGTGTACGAGAAGCAAAAAGAGAAGCAGGATAGTCAGTCCATACAGCAGTAGCGTTAAATGGCCTCCGTGTATCCTTAACCTCTACTTGAAAGGATACCGTATCACCAGTTCTTAATCCGGACTTCTGGTCTACATAGGTTGAACGAACAGAATTTGGGAGATTTACACGCCCAAACCCCATACGCAATAGGCTATCTCCCAGATCATCAGCCCCTGAGATTACCAATGCCTTCATCAGGGCTCCACTTGGATTTGCCGCCCCATTCTCTTGAAGATACTGACGGATCTGGGCTACTCCACCGGCTGTTATGGGTGTTGCCATGCTCGTTCCGCTCATAAGGCCATAGGCACCAATAATATCCGCATATTTATTGCTTATTATAGATCTTGTGGAGAAAATGGAGGTACCTGGTGCAACTACATCTGGTTTAATCCGTCCGTCTAAAGTCGGACCACGGCTGCTAAAATCAGCTACTTCATCAGCATCATCCGATTCATACCCATACTCAGGACGATAATTTTCTGAAGCGCCTACCGTTATTACGTTCTTAGCAGTAGCAGGTGGAGTCACCGTGTAATATTCATCGAGGAATTCATCTCCATCATTACCTGCTGAAACAAGTGAAATCGCGTCCGGATGTT
This sequence comes from Brevibacillus sp. AY1, assembly GCF_029870785.1. NCBI lineage: Bacteria > Bacillati > Bacillota > Bacilli > Caryophanales > Paenibacillaceae > Brevibacillus > Brevibacillus sp. AY1. The sequence goes on from NZ_JAFLPN010000018.1 coordinate 62,597, forward strand.
CCCATAGGAAAATGTCTACTAGTTGGGAATTATAGGTATACCGTGCATGCTCTGAGCTTCCTATAGACAGCGAATTAATGCGTGCACCTTTCTTGTACGCATCCGTCCAAACCTTATTATAATCAACAGGTAATACTCCTCCGGCTCCATCATCGACCGTGTAAACGATTGCTTTTGCAGCAGGAGCCATACCCTTCACTTGGCCGTTCGAAAGAGTTCCCTTCCCGACGATTGATCCTAAAACATGTGTACCGTGTCCCTCAAAGTCTCTTGGATCAGGTCCAATTGGGATAAGTCTGCTCACTTGACCTTGTAAATCCGGATGCATGGTTTTCAAATTACCTGTATCAAGCCCACTATCTGTTACACTGACGATCTGTTTTTTTCCGTCATATTTAGTTTTTTGTAAGGTGTTGCTCCCAATAATTTGCCCCGCCACATCATTATGAAATTCTTGTTTTGTTATCGGTGCAACATACACAATATCATCCGAGTTAAGCAGTTTGTGAATGTCGTCGCTATCGATTTTGACATTTGTCTGGTTTCGATCTTGAGAACTTCTAGCAACTTTCCCTCCGGCTTTTTTTACTGCTTTATCAAGATCTGTGTTTGGGCCAAATCCCTCCACATAGACCTCAAGCTTTTCTTTTTCGTCCACTGCATCAGCAAGGTCCGGATGAATTTTATAGATCGGTTTAAATTCTGCTACATCCTTTACAAAAGGAAGTTCTTGCAACTTGTCCTCTGTAGATTTTTTATCGGGAAATTTCACAATATAAGCAAAGTCAGGCAAATACCAGCCTAATGAAACATTTAAATTCTCTACTTCTTCTATCCATTCTTCCTGAATGGGTCCTTCAAACCGAATAATGAAGAGATTTGATGAGTTCTGTAAATTTGAAATGGATTTGTAGTTTGATTTTTTTACCTTATTAGGTATTGGATCTATTGTTTTGGCTTCAATATCAATATCCAAATCCCGAGCCGGTGTTTTCGCATAAACAGGCGGTGAACTGCACAATAAAAAAACTGCTAAACTGCTTGAAAGGATGACTCTCCACTTACTCATGTTCCCCCTGCTTTCGTATCCTCCTGAATAGCTATATTAAAGTCATAATTTCGAGACCACGTACATTAGTTGGCGTCCAGTGATCTACATCTATTCGCAATCTTGTAATTCCCTAAAAAACTAATTACTCCCGCGCGCTTCCAGAGCGACCGCAATCATCTCGACCAGCTTTTGCGCCTGTTCACCAGTGGTGTCGCGCAGCGCGGAAAATTCCGTCACTTCCATCCCTACCACTCGCTGATCCTGGAGCACACGCGTCAGAAGCCGCTGTGCTTCATCTGCGCTGATTCCCGTCTCGCTCGGAGCATAAGCAGCCGGCATCGCTTCCTTATTCATCACATCGACATCAAAATGGACAAGGATTTTCGCGTCAGCAGGGATCGATGCTAATACCTCGCTGATTACCCGATTCAGTTCATGGGCTTGAAGCTGATCAAGCGTCACGATCTCCACCCCGAAATGTTCTTCCGGCAGCTTCTGGCAGCCGACCAGCTTTACCCGATCTGCTGTCCAGCCTGAACGCTCGATCCAAACACCCTGGTCCTGCAGCAGGAACCACAGCCCCATCCCTGCAGCACCAATACAACGGGAAGCAGACGGAACTAAGGCGTCGAGGTGTCCATCGATGACCAGCAAATAAGCCTGCTCGCCGTAAAGCTGTTGATGCGCGATCGCTGTTCCCACGATCATACTGCAATCTCCGCCCAGCATAAGCAGAAAGTCATCCTGCTCCAGCCACTCTGCCGCCTCCTTTGACAGGAGATCCCACACCATGCGAGGCGCAGGCCAGTTGCGAACTGGTGGAATATTGTGGCGAGGCAAATAATCAGGAAGCTTCAGATTGCCCAGATCCTCTACGATCAAGCCCTTCACCTGCAGCTGCTGGACGAGCCCTGCCTTGCGAAAAGCATCTGGTGCCATCTCAGTACCAGAAACAAACGCTCCAGAAAAATGGGGTATTCCTTTTATTCTTATCGTAATCGTCATTCCCTCCATCAGACTTGGACTATAGACCTTCTCAAAATACCATAAACTGGATGTCAAAACAACGAAAAAGCCACCCTCCTGCTGCTCTGTGCAACAGGAGAGTGACTTCCTTGTATCATCCATTAAAACTCATCAAAGTCATCAAAACCCATATCCATTTCTTCGTCCATAGCTGGCTCTTCTTCTCCCATCTCGCCACCAGCCATCTCGTCGCCCATTCCGGACATCATCTCGCTAAGCAGCATTCCGCCCAAAAGACCAGCTGCCATACCGCCAATCATGCCGCCCATTCCGGAACGACGTTGGCCGTGTTGGCCGAAGCCTGCTGCTCCCTGTTGATACGCCGCCATCGAGACGTATGGAATGGATTGTGGATTGTTGGCATACTCGCGAATTTTGTCCAAAAGAAAGCGAGACAATGCTTCTTCCTGACCAGCTGCAAGCAGCTCCTGTGGTACGATGATCTCTGCTTTATATTCCTTTTCACGTCGCATGAATCCGTTCGCCAGATCCAGCTCGATCAACAGACGCAATTCTTCAGGAGTCGCAAAGAAGATCACTTCCAATTCCTTCAGCGGAACACCGAGGTCTGCCCCAGGGAAAAAGGAAAATTCCTGACCATACGGCGTCAGCCTGCCTGATTGAGGCTTTTGACGAAAGTCGTTTCTCACCAGCGCTTGCAGGACACGGTCTACCGGTTCGGGTGGAAGGATCGTGATCAGATCCATATCCGTAGGATCAACTGCCATCTCGACATCCAGCTTGGTTTGAAGATTGTATTGTACGGATGGCGTAGAAATCGCCAATCCATCTGGCAGTTCAAACGAAAAAGGGATTTCTTGTACGGCTGGTTTGGGCTGCACAGTGAATTGACTTTTCACCGGGAAGGATTCGACCTGCTTGATCACATCTTGCCCTCTCACGGATACCTTCATCAGAAGATTTACACGCAGGTCAATGATTCGCTGCTCGACATTGCCGCCTTCAATGCGGATAATCCCTGTCGCCGTTTCTCCCATACGATATCCCGGGCGATCCAGTCTCAGATCGATTCTTGCAGCACCGATCCCCATCTTGGCCATGATTTTTTTAAACATAGTTCCCTTCCTCCCTAGCGCATCAATATCCACTTATATGTCTATTGTATCAAAAGCCATCCCCGTTTTACGAGCGATTATTTTGATGGGGTTGAATGATCAGCTACGACTAGTACGTCCATGTGACGAACCTCTCGCAGCAACCGCTGAATCACCGAGCCCTCCAAAATTCCCTTCCAGCGAGTCCTGGCCGATTGGCCGATGACTGCCTGTGTTACCCCTTTTTCATTCATTTGCCCGACCAGTCTGGAAAAAACCTTGCGTCTGCCGGGTACCTCGTACTGTTCAAAGACACCCCCGAGTCGCTCGGTCAATTGCTTCAGCTTTTCCAACTGTATACGCTCTTCAGTGGTAAGTGTCTTGTGATCCTGCACGTAGGCAGCGTACCAGGTTGCCTTTAGTCGATAGGCGATGCAAAAGCCCCGACGAATCAAACGTTCACTGTCCGGCCGCAGGTTGACACATACAAAGATCACTTCCCTTTGCCGCCAAGGTCCTTGTCGTGCTGTGGTGGAGGAGGGAAAAAAGAAGAAAACGCTCCAAGTTCTTGGCATTCCTGCTGGGGGTCTTCCCTGCCCATCTCCATGAAAAAAGGGAAACCCGCGTCCAAAGCAGCCGCCGGTACAAGATGCCTCTCATAGGTGAACGCTAAAGGCTTTCAGCTACGCAGTACGCATCGTTGAATAAGCTCCATATGATTTTTAAAAGACGGGGAAAATCCAATGCTGTCCACAGGAAACAGGAGAAATAAGCGAAGATCTTTGGGCTACCTACCGAGACGGAGCGGCTGCTTTGGACGTGGTTTCGTTTTTTTCACGGAGTTGGGCAGTCAATCTTCTGTGCGGGTAGCCCAAGAAGCTGGAGCGTTTTCTCCTGTTTCCTGCCCACCACAAAAGCTGGATCAAAGTACCCTTTATTCCTCAAAAAAAGCTCCAGCCCGATGTGTACGATCGGACTGGAGCTTTGTATTTCATGCAGTGCGTTTACTTCACGTCGTATCCTTGATCCTCGATGGCTTCCTTGATCGATTCCACTGTCACTGCGCCCTCTTCATAGGAGACCTCAACCGTCTTGGCAGCCAGGTCTACTTTTCCATTTGCGCCTAATTCCTTCAAGGTTTTCTCAATGGTCATGACGCAATGATTGCAAGACATTCCTTCTACGTTCAATGTAATGTTTTTCATGATTATCTCTCCTCATTTTCAATTTATATAATATACCCTTGAACACTCACAGATAAAGCCGTGTGAGGTTCAGAGAGTGGGTTTACAGTTTTACGCGTTGCAGGCGCAGGGCATTGAGCACTACCGAGACGGAGCTGAAAGCCATCGCAGCTCCTGCCAGCCAAGGCGCGAGAAAGCCGATTGCCGCGACAGGAATGCCTAATGTGTTATAAGCCAAAGCCCAGAACAGATTTTGCTTGATGTTGCGGATGGTCCGCTTGCTCATCTCGATAGCGTCGGCTACACTGGTCAGCTCACCGCGCATCAAGGTAATGTCCGCTGCCTCCATCGCCACATCGGTACCTGTTCCAATCGCCATCCCGATATCGGCTGTGGCCAAGGCAGGTGCATCATTGATCCCATCCCCGACCATCGCCACTTTCTTTCCTTGCTCCTGCAATTTTTTCACTTCTGCCGCCTTGCCTTCTGGCAGCACTTCGGCAATCACGTGATCGATTCCTGCCTCACGGGCAATCGCTTCCGCTGTTTGACGGTTGTCGCCCGTCATCATGATGACCGTCATTCCCATCTCCTTCAAACGCTCAATGGCTTTGCGCGAGGAGGGCTTGATGGTATCTGCCATCGCAATCATTCCGGCCAGCTGACCATCTACTGCAGCCAGCATAGCGGTCTTGCCTGCCTTTTCCAAAGAGAGCATCCCCACGCTCAATGGCTCAAAAGAAATGTTGTATTGCTCCATTAAACGGCGCGTCCCTACCAGCACTTCTTTATCGTCCACCACAGCGCGAATTCCATACCCCGGAATCGCTTCAAAAGAATTCGTTGTGCCAAGCGCTACTCCTTGATTGACAATTCCCTTCACAATAGCCTGTGCCAGTGGATGCTCGGAATTTTTCTCCGCCGCTCCGACCAATGCCAGCAGCTCCTGCTCCTCCAGGCCATGCGGGACGACATCCGTCAGCTCCGGCTCACCTTTGGTGACAGTACCTGTTTTATCCAGCACAATCGTGTCCAGGTGATGCGCCGTCTCCAGATGCTCTCCTCCTTTAAAGAGGATGCCCAGCTCTGCCGCACGTCCCGATCCAGCCATGATGGAAGTAGGTGTCGCCAAGCCGAGTGCGCACGGGCAAGCGATGACGAGTACAGCAATGGCCTTTTCCAGAGCCTCGCCAAAATTGCCCGGTATGACCAGCAGGTACCAGATCAAAAAGGTCAGAATCGCGATTGCTACCACGATTGGAACAAAAACCCCGGAGATGCTGTCTGCCAGCCGTTGGATGGGAGCTTTGGAACCCTGCGCTTCCTCCACGACGCGAATGATCTGTGCCAAGGCCGTCTCCTTGCCTACCTTTGTTGCCTTGACCTTCAACATGCCGTTCTTGTTGATTGTAGCTCCAATCACATTGTCGCCGGCTGCTTTGTCGACCGGGATGCTCTCTCCTGTCAGCATCGACTCATCCACAGCAGACTGCCCTTCCAGCACGACTCCATCGACGGGTACTTTTTCACCTGGTTTGATCTGAACGATATCTCCAGGTCTGACATCCTCGACCGGAATCACCATCTCTACACCATCACGAATGACAGATGCTGTCTTGGCCTGCAAGCCCATCAGCTTGCGAATTGCCTCCGAGGAGCGCCCCTTGGCTCTGACCTCGAAAAGTTTACCCAGCAGGATCAGCGTAATCAGCACCGCACTTGTTTCAAAATACAGCTCTACCATGTGTGCATGTGAACCGATGGACTCAATCGCCATATACAGGCTGTAAAAGTAAGCGGCTGAAGTCCCGAGGGCTACCAGTACATCCATGTTGGCGCTTTTGTTGCGCAGCGCTTTGTACGCCCCCACATAAAATTGAGCTCCGATTACGAACTGAACAGGCGTAGCCAAAGCCAGTTGTACCCAGGGATTCATCAGCGCCTCCGGCAGCCAGATGAACGACGTGAAGGAAAAGTGACTGACCATCGCCCATAGGAGAGGGAAGGAAAGCACCGCAGAAATCCAGAACTTCCTCGTCTGTCTTTTGATCTCCTCTTCCCGACGATCCCGCTCGGCTCCTGAGCCGTCCTCTTCCCGGCGAGCAGCCTGATACCCCAGCTTCTCTACCTGACGGATCAGATCAGACACCCCGATATGTGAGCCATCATACTCGACTGTTGCTGTCTCCAGAGCAAGGTTGACGTTGGCCTTCAATACGCCAGGCATCTTATTCAGACCTTTTTCAATCCGCGTGGAGCACGCTGCACAAGTCATTCCAGTGATCGACAGCTCCACCTTATCGGCAGCGACACCGTAGCCAAGCGCTTCAATCTTGCCGCGAATATCCTCAATGCTCGTTTTTTCCGGATCGTAGACCACCGACGATTTCTCCAAAGCCAAATTGACATTCGCTGTCTCTACTCCATCCAGCTTTTTCAGGCCTTTCTCAATACGTAGAGCGCACGCGGCACAAGTCATTCCGGTAATCGGAAGTGTTGCCTCAGCTGTTTTGGCACTCATTTGTTATTCCTCCGTATCACATACCCATAAGGGGTATGTTTATTGGTATTGTTCCCCCGAAGCTGTCTGCTTATCATGACCTCATCTTACTATACCCCCCTTATGTATATCAAGGGTTTTTAAAAAAAATTGCTGCCCCGATTTGTTCGGAACAGCAACTTCTACATTTGTTTAATGATTACTTGCTTTTCGCGTTGTATGCAGCAGCTATTTGCGCCGCTACTGCCGCATTATGCTTAACCAGGGCGATGTTGGTTTGCAGGCTTTTGCCCTCAGTCAGCTGCTTGACTTTATCGAGCAAAAATGGCGTTACTTTTTTCCCGGCGATGTTGTTTTCCTTTGCTTCATTCAGCGCTTGCTGAATGACAGCCTCGATTTTGCTATGATCCAGTGCGTCGGATTCAGGAACAGGGTTGGCGATAATCACCCCGCCATCCATGCCCAGCTTCCATTTCGTTTCCATCAGCGTTCCCACTTGCTCTGGCGTATCCATGCGGAAGTCTACGCCAAAGCCGCTTTCGCGCGCAAAGAAGGATGGGAATTCGTCTGTGCGATACCCCACTACAGGTACTCCTTGCGTCTCCAGGTATTCCAGCGTGCGACCCAGGTCCAGGATCGATTTGGCTCCAGCACATACGACTGCCACACTGGTTTGTGCCAGCTCGGTCAAGTCTGCAGATACGTCCCAAGTGATTTCCCCTTCGCGGTGAACCCCCCCAATTCCGCCTGTAGCAAAGACTCGAATGCCCGCCAGCTGTGCCGCGATCATCGTTGCTGCTACAGTTGTAGCTCCAATCTTGCCGCTTGCCAGGATGTACGGGAAGTCACGACGGCTTACTTTTTCTACCGATTTGTTCGTCGCGAATTCTTCCAGCTCGCTTTCGGACAGCCCAATCTTGATCTGTCCGTTCATGATCCCGATCGTCGCAGGCACTGCTCCGTTGTCGCGAATGATCTGTTCTACTTCCTTGGCCATCTCGATGTTTTGCGGATATGGCATCCCGTGAGAAATAATCGTGGTTTCCAATGCAACCACTGGCAGATTGTTCTCCAACGCGTGACGCACTTCATCTGTATAGCTCAGGTATGATTTCATTATTTATCGCTCCTTTTCGTATTGTTCCACGATCTCTTCGAGTTGTTCCGGCTGGAGTCCAACCGCTACGGATTGCTCCGTCTGCAAAGTCAAGGCAGATGCCGCCAGTCCCAGACGCAACGCCCTCGGGAAAGCTTCGCCATTCACGACTCCGTATAGCAACCCGGAGACAAAGGCGTCCCCTGCCCCGGTCACATCTACAACCTCTGCCGGGTAGGGAGCCAGCTGCTCGGCGTATTCTTCGGACTGATAGTAGACTCCCTGCTCTCCCATTGTCACGACGACGTGTTTGACGCCGCGCTCCCGAATTCGCTCGCATGCCCGGGCACAATCATCGAGCGAGCGAATGTCCATTCCTGCCAGCAGCTCCGCTTCCTCCAGATTCGGCAGAATCGCTTCCACGCCGTCCAACCGCTCTGGCAGCTTCTGCGCTTTGGCCGATGATACCGGATCGATGAACAGGAGGATCTGCTCCTTCCTGCAACGCTCGATGATGTAGGCCAGACAATCCGTCGGCACATTGGTATCGAGAAACACCACGTTCGCTGCTGCGATATGCGACCATCTTTCATCGAACATCGCAGGTGTCAGCGCATCGTAAATATCCATATTAGCCAGGGAAACAACCATTTCTCCGTCAATGTCCAGCAGCGCTGTATAGGTACCTGTACGCTGGGTAGGCAGCCTCCAGATCTGACTGATATCCACTCCATGCTTTCGCGTTTCCTGAACGATCCATTCACCTTCCTTGTCCTCGCCAATGCAGGTGATGATTGCTGTATTGCAGCCTAGGCGTCCCAGATTTTCTGCGATATTGCGCGCTACTCCCCCGCAGGACTCCGAAATGGTCACAGGATTGGAGGAATGGAGTCGGATTTGCTGCTTGCCTCTCGCTTTTCGATCCAGGTTTGCGCCACCGATGCAGGTAATCAAGCCCTCATCCCGGAGCACATAAGCACGCCCCTTGATCTCTCCCCTTTTGGTCAGCTGCGCGATATAGCCGGCTACTGCTGAACGGGAGATGCCGATCAGATCTGCTAACTCCTGTTGGCTGATAAAGGGATTGTGCCGGATGTGATGCAAAATCTGTTTCTCTTTGTCCACGGTCATCCTCCTTCCTTCCTTATCATTCACACTAACGCCCGCAAACAAAAGTCTATCATATAAACAAATGTTTTTAAAGCCTTTCAAAACAGAAAAAAATGCCCCCAAGCCAAAAATTCTGCTCGAGGGCACTCTTTCCTGTTTTTCTTATTTTCGATACAGGGGATAATCCACCTCAGTCGGTACCTGGATCAACACCAACCGGAAATCTTCATCTGAATTTGCCTGATAGGTCACGTTGTGGTCCGCTTCCGTAGAAGTGACGACAAAGTCTCCATTTTTGGCAGCGACACCATTCACATCTTCCTTGCCAGCTTCACTGACCACCCCAGAGCCTTCTACCACGACAACAGCATGCGCGTATCCGGCCGGGAGGGACAGGGAATAGGTAGCGCCAGCAGGAATCCGAACATCCTGCATCTTCACATCAGCTACGACCTCGATTGGAGCATGAGCGCCGATCATCTGCTTGACGCTCACGCTGCCCGCATGCTCCACCGGAAATTCCTCATGATCGTACTGATTGTACGTCGGCGGACGTTTGGTAGCCTGAGACAGATGCGGCTCGAACCAGATTTGAAACATCTCGGTATCTTTGCCGAGCTCCTCCGCATGATGAGCGCCAGATCCTGTTTGCATGATCTGAACGCCGCCAGTGGTCACTTTTTGCCAATTTCCCAACGTGTCTTTATGCCCTACCGATCCATTCAATACATACGATAAAATTTCAAATCCGGAATGAGGATGAAACGGTATCTCAAAGGTTTTCAAGGATTTGGCCCACGCCCAGTAAAAGAGCGGACCCACACGGCTGACCACAGAGCCTTCTCGTGGAAATCCGATTGGTTTGTTTTCTACAATTTCACCGTCGCCAAAATGTCCTTTTGCCTGTTCGTTTTGTGTATAGACACGAATATCCATCTGCTAGTTCCTCCTTTATTCCGTCGATTGGCGCACGTTGCACGAATGATTCGTATTCGTCAGAGGGTGCGATTAAAACAGGATGTATGCGCCAGGTCCAATCAGAGCAACACCGATAACTACCGCGATCAAAGTCAGGTTGAATTCATAGCCGTTTTGCGTGACCCAAAATCCATTTTGAGCGTGAACCTTCACGATTGCAACCAGCATGGTAAAGGCGATCAACAGAGCACCGACCCAGGTGCCAACACCACCGCCAACACCGGTAGCGAACAGCAGTCCCCCAACCAGTTCAGACAGTCCGGCCAGCAGTGCCATTGTGACACCAGGCTTCATGCCGAGCGATTCCATCCATCCGCCTGTTCCTTTCAAACCATAGCCGCCAAACCAGCCAAACAGCTTCTGTGCCCCATGACCTACGAACAACAACCCAATCACCAAACGAATAATGAGCAAACCAAGATCCATCATTTTTCATCTCTCCTTAAATTATTTTAAATTATAGTATCTTTAAATAAAGATACTTGCTGAAAAAAAGGCTGGCGGGCCTTTAGAAAGTTTCCGCCAGTTTCGCTGCTTTGACGACGCCTTCATGTACGATTTCTTCTGCTTTGTCTGGGAATTGGTTGTGGCCTTCCACAATCACTTCAGTGATGTTGCTGATACCCCAGAATCCAAGCATGGTTTTCACGTAGCGGTTAGCCAGTTCGATTGCGTCCATTGGAGCTTCGGAGTATACGCCGCCGCGAGCGCTCAACAGTGCAACCTTTTTATCACCCATGAGACCTTCAGGTCCATTGGCTGTGTAACGGAATGTTTTGCCTGCTTGAGCCAGGTAGTCCAAATAGGTGTGCAGAACAGCCGGTACAGTGAAGTTCCACATTGGGAAAGCAATCACAATTTTTTCTGCTTCAGAGAATTGGTTCAGATATTTGTTCACCAGATCAGCTGATTTTTGCTCTTCAGCGGTCAATTCCATTCCACGACCTGCTTTGAACATAGCAGTGATCATGTCGTTTCCGTAGTAAGGAAGATTTTCTGCAAACAAGTCCAGTTCTACAACCTCGTCGTTTGGATGACTCTCCTTATAGGAATCTGCAAACGCGTGATACAGTTTCACGCTTGCAGCTTGGTCGATAGGGCGATCGTTGGCTTTAATCAATAATACTTTACTCATGTTAGGAATATTCCCCTTTCTTGATGTTAGTAACTAACATTCAATTTGCATATCTTGATTTTGAGATTATTACATTTAAGGCATATTGTCAAGTCTTTTACTGTTGAAAACTGCAGGCACTTCGCAGGAACATCAGCAAAACGCTTGCTAATAATGCTCCTGCGCGGCCCTGCCCAATTTTTTTAAAAGCGCAATGGCTTGATGCTTTTCTTCCGGAGTCAGTCCACTTACTGCCTTTTCGATGGACTTTGTGTGCCCAGGAAAAATGTCACTCAAAAGCTGATGCCCTTTTTCTGTCAGCTCTGCATAGATGACGCGACGATCGACTGCACAAGGCTTGCGGACCAGCAATTGCTTTTTCTCTAGTTTGTCCACGACATAGGTAATGTTGCCGCTGGAGATCAGGATCTTTTCTCCAATTTGCTGCAAGGGCTGTGGTCCTTTATGGAATAGAAATTCTAGAACCCCGAATTCAGTGGGATTCAATCCATACTGCCGAATATCGCGATTGATATGAGCCGTTACCCAATTGTAGGATCTCGAAAGCACAACTAACAGATCGAGGGAATCATTTCGAAGTGGCTGCTGATGCTTCTCTGACATGGCAAGCCCTCCTTTGCAAACAAATGATATATCTTTAATTTAAGATAATTTTACTTGAAAGTTATGCACTTGTCAAATGTGGCCTGTCTGGCTGGAGGAATGGCTTGCAATGTCCTTGTCTGCGGTTCAGGAATGGGATATAGTCCATACTAGATGACAAAGTAGGGAGAAATGTAGAAGTGTCGACGCGAATCCGTGGTTTCAGTATGGTGCTTGTTGCTTCGCTTTTATGGGGTGTTTCCGGGACTGTAGCCCAGTCTCTCTTGCAGCATTATCATTTTACGACAGATTGGCTAGTTGCGGCGCGCCTCCTCTTGTCGGGAGCGATGCTGCTGCTCCTTTCTCTGGTTGGTGATAATCGCCAGAATGTTTGGAAGATCCTTCGTTCAGGAGCTGACTTTGGTAAGCTTGTAATCTTTGCCCTGTTTGGTCTCTTGGCTGTGCAGTATACGTATTTTGCTTCTATCGAACTGGGAAATGCTGCTACCGCGACACTGTTGCAGTACCTGGGACCGGTTTTTCTCACGGGCTATCTCGTAGCTCGCAATCGACAGCTGCCTAGTGTGGCGCAAATGCTAGCGCTTTTCCTCGCACTGCTGGGCACCTTCCTACTGATCACCAACGGCAATCCAGGCAATTTGTCCATCTCGACAGGGGCGGTACTGTGGGGGCTAGCATCGGCAATCGCCCTCGCCTTTTACACCTTGTATCCAAAGAAGCTGCTTGAGCGATGGGGAGCAACCGTAGTGTTGGGCTGGGGGATGCTCATCGGCGGGATCGGTCTTTGCCTTCTGTCTCAGCCTTGGCAAGCGACCGGTCAGATCTGGGCTGTGCAGTCTGTTCTCGCTGTCGCCTTTCTTGTCTTGTTTGGAACGCTGATCGCATTTTACCTGTACCTGGACAGCCTGCGCTTCATCCTCCCATCAGAAACAAGTGTCTTGGCAAGTGCTGAACCTTTATCCGCCGTCGTCGCGACAGTTGTATGGCTGCATGTACCGTTTGGCCTGTTCGAATGGCTGGGAGCGTTTTGCATTGTCGGTACTGTCTTCGCATTGGCCAACCACAAAGAAAAGAAGGCAGAGCTCGCCCGCGAGCAGCATATTTAACCTTCTACATGCAGCATACAAAAACCCGCCCGTGTATCCGTATCGATACCAGGCGGGTTTTTTAATTAAGGTTTATTCACGTATGCTTAACGGCTAAGCACAGGTGCATTTTCCAGCATGGATCCTTCCTCGGCAAAACGCTGGTGCCAGGAGAAAGCTTTTTCCAGGACATGTGGCGTGTGACCGCCGCGTGTCAGTGCCTCCTCATAATATGCACGGAGCTGATCCCGGTAGATCGGGTGCGCACAGTTGTCGATGATTTTCAGCGCTCTTTCACGTGGTGCCAATCCACGCAGATCCGCCAAGCCTTGCTCTGTCACGAGAATATCTACATCGTGCTCCGTGTGGTCTACATGAGAAGCAAACGGTACGATACTGGATATCTTGCCGCCCTTTGCAATAGACTTGGTCACGAAGATGCCCAGACGAGAGTTGCGGGCAAAATCCCCGGAACCACCAATTCCGTTCATCATCTTGGTTCCCGATACGTTGGTGGAGTTCACATTGCCGTAGATGTCCGCCTCCAGAGCGGTATTGATCGAGATCAGGCCGAGACGACGGATCAGCTCTGGGTGATTTGTGATTTCCTGAGGACGCAGCATGAGTTTGTCACGATAGGCAGCGAAATTTTCTGTTACGTGCTTCATCTTCTCTGCGGTCAGCGTGATCGAACAGCCGGAAGCAAATGCGATTTTGCCTGCATCCAGCAAATCGAATACAGCATCCTGCAACACCTCGGAGTAAACCGTCAGATCCGTAAACTCAGAGTCCAGGAATCCATTGAATACAGCGTTCGCAACCGAGCCAATACCGGATTGCAGCGGAGCCAGGTTTTTCGGCATACGCCCCGCCTTTACTTCCTGACGCAAAAACTCGATCAGATGTACAGCGATTTGCGCAGTTTCTTCATCAGGCTCGACGATCGTGGATGGCGAGTCAACCACTTCAGAGACCACAATCCCCTTGATTTTGTTGATATCGACCGGGATGCCGATTGTGCCAATGCGCTGTTCCACCGATGTGAGTGGAATAGGGCCACGCTCGCCCTGCATTTCCGGTGTATAAATATCATGGATGCCTTCCAGTGCGAGTGGTTGGTTCACATTCAGCTCGATGATGACATGCTTGGCTTGATCCACAAAGATATTGGAGTTGCCTACAGATGTCGTCGGAATGATCATGCCATCCTCTGTGATTGCAACCGCTTCCACAATGGCGTAATCAATCTGTCCCATTACGCCCGTGCGAATCAGTTCTGCGGTATGAGACAAATGTTGATCTACAAACATGATGCTGCCATCATTGATTTTTTTGCGCATAGTCGAGTCAGCTTGGAATGGCACACGTTTGTTCACGATGCCCGCTTCTGCCATAATTGCGTCTACATCTGCTCCAAGCGATGCTCCTGTATATACGTTAACGCCAAAAGGTTTATTTTCTCTTTTTGCCTTCTCAGCCAAAGCGATGGGAACCAGCTTGGCATCACCTGCGCGCGTAAAACCGCTCAAGCCAAGTGTCATGCCATCTTCGATCCAACTTGCTGCTTCATCAGCCGTGACGATTTTATCAGCCAATCGTTTATCACGTAAGCGCTCCCACATGATTAAGTTCCCCCTTGTGACAGTCATAATCTTGTTGTAAATAAACTAGCACACAGACGACTGAGCGGGCACTCAATTTCATGCAAAGCAGAAATTCCGGCCATAAGCTAGAATATTTGAGCGCGAATGCTAATGGGTAAAAAGTCCTAGAAACCGAGCAATTGGCGGAAAGTGCTGGCGTAAGACTGGCTGACCGGAACGCGACTTTTTTGCTTGTCCTTCATCTCCAGAATGAATGTGGAATGGAAATGCGGATGGATAAAACGAATGGCTTCCAGATTGACAAAATAAGAGCGATGACAGCGAATGAACTGCCCAGGTGCAAGCAGGTTCTCCAGCTCTGCCATATTGTATTTATTGGTATAAGCCCCATTCGCTGTATGGAGCTGTGTTTTTCCTTCATTGGAGCTGATGTACATAATCTCGTTCATCGGAATGGGCAACCAGCCGTTTTCGTCCCTGCCGATCAGAAAAGGTGGCCGTGGCGGCTCAGGTATAGCCATAGGCATCATTTGCGGAGAATAGATGGCGGTAATATACCCCTCGATTCTTCCTTGCATGATGACAGGAATGGAAACTCCGTAATACGGAATGCCAAAGACACGGCTCTCCACATGATGAGCCACTTTTCCCTTGATTTCCAAAGCCTTGTGGGTGGCGGAGCCAACCGGAACCAGATCACCAGGTTCAATTTTTAAATCAATAGCTTCACTTGGCTTGTAATAGGTATACTGTTTCCCGTCTGAGATCGCGATGGAAACCCCTTCAGGAATCACTTGACCAATCATCTGTAAAACCTCAGGTACCAATGTGTTGTCCATAATGACTCCTCACCCTCTCCTCCTATTTTCTCTCTTGCTCCTCCTTTCATTTAACCATATTTTTGCGGTTCTGGAGCAAGCCTTGTCTTGCCAACTTCATGAAGATATGATGAAGGCAATTGCTTATTCAAAAGGTGGTGCATCATGCTCAACACCATTATCTTGATCGCCAATGGGGCGGATACCCTTGCCTTTTTGCGACATGAACTGAAAGCCTATTTTGAACCATATTGCCGTGTCGTCGGCTACCTCAGCCACCAGCCGATACCCAATCTAAAAGACGCATCCCATGTTTTCATTACGACTCGTACAGCAGAGCATTACGCGGTTGCCCGTCAGGCTGTAGGCGATGCTCAAGTGCCAATCACGGTGTTAAATCGTTTTTTTGAGCTGGGCAAATTAAAAAAGCTCATGCAAATTCCTGCTGGCAGCACCGTGCCCGTGATGAACAATTCGCGTGAAACAGCTCAGGAGGTCATCGATGATCTGCTCAAAGCTCGCATCGACCACTTGCAATACATCCCGTTTCATCCGGGCTGCACGTTCGATGATCCCGCGATCCACTACACCATTATTCTGAGTGAGCCCGACGTTCCTCCTCCTCCCCATGTCGAAATGATCGACGTCGGTTTTCGCAAAATTCATATCCACGACTTGATTGACATCGGTCGCAAGCTGGGAATCCCTGTGGATCGGGAGCAAGCCTACCTGTCCGCTTTTATCGCGGAAATGACCGAGCTGGCCAAGCTGCTCGGCACATCCTATACGGAGGCTCAAAAGCTCCATAGCCAGCTCCAATCCACTTTCCAGGCGGTGAAGGACCCGATTATCGCGTGCAATGAAGAGGGCATGATCTCCTTTATGAACGATGCAGCCAGTGAGTGGTTCGGTCAAGGCAGCCATTCAATGATCGGACACCCCTACAAGACACTGCGGGAACACGAGCAGCTCCGCCCTTTTTTCGAACAAGACGGGCAGGAAGATACGCTGCTATCCATCGGTCACAGGCAGTGTATCGTCAGCAGCCAAAGCATTCGCAGCCGCCAGGAGCACCTGGGCTATGTGTGCACGTTCAAGGATGTGACGGAAATCCAGCGTCTGCGCCATCAGCTTGTGCAGCGGGGCCACACCGCCATCTATACCTTCTCTGACTTGATGGGGCAAAGCCAAGCGCTGACACAAACCATTGAGCTCAGCAAGAAGATGGCGGTCCATAACCAATCGATCCTGTTGCTCGGCGAAAACGGGACGGGCAAGGAGCTGTTTGCTCACGCCATTCATCTTCATTCCCAGCACAAAAATGGCCCCTTTGTAGCGATCAACTGCTCCTCTCTTCCGGAAAACCTGCTGGAGAGCGAATTGTTTGGCTATGCAGAAGGAGCTTTTACCGGCGCTCGCAAAGGAGGAAAACCAGGCTTGTTCGAACAGGCAGACGGAGGAACCATTTTTCTCGATGAGATCGGCGAAGTCTCTCACAGCATCCAGGTCAAGCTGCTGCGTGTCCTGCAGGAAAAGCAGATCATTCCCGTCGGAGGGACGGGCATTCTTTCGGTTGATTGCCGTGTCATTGCCGCTACCAATCGCAACCTGGAGCAAGCGGTCTTGGACGGCCTTTTCCGGGAGGACCTGTACTATCGCCTGGCGGTTCTTCCCATCGACATTCCTTCCTTGAAGGAACGAAAGGAAGACATCCCGCTCATCATCGCCGATCACCTGCAAAAGCTGGGTGTCAACAAAACCTGCTCGCCGGAAGTAATGGACCTACTGCTGCGTCATGATTGGCCAGGCAATATCCGCGAGCTAAAAAACGTGATCGAGTACGCTGTTACCATCAGTGAAGAACCGGTGATCCTGCTGTGCGACCTACCCCAACGATTGACGAGCCGACTGTCTTCACCGCCCCCAAGATCTGCTTCTTGGCACGATAAAGAGACGGATGATCGGGACCTGGAGATTCTGCGTACCCTGTA
Source organism: Brevibacillus sp. AY1 (assembly GCF_029870785.1). NCBI lineage: Bacteria > Bacillati > Bacillota > Bacilli > Caryophanales > Paenibacillaceae > Brevibacillus > Brevibacillus sp. AY1. Next base: position 79,833 of record NZ_JAFLPN010000018.1, read on the forward strand.
TCCCTACTACGCGATGAACAAGCCAGTGGGACGCTATCAGCTCGCAAGATCTCCTCTCCTTCAATCACAGGGCTGGACGGAAAGCTCCTTGCGCAACAAACTCAAGCAACTGGAGCAACAAGGATTGGTTCGTTCAGGAACGACACGTCAAGGAACGATACTTACGTCCAAAGGGCTGGAGGTTTTAAACGCTTCAAACATTAGGTCTTAATAGGTGTTTATAACCTAATGAACGACCTATTAAAAATCCTATTCTCTCGCTCTATGGCTAAATCAAACGCGAAAACCCCGTTGTCCAAATATTCATTCGTTGGCACGGGGTTTGCTTATCCATTTAGCAAAAAAAGCGAGGTGATTCCATGAGTGCACCACACTCTACTTCATCGGCGAATCTTGCGCCAGCCAAAAAGCGGTTTAACATGCCTCATACTTATGCCATTTTGTTTATCATGATTGTATTGGCTGCCCTGCTTTCGTACATTCTCCCAGCTGGTGAGTTTGAGCGAATACAGGACCCGGAATCCGGTAAAACCATCTTGTGAGCAACAGCTATCATCAGGTAAAGAGCAGTCCTGTGAGCTTTTTTGATATGTTCAAGTCGATTCCGACCGGCATGCAAAAAGGAGCTCAGATCATCTTTTACATCTTCATCGTCAGCGGTGTCTTCGGCATTATTCGTTCCACCGGAGCGATTGAAGCAGGAATCAACAAAGGTGTACGCCATCTTGCGGGAAGAGAAATCCTGAGGATTCCCGCCTCCATGCTGCTCTTCTCCATCGGTGGCTTTGCGATGGGAATGGCGGAAGAGACCATCATTTTCGTACTGATCGGAATTGCGCTGGCGCGAGCGATGGGCTTCGATGCAGTGACAGGAACTGCGATGGTGACGCTTGGGGCAGCCAGTGGATTTATCGGCGGTATGCTGAATCCTTTTACAGTCGGAATTGCCCAATCTCTGGCGCAAATTCCTCTCTTTTCGGGACTGGCCTTCCGCTCGGTCGTCTACGTCTTCGTCCTCGGCTTTGCCATCTGGTATGTGATGCGGTATGCCTACAAGGTCAAAGCCGATCCGACCCAAAGCGTCATTCACGATCTCGAATATGCTTCGATTCAGGATGAGCGGGAGGAAGTGGCGATCTCCTGTCGTGGCCATGTTCCTGATTCAATCTCTGATCAACCTGTTTATTCCTTCCGGCAGTGGACAGGCAGCAGCCACCATGCCGATCATGGTGCCCATCGCCGACCTTTTGGGAATTCAAAGACAGGTAGCCGTCCTCGCCTTCCAATACGGCGATGCGATCACGAACTCCATCATTCCCACTTCCTCGGCTCTGATGGGATACCTGGCTGTTGCCGGAATCCCTTATGAAAAATGGGTGAAGTTCGTCTGGAAGCTCATCCTCGGCTGGACATTGATCGCCTGTATCGCTCTGATCGTCGCCGTGCTCATCGGTCTCACGTAGGTTGACGAACAGCTGGAATTGGAATACAGTCTGAATTGAAAGACAATTTGACGAGACGTCACCCTGGAGGAACTATGCGCACAACCATTGAACAATTGAAGCCTGCCATTTTTTCTCTGTACGAACATTTTCATCAACATCCCGAGATTAGCTGGCAGGAAGTACAGACGACTTCCTTTCTTGCAGACTTCCTGAAATCATACAACTGTCGCCTGACGACCTTTGAGGACATGACAGGCGTTGTCGCTGAGTGGGGAAGTGAGTCACCGGACGCTTTCACAGTAGGATTGCGTGCTGACATGGATGCTTTGTGGCAGGAGGTGGACGGACTTTTTTGCGCCAATCATTCCTGTGGACACGATGCGCACATGACGATGGCTCTAGGCGTGCTTATGGTGCTGCATGAGCGAAACCTTCCACTTCCCGGCAAACTGAAAATGATTTTTCAGCCTGCCGAGGAAAGCGGCACAGGGGCATTATCGCTCGTACAAAAACAGGTTGTTGACGATGTGGACTACCTGTATGGCGTTCATTTGCGCCCCATCCAGGAAGTAGCTTACGGCAGAGCCGCATCTGCGATACTGCACGGTGCTGCCGCTACCCTCTCTGCTCACATCAAGGGTGACGACTCACACGGTGCACGCCCGCATCTTGGAACCAATGCCATCGAGGTCGCGGCATCCATCGTAGGAGAACTGAAAGGGATTCATTTAGACCCGCTGGTTCCTTACTCGGTCAAAATGACCCAGCTCAGCTCAGGTGGCAAAAGCACAAACATCATCCCCGGCTCTGCCCGTTTCCATCTGGATATCCGCGCCCAAACCAATGCCATTATGGAGGCGCTGCTGACCAAAACAGAGCATGTGCTGCAACAGGTTGCCAAGCTGTATGAGATAGAGCTGGACTATGAGATCACTGAGCGGGTGTACGCTGCAGAAGTACATGAAGAAGCACGCCTGATTATGGCTCAGGCTATCTCAGATGCATTGGGGTCCGAACAGCTGGAACCGCCGATCCTTACTCCGGGCGCCGAAGACTTTCACTACTACACCAAGGAAAGACCGCATCTGAAGGCAACCATGCTCGGTCTAGGCTGTGACCTAGCACCAGGCTTACACCATCCGCACATGCATTTTCGGAAGGAAGCCTTGCTGGATGGTATTGAAATTTTGACACGAGCCGTTCTGCTGACTTTTGATCACCATGCACAAAACCAAGCACCCATTCAACCATTGGAGGAGAGGTAATCGTGAAACTGGAGCGTATCGATTTGCAACGCATCAAAATCCCGTTGAATTCCCCGTTTGAAACCAGCATGGGTGTGGAAACGCACAAGGAATGCATCCTCGTTCGCGCGTATAGCGGCGAGCATGTTGGCTTTGGTGAAAGTGTCGCAATGGATGTTCCGGTCTACAACGAAGAAGATGTGGATACTGTCTGGTACATGCTGGAGAAATACCTGATCCCGCAACTGTTCAAACGTGAAATCGAGCATCCTGATGAAGTATCCCACCTCTTTTCCTGGATGAGGCGCAACCACATGGCCAAAGCTGCCTTGGAGGGCGCCGTCTGGGATTTGTATGCCAAAATGCAGGGCATGTCTTTGTCTCAGGCTTTGGGTGGTACACGTACGACGATTGATGTGGGGGTCAGCATCGGAATCGAGCCCACCATTGAAAAGCTGCTCCAGCGAGTCGAAGGCTTTGTCCGTGACGGGTACAAAAAGATCAAGGTGAAGATCAAACCCGGCTTTGATGTGGAGCCGATGCGTGCGATCCGCCAAACATTTGGTCCAGATGTGCCCTTGATGGCCGATGCCAACTCTGCTTACACCTTGTCCGATATCGAAATGCTGAAGGAACTGGACGAGTTCGGATTGATCATGATCGAACAACCGTTGGCCCACGACGATATCATCGATCACGCCACCCTGCAAAGAGAGCTGAAAACGCCCATCTGCCTTGACGAGAGTATCCATACGGTAGAAGACGCCCGCAAAGCAATCGGTCTCGGAAGCTGTCGGATTATCAATATCAAGATCGGTCGCGTAGGCGGGCTGACAGACGCGAAGAAAATTCATGATCTGTGCCAAGCAAATCATGTACCTGTCTGGTGCGGCGGCATGCTGGAGGCAGGAATTGGCCGCGCTCACAATATTGCGATGGCCTCACTTGCCAACTTCACCATTCCTGGCGATACCTCACCTTCCCATCGCTATTTTGCAGAAGATATCGTCACTCCGTGGATCGATTTTGCCAAGCCTGGTGTTCTGAATGTACCGACTGCTCCTGGTATCGGCTTTGACATCAATGAACAGGCGATTCGCAGTGCGCTGGTGGAACACAAAAGCTATTTTGCCAACTGCGAATCGACTACTACGCTCATTCCCAATTATTAATACAAAGGGGAGGTCCATTGCGGCCTCCCTTTTCTTCGTTACTCGGTGATGGTGAGTATTTTGCATAGATTTTGCTCTGCTTCCGGTCTCTTTTCCTCTGTCAGCTGCTTCAGCAAGTCCAGCGCTGCATACGGCAGCTTCAAGGCATGCGGGTCACGGTAGGTTTTTTCCCAGTACTTCGGGGAAAAAATCTGGTTAAAAGCCGGTTCCTTCACCTCGTCTTCGAGAATCAATTCCGGTCGTTGACGATTCAGAAACATTTGTACCCGATGGTTTCTGATCCCTTCTTGAACCAAATCGTCATACCCAAACCGGCTCAACTCACTCAAAGCCTGTGCATGTGTAATGCTGTGCGTCACTTCGCCTTCGAAGAAATAACGCTGTCCGTCAATGACTCGGTTCGGGTAAACGGCATGGAGTTCTTCAAACGTATGTTTTGCCATTTCATTGACCTTTTCGTAAGCAGGGATCCCCTCAATCTGCTCCACGGTGACTTCGGTGTAATCTTCAATCCCCCAGTAACGATTGGGGCGATCTACAGTGGTCGCCTTCAATAGCTTCACCAGTCCTGCTACGATACTCGGGCGGATCAGGTCAGGACGTTCGCGCAAAGCCTTTAACGCCATCACGCCCAATGCCAGCCCATGACCGGAGGTACGCAGCTGCTTTACGTTTTCAGCCAAACCCGCTACAACAAGCTCCAATAGATCAGGATCGGCTTTTTCATCTTGTTCCAGCGGTGCGAACCACGCGGGCTTGAGGGCCCGGTAGGATTCGCAGGTTCGTTCAATACCGTCCTTCATATGCTCCGGCAAATCATGCTCTCTAGACATGAAATATCCTGCCAGGAGCGCTGCTCCATAATGGCCGCCAAACCATCCTTCTTCTGCTGCTCTAGCCATCGCTACGACACCAAGCTCCAAATATTCGTCCAACAACCTCATCGCAATTCCTCCTTTTTCCAATTCGTTATATTCATAATATAACATACATTTTAATTTGTTAAGTGTAAAAAAATAAAAAAACTGAATTCCAGCTCTCGCCAGAATATCGGCTTCATACCTTCATCGGAAGTGTGACCAGAAATGATGTTCCGATCCCTTCTTCACTGCTAACCTGAATTTTCCCTTGATGTACTTCGACGATCCATTTGGCGATGGAAAGTCCGAGTCCAGTCCCTTCTGTGGATTTAGAACGCATCTTATCCACACGATAGAACCGGTCAAAGACGAGCGGAATTTCATCCTTCGGAATACCAATTCCCGTATCCTTGACCATGATCGCTACACGCTGCCCCTCCCTTTTGCAGGAAACGAAGATGCTTCCACCGGGATTCGTGTACTTCAGAGCATTATCCAATAGGATGACCATCATTTGATGGATTCGTTCTTCATCGCCCATCATATCCAGAGACTCTTCAATCTCTGTCTCCAGCCTTACTTCCTTGGCAATCGCCATTTGGGAAAACACCTGGGTGCAGGTTTGAACCACTTCATTGACGTTGAATCTTTTTTTCATGATTTGCAGCTCGTTCGAATCGCTGCGCGCCAGGGTCAACAGATCGGAGACAAGATGGCTCAGGCGCTTGGCTTCTTGCATTCCGATCATGATCTTTTCGCTCTCCTGTTCAATCGTCTGATCCGGGTGACGGAACAGCCGCTCCAGATTGACCAGAATCGCAGTCAGCGGAGTACGCAGCTCATGGGATGCATCCGCTATAAACTGCTGCTGCTTCTCCCAGGATACCTGGATCGGCACGAGTGCCCTTTTCGCCAGAAACCACCCTACGACGATCGCGATCAGGATGCTGATCACATTGCCGATCAACACGACATACAACAAACTGTTTAGCATATTTTGCTCGGGGGCCAGGTTGTAAATGACCTGGAACTGCTGCGACATGACCATTCGATCGCCGACTATGACTCTTTTCGGGATTGTCACCGTCTGGACACGGAACACATGTTCATTGACGGTCCTGGTATCGATCCCGGCCACTACCTCGGGCTGGTGAAATTGCTCAAAATCATCAGGGTCCATACGTTCCCCAAAGGCAGACCCGAGGAGCCTCCCACCCCCATCCCATACAAGCAGGACATATCTGCGCTCCATATCGGCGAATTTCTTGCGCTCTTGCCGATTATACGGGTAGGGATCTTCGTTTATCCGCTGTAGCCGTGGAAACGGGTCGTGGACCAAGTCGTTGGGATACCTTCTCCAGCTCCCGATCCACCTGTGAATAGAGGAGAATTTTCATGGTAAAATACACGGCGCCCCCCAAGGCATTCAGCAGTAAAAAGACGACGATGACATTCAGCGTCACCAGACGAAATCTGGTTTTTTGAAACATATCATTCTTCCTTTTTTAAGATGTAGCCGACGTTGCGGACCGTTCGGATGATATTTTCGCATGCACCCATTTTTTTGCGAAGATAATGGACGTAGAGATCGACCACGCCGTAGTTCGCATCGGAATGAATGCCCCACACTCGATCAAAAATCTGTTGGCGAGTCAAAATCTGCTCCCGGTTTTGCAAGAAGTACTTGAGCAGTTCAAATTCCTTTGTCGTCAATCTCATCGGTTCATCCTGAATAAATCCATCGTACTCGTTCATTCTCAGGGAGATTGGCCCGTACGTCATCTCTCCTTCTGCTGCTGTTTTGCCGTGTCGTCTCAGGAGGGCTCTGACTCTTGCCGTCAATTCCTCCACGGCAAAGGGCTTGATCAAATAATCGTCTGCTCCAGCATCCAGCCCCTCTACCCGTGCCTGCACGCTGTCTTTTGCGGTCAAAAACAGTACAGGTGTCGTCACTCCTTTGGTGCGCAAGGTTTTTACCATCGTAATTCCATCCATACCTGGAAGCATAATATCTAAGACCAGCAAATCATAGATTCCTCTCTCCGCCAACAAGAGACCATCGTCTCCCCGTTCTGCTGTATCCACTTGGTAACCTTCATCTGACAAAACTCCCTCTATAGCTTGAAGGAGAGCCTGCTCGTCTTCTACGGCAAGTATTAACATACCCATCCCTCTTCCTTGAACTTCCACCCTTTATCGTGTTAGTGAAATGAATCAATCTGAAATTAGAACAAAAGCGATCCTCGTATTTTCGAGCCTTGTACTCCTGACATTCAGCATAGCATAAAGCGCTTCGATCACAATGCGAGAATCGCCTTATGCCTGATCCCCATATACCAAAAGACAAGCCTTTGTTTCGATGTATTTATTAGAGCATTGATTTTTTTGATTAGTATTTGAAAAGGTGATTTGGAAATAAAAAAAGCTGTATTCACCATCACTCTTTTGAGTAATCGAGAATACAGCCTTTATCCTTGTTCCATCAAAACTGGATCTGCATGATTGCTAAAGCATGTGGATAAGTCCTCGACCGATTAGTATTCGTCAGCTCCACGT
>NZ_JAFLPN010000019.1:0-84600 GCF_029870785.1 Brevibacillus sp. AY1
GTACGGGTAATTGTTCTTTGGGCGGAACGTTTCCCAGTTTACAGAAGGTGCTTTTTTTATTCAAACCCCAAATTTATTCATTACAGGAATGGCTCCTTATGTGAACCACTTCTTATTTGTAACTATATTGATTACATGTAATAATATAAGTTACAGGTCGCTGCTTTGTCAACTGAAGGGTTCACTATTTGTCAAAAGTAGTTTATCCGATATAATGAACAGGAAATCCCGGCAGAAAGAAGGTTAACTCAATGTCCATCAGCAGTCGATTTGCTGTAGGAATCCATATACTTTCTCTACTTGAAATCAACAAAGACCAGGTCAATACCTCCGAGTGGATTGCGAGCAGCGTGAACACCAATCCCGTCGTCATCAGAAAAATTACAGGCTATCTCAAAAACGCTGGGTTGGTCCATGTTCGCCCCGGTATCGCAGGCGCTTGCCTTGCCCGTGACATCAAGGAGATTTCACTGCTTGATGTCTATAAAGCGGTGAATGTGGTACAAGAAAATGAACTGTTTGGCGTACACGAACAGCCCAATCCCGCCTGTCTGGTAGGTAAAAATATTCAGCAAGCCATCGAGCCGCTGTTTGCTTCTGCCCAGCTGGCTCTGGAAAAAGCATTGGAGAATGTGACAATCGCAGATGTGGTGAGCGATATTATCAAAAGAGATCAGTCGGGCATGGTCGAAAACAAAAAACCAGGAGATCTGTAAGGATCATTTCCTGGTTTATTTGTTCTTCCCAGCTATTCTGGATCACACAGTCTTTTTCCGAGTGGTGTCGTGATCCCATCCATGCTCACTGCATTTTTCTGCTTCCAGTATTTTTCCAAGCCATCTGTTCCCTTGTCTTGAGCCCATTTGACCAAGGTACTTCTTTCGCCTTCATAGGTGTAATAAGGAATGCTAAATCCGCAGGAAGTCTTGACTGATTCAATATCGGCAGCGATGATTTGTCTCGCTCCAGGAATGAGTTCAAAATGTGGAGCATATTCCTCCCAATCGGGAGAATCAGGCAAAATCACTTTGCCCTTGCCGTACAGTCGCAAAATCAGTGGCTTTTTCTGGAATGACACAAACATGAAAGTAATTCGGCTACTTTTGCAAAGATGTGCACTCGTCTCATTTCCGCTTCCAGTCAAATCCAGGTACGCTACTCGATGTGGAGAGAGGATACGAAACACATCATATCCTTTTGGAGACAGATTTACATGCCCGTCTGGTGCAGCAGTCCCTACAAAAAACATATGCTGTTCATTCATAAAGGCTTCATGCTCCGCTGATATGCTCTCAAATACACTTCCCACCCAGATCTCTCCCTTATCCCTGTTTTCATATCTCAAGCATTATTCCATATGCTCCCATTATAGGTGGAAAACATGCTAACCAAAAGAAAAAACGCCATTCTGCACAAGAATGACGTTCTAGGTATCCATCTCTTACTGGTGTTGGCCTTCCGTGTAGATTTGGAAGGTAACTCCGAATTTGTCTGTTACATCCCCAAATGCGGGACTAAAAAACGTTTCTTGCAATGGCATGTTCACTTTTCCGCCTTGTTGCAGGGCTTCAAAAATTTGCTTTGATTGTTCTACGTCACTGGAGCCGATACAGATCGTGACCTGATTTCCCTTTTGTACAGGTTGTCCTGGAAATGTATCCGAAAACATGAGATCCGATTCACCGATTCTGATCATCGCATGTCCGATACGATTTTTTGCTTCCTCCGGCATTGGATATTCAGGGTTTTCCGGCATCTCGCCAAAGGTTTGTTTCACTATAGATTTCTTCTCTATTGCTATCTTCATAAAACAGGATTACATGCTCTGCTTTTGAAAATAGCTGCGAAGCTTGGCGATGATAAAAATCACCAGAATACAAGCCAAACCGATCGCGATATACTTCAAATATCGTTCTACCAACATAAATATGTATTGCCATTGTTCACCGAAATAATAACCAATGGTAAAAAAGGCCGCTACCCATATCGCCAAACCAGTGTACGCGTACAACATCACTCTGCGAAATGGCACCCGAATAATTCCCATGAAGTAGCCAATAAATTGTCGAATTCCAGGTAAGAAAAAGCCGACAAACAGCACCTGTTCTCCATACTTTTCATAGTAACGACGTGTCTTTTCCACATGTGCGGGCTTCAAAAAGATCCACTTACCATACCGTTCAATCAAAGGTTGTCCCAATTGAAATCCGATCAGATACGTGATCGTAAAACCGAGAATTGCACCGAAATAGGCAAGAACAACAGCTATGCCGCCATGAAGCAACCCTTTGTAGGACAGATAACCCGTATAGGTCAATGTACTATTACCGGGCGGGATCGGCAGCGCGATAAAATCCAGCGGCAGACCTAACAAGAGTACCAAGTAACCGTATTGGGCGAATAACTGTTCGACGATTTCAATCAAGCGCATGTTCAAGCTCCTTGTGAGGTCCAAAATGCAATGGGTATCATTTCGAGAATCGTCCCGAATACTCCTCCATCGCCAAAAACAAGCCCCATTCCTTCTACGAATGGCGCTTGCTTTTGTTACAGGTTATACGATTATTTTTCCTCATCTGAATCCACAAGTTTGGGTACAAAAGGTTGGGACTTATCCGAAACCGGATTCTCAACATAATGCGCAAGAGCAGAAAGCTTGTTATCCCAAAAGCGCTCGTAAAAAGAAAGCCACTGCTTTATTTCCTGAAGAGGATCTGGCTGCAATCGATATCGAGTTTCACGGCCCACCTTCCGCTCATGCACCAACCCTGCCTCTGCTAGAATCCGTAAATGCTTGGATACTGCTGTACGACTCATGGGAAAGTGACCGCTGATGCTCGTGACGGCCATCTCCTGATCTACCAGCAATCTGAGCAAACTGCGGCGAGTTGGATCAGCGATTGCCTGGAAGACATCAACCTTGGGTGAGGGAGCGACCATTTTAGGCCTCCACGTACTTGCCAAGCGTCTGGACAAGCTTTTCCCAGCCTTGATTCATGTTGTCCCGAATCGGAGCATGAGGCGCACCAAATTCGGTAACTTTATCTGCAGACCAGCCATCGTGCGTCAGTGTGAATTCGGTTTGGTCTCCTTGTTCCTTCAACTCAAAAGTAATCGTCCAATCTTTTCCCCAATTGAACGATACGCGATTAGGCGGGTCTACCTCCGTTACTTTACAGGGAGACATGCCAAACTGTCCAGCATTCAGATGAAACTCATGCCCTTCTACAGGCAAAAAATCATTGGGCATGAACCAGGCGGCAATGCCTTCAGAAGTAGCAACAGCTTCCCACACTTTTTGAATAGGCGCTTGGAAAACCATCGTACGTTTAATGGGTGGCAGTGTGCCCTGCATGTCATGTGTCATTAACGAATTATCCTCCATTACGAAACCATTTGGTTGCATAAAAAGAATACGACACCAAAAGGTTGCGTGTCAAGATGCCAGTTTTTACCCGACGATTTGCGCATCTCTCTTAGTATTTCAAAAAACCTCCATTTATATGTTCCGAGTAAATAAGTTTTAGACTCTCCGCTGCTTATTGTGTTATCGAACCGTTAGCGTAATGCTTCCAGCCTTTTTGCTCGTTCAGACGCTTATGTAAAAACACTTTAGCCGATAATTTCTCATAATCCCAATTCATGGCTTCTATTGCAGTCGCTCCTGAATAATTCGTTTCCGCAATTTTTTTCATAGTTGTAGACCAATCAATCGTGCCGTCAAACGGTAACCCGTGTTGGGCATAGCTCCCGTTATTATCATGTAAATGTAGTGCCATCACCCTGGAACCGAACTTGGATAATAAATCATCGTTTGGATAGTAGCGGTAGTGATGCCCGCAGTCATAACAGAATCCGATACGCAGGGAATCCACTTGCTCCAGCACATATGCCAAATTAGCAAGGTTCCGTAAATTCTCCAGTGCAACATTGACACCAAGCTGTTCAGCTTTTTCAGTGATTCTTTTGATTCTATCCAGTCCCCGTGCATTATAGGGTTTGGAATCGCTAGGCAGGTGCACCACCATAGTCGGAATCTCAAACTCGGCGCAATCAGCAACACATTGCAAGTAACAATCGGTTAAGGCTTCACCAGTGGCAAACCTTAAAAACACGTGGTTGCTTTCTGAATAGAAACGTATAATCGCCCTACGATGTCTGATTATGGGATTTTCTTTATATACTTCATTTTTTTGAAGTGAGAGTCTCCTTAACGGACTTTACAACATTCGCACCAACCTCCCCTTTAATTCAGCGATTGCTGCTCAGTAAGTACTAGAAGAAGCGTCGATAAAGTTCACGCCGCCACTCTCCACGCCCCGTATTTCTTTTCAATGCCCATCTGATAGTTGGAATCACCATCCGGCGAGTAGGAATAGCATCTGTTACCAACTTTACAGGAGAACACTATACACAGGTAAAAACACGAAAAACCATCACTCCCTCAGTAAAATGCTTCTGAAGGAAGATGGTTTTTTCCAATCTTTTTAAGAATCGGACATGGTTACGGGTTTTACATACCTCGCCAATAGGCCATGCTTGGGAGAGCACAGGAAGCTGATCAAAAAGACGATACCCGTTGCAAACGCCATCGATCCAGATATGGACGTATCTAGCCAAACCGCAATGTAATAGCCGACCACTGCGGAAACTACACCAAAAGAGCTGCTTAGCACCAGCATGACAGACAGCCGATCTGTCCATAGGTAGGCGGATGCAGCCGGCGTAATCAGCATGGCGACTACCATAATAGCCCCCACAGCATCAAATGCGGCAACGGTGGTAACCGAAACCAGCGACATGAAGAGATAATGCATGAATACAACCGGGATCCCGATACTTGCGGCCAATCCGGGATCAAAGGATGTAATTTTCCACTCCTTGTAAAACGCCAAGATCACAATCAACACGACACTCAGCACCAAAAGTAGAATGAATGTGGCCTCTGGTATTTCCCCGATCCCAGGTAGTTCAATCACATTCCACGGGACAAAGGTGATCTCTCCCATCAGCGCATGCTTGACATCGAGGTGTGCATTACCTACCTGCGTAGCGATCAGAATGACACCGATGGCGAACAGAGTGGTAAATACAACTCCGATGGCAGCCTCTTGCTGGACACCACGTGCATGGAACCACTGTACCAAGACTGCTGTTAGTAAGCCTGCTATAATGGCCCCGATCAGCATATGCCCTCCACTTAGCTCTCTCGTGATGAGAAAAGCCGTCACAATTCCCAATAGTACAGTATGACTAATCGCGTCAGCCATCATGGCCATGCGGCGCAAGATCAGAAAAACTCCCACAAGTCCGCAAGACAGTCCAACCAGAGAGGCGGTTAATAGTATCCAGCCTGTATAACTCACCCCATCTCCCCTCCTCTTTCTGCACTGCTGCGCTCCATAGCTGCATAGACATGCTGTCTTTTTTGCGCCCTTAACTGCAGAGCCTTGACTAAAAGCCCTTTTTCCGAGCCAAACACGATCGAAATCACGAACAAAGCAGATGAGGCTATGACAATAAAGGGACCTGTTGGCCAGCCTACCCCCATCGTACTGATCAGAGTACCTGTCATTCCTGCTCCTCCTCCAAAGATCGCGGATAGAATGACCATCCATTTGAATGAATGGGTCCAATACCTTGCGCTAACGGAAGGAATAATCAACAGGGCAGCCATCAGAATCACACCCACAGCCTGAATTCCTATTACGATGACAAGAACGAGGACTGCCAGGTACACGCTGTTCATCAAACGGTTGTTTAATCCCAAGCCTCGGGCAAATTCGGGATCAAACAAGAATAGCTTCCATTCTTTAAACGCTATACATACTACCAAAATGACCACCGCAGCCAAGAAAAGCATGATTGTCACGTCTTTACGGACCATCGAAGCGGCCTGACCGAAAATAAAGCTGTCCAGACCACTTTGATTTCCTCCTGCTGTCCGGTTCACAATCGTCAGCAGCATGATGCCGAGTCCAAAGAATACGGAGAGAATCATGCCCATTGCCGTGTCTTCCTTGATGCGGCTCGAGGTTCGAATCCATTGGATCAGCAGGGCTCCGAGCAGCGCGCTCACTGCTGCACCTGCAATCATCACGGGCAGGTTTTTTGAACCGATCAGGGCAAAACCAATGACAACTCCAGGCAGCGCTGCATGTGACAATGCATCACTCATCAGGCTCTGCCGCTTCCAATAGGCAAGACATCCGATCATACCAGATGCCATCCCCAGAATCAGTGTGCTTAGCAGTACCCACTGTGCATTTGCGGAAAAGAGCATGCTCATCATTATGCCTCCCTCATCCAGCGAAGCGTCCCACCATAAGCTCGATACACATTGTCCTTCGTAAACACATCTTGTGTCCTGCCATGTGCCACTACCGTGCGATTCAGCAGCAGGACATGATCAAAGTAATCTTCAACGGTTTGCAAATCATGATGAACAACCATGACCGTCTTGCCTTTCTCTTTCAATTCCTTCAATGTCGTCATGATTGCACGTTCTGTAGCGGCATCCACACCTGCGAGCGGTTCATCCATGAAATACAGGTCGGCATCCTGCACCAAGGCACGAGCCAGGAATACTCGCTGCTGCTGACCTCCAGATAGCTGACTGATTTGTCGCTCTGCAAAATCGGCCATTCCCATCTGTTCCAGTGATGCAAGAGCCTTTTCTTTGTGGCTTCGGTTCGGCCATTTGAGCCAGCCCACCTGACCGTATAACCCCATCGTCACGACATCCAGAGCATTTGTTGGAAAATCCCAATCGACAGAGCCGCGTTGTGGAACATAGCCGATTCGCTTCTTCATCTTGCTGTGCGTGGATCCGAAGAAGGAAACGGTTCCTGACAGCTTTGGATGCAGCTCGAGCATGACTTTCAGCAAGGTTGATTTTCCGGCCCCATTTGGCCCCACGATGCTGGTTAGTGAACCGGGCTCTACGTTGAAGGTCACATCATGCAATACTTTATTTTTACGATAAGAGGCAGATAATCCATGTACCGCTAGAACTGTCATGATCCTCGTCCTTTCCTGCTCGCCTTTGCTCCAATACGCGGGTATTTGTGTTGCAAACGCTCATTCTGAATCCATGTTATGGCTTCAATGCTTGGTAGATCGTCTCGACGTTGTGGCGGTACATACCCAGGTAGGTTCCCTCTGGGGTTCCTGCATCTCCCATGGCGTCTGAGAATAGCTCTCCTCCAAGTTTTATGTCTAAACCAGCGCTTGCCGCTCCCTCGATTACGGCCTTGATGGAATTTTGATTGATACTGCTTTCCACAAAGACTGCCGGAATCTGGTGTTCGAGAAGCAGATTGATCGTCGTCTGAATGTCGGAAATCCCTATCTCATCCTCCGTACTCAATCCTTGCAGCCCAACCACCTTCATTTCCTGAATTCTTCCGAAGTAACCAAAAGCATCGTGCGCAGTGACAAGTACACGTTTTTCTTGCGGAATCTGTCTCAACTTTTCCAGCGACTCTTGCTTGAGTGTATCCAGCTCCGCGAAATACTTCGTTTTATTTGCCTCAAATAGATTGGCATGCTGCGGGGCAGCTTTTTTCAATTCCTCTGTTGCTGAACCCAACGCGATTTTCCAAAGATCGATATCAAACCACACATGCGGATCTAGCTGGCCCGTTTCATCCTTCAACAATTTATCCTGGGGAATGGATTCGGCAATAGCTGTGACCGGTTTCTTCTTTCCGATTTGCTTGAAGATTTCTACCATATTCCCTTCGAGGTGGATGCCGTTATAGAAGATGATATCTCCGCTCTCCAGTTTTTTTATGTCGCCCTGCGTGGCATTGTACAAGTGCGGGTCAACCCCTGGTCCCATCAAGCTTTCCACTTCCACCTTGTCTCCACCGATGACTGAGATCGGCTCCGCTATTTGCGCGATGGTGGTAACAACCCGTATCGTATCATTCCGTTCATTTGAGTCTGATGTTGCATTTTCTGACGCCGCACCACATCCCGCTAAAAACAAGGACAACGCCAAAACACCTGCCCCCCCATTTTTCCACAACCCTGTCACTCGTCGGTTACTCACACGACTCTCCTCCTGTTCCCAATCTCTTTTGCATATCTTTAACAAATATGCTCGTTTACAAAAATGTTTCCTTAAAGCAACTTTTGTTGTTATATACAAAATTAATGACCATCACATCATTTGTCAAGGTTTTTTCTCCAAAAAAAGTGTAAGGCGATCATGTTATAAAAGCCTTAAAGATAATATGAAAGCCTGTTTCTTCTCATTTTTACTCTAGGCAACATATTTTCGGGTAGCCAATATTTTTTTCTTCCATAATGTCACACGTAAGAAAAGTAAAATAAAGAAGCGCCATTTCCTCGTTGGAAATGACGCTTCATCATACACTCGAACCTGCATGTTTTGTTGGTTGATTGTTTTGTTGGACTCAGCCATTGCTGCGATCCGCTTCTTCTTTTTTCGATTTTTTACGTTTGTAATAAATGAACGCAGCGATTAGAGGGATTGCACACAAGCCCACATAAAGCGATACGTCTTTGGCCATTCCTTCTGCTGCCCGACCATACAAATAAAACAGTACACCCACTACGTAAAACTTAACCGCTCTACCAATTGCTGCGTAGGCGATAAGGCGCCACAGTGGAAAATGTAAGAAACCGGACAAGATCGTAAATACCTTAAACGGAATCGGCGTAAATGAACCAATGAGAATGGCCATTTCTCCATTTTTCTGAAACATGTGGGTAGCGGAGTCGATCCACGACTTCTTAAGGATTTTATTTAATATCTTGTCTCCTGCCAATTTTCCGATCAGATAGCCAAACGGCGTTCCCAAAATACAAGCAATGTATCCGATGGTAGCCAGCCACAGTGCTGAGGATGGATCCAAAATACTTAAGGATACTTGCAGTACAAATGCAGGAACGGGAAAAATAATCGCATCTGCGAACGAATGGATAAACATCCCTAGAGGACCCATATCGTGCAGCCAATCAAGTATGTTTTGAAGCATTGCACAACTCCTATCCACAGCAAACCCTGGGTCCACAATGCCTGCTTATCTTGATTTTGTTAGGGTCAAATCGACTCGATAACCCCCATCTACTCCAGTGCAATCTTGCAAACAATTGGCCCAGTGAGACAAGCAATACAGTTGGAGAGATGAACCCATCCTTGCTGACATTCACAATAGGATTTTCTACTCATTTTTCTATTGAGTGGCGAGATCATCAAGTACGAAATACCCCGATATCAATATTATAGAAAAGTTAAAGCGAGAAATCTATCCTACAATAAATTTAATTCAAATTTTTAGTTAAGATCTCCCGATAGATCCATGTTCAAACTTTGTTTAAAACCACTTCAATTTCCTGGTTTTTCCAGATCAATTCATTATTTGATTCGTTGTGGAATGAAAAAGCTTTCCTCCACCTGCAGTGCTGGTAGCGGTTTGCTAAAATAATAGCCTTGAATTTCCTGGCAGGCATTTTGGGTCAAAAACTCTAATTGATCCTTTGTTTCAATACCATCGGCGATCACATCCATGTTCAAATGCTTAGCCATTGAGATAATGGTCGCTACAATTGCCTGATCACTTGTATTATCCGTAATATCTGTGATGAAGGATCGATCAATTTTAAGCCTGTGAATCGGAAACTGTTTGAGGTAGCTAAGTGAGCTATAACCAGTTCCGAAATCGTCCAAGCTGATTTTGACGCCGAACTCATTTAATTGCTGCAGGATTTCTGTTGATACGGTAGCGTCCATCATCATGCTCTCGGTGATCTCCAGCTCCAGATACTCCGGATCAAGTCCCGTCTCTTCTAAAATACCGCGAATATACTCAATCAAATTCGGTTGATGGAACTGATGTGAAGAGAGATTGACCGAAACAGGTATCAGAGGTCCCCCAGCCAGATGCCATTTACGCATTTGACCGCACGCTTCACGCAGCGTCCAAGTGCCGATCTCATGGATCAGCCCGGTCTCTTCCGCGATCGGTATAAAAATGCCTGGAGACAAAGTGCCCTTTGTTGGATGATTCCATCTGACCAGCGCTTCGACGCCGACCATCTCATTGTTTCCTGTACGAATCTGAGGTTGGTAGTACAATTCTAATTCATTGCGCTGGACGGCCTTTCGCAAATCTCTTTCAAGCTCGATTTTCACAAGCAAATTTTCATCCAGCTCATTTGAAAAATAGCAGAAACCGTTTTTGCCATTCTTTTTTACCTCGTACATGGCTTTGTCTGCATTTTTCAGCAGCTGTTCCTCATTCTCGCCGTGTTCCGGATACAGCGCAATGCCGATACTTGCAGAGACGTAGTAATCATTGTGCTGAAGGTGATAAGGGACCTCAATCGCCTTTACCAAGCTCTCCGCGAGCTGGGTGATCGATCCACTGTCTGGGCATTCCTCGCATATCAGTGTAAATTCATCTCCGCCCATCCGAGCTACCATGACCTGGTAGCCATCTGTGCATTCCAATATTCTCCTGCTCATTTCCTGCAAGAATTGGTCTCCATAAGTATGGCCCAAAGAATCGTTTATCATTTTGAATCGATCAATATCCAGCATCATGACAGCGAATCGTGCTTTTTCATGACCACGGCGCGAAATTGTTTCCTGAAGCGCTTTGTGAAACATACGGCGGTTTGGCAACCCGGTCAATTCATCATGCATCGCCTGATGCTCGATAATTGCTTTGGCCTCCAACTCAACCATACGATTTTTTTCATCATAAGCTTCCAGAACAAGCTGTTGTTCAAAGCTCAGTAGCTTGGTGATCGCCTGAATGATTTCTTCATGCTCCGGAAGCTCATTTCTCATCTCGTTTGCAATGCGCAACAACGTATTCTGCAAATTTTGAAAAGAGCCCATATACCATTTCGGAGGCAGGCCAATTTTTTGATGGACGAGGGCAATTTTCATCCGTTTTTGGATAAAGGCATCGTCAATTTGACCAGAAAACATCTCTACCAGATGGTTGGACAACGTCTGGCGCAGACGATCCACTGTCGTGTGCTTAGTAATAATCTCATTAAGCTTGCCAACCTGTAAGATAGACTCATAGAAGGAAGCTGTAATCTGTTCAATGCGCGATGCAACTACCGGCCTGAACAAGGAGATTAAACGCATGTCTTCGTCGGTTAAATTAATCATACGCATCTGCAATTGGAGCTCGGAGGTCAAATTTAGCATGAAGGTAGCATCTCTTTTGTCGATATAATTCAACGTAGTTCGACATAATCCTTCATAATTTTGGCATAATTCTTCTATATCCTCTGGTTTGCGTCAAAATGATGTCAAAAGAAAACCCGGCACATGGATCAACGACGTGTTGAACATGACCAGGCTTTCTGAAAATTTCCCTCTATTTTCACTCGAACTTAACCTTACCAGGATGATTGGATTGCTTGCCGAACGGATTGTATCCGATGAGCGCAATTCTGTCGTCCTCGGTTACAAGCACGTGATAGTGGGAGCCGGGACCTTCAATCCAGTAGTGATAGGTCGAGGATAGCAAGCGAACAGGTTGGGGAATTGTTTTGGGTTCTGGACTCCAGTCCTTTTCAAAAATGTGACCCTCTTTGGTGATGCGAAGCCGGCCACTGACTGAGGCCATGTTCTCCTCCTGTGACAATAGGAGTTTTGATTGTATGACTCTGTCGTTTGATCCTTCTCCATCCAGTGATTCCATCAGGATTTCGTGAACGACCCCCTGCAGATCCAATGCAAGGACGGAAGCAGGATCTAAAGTGGCTCCAACGTAATACGCTGCAGATAGCTCCTGAATAGCGGGCAATCCTTTGACTTCTGTGAAGGCTGTCGGCAGTTTATTCTGCAAGGGAAGGTAAAACACTCGACCGTCTTGTGTCAACGCGAGAAAGGCATAATGATTCACATGAAAGCTCTTGAACTGTAATACCCGGTCACTCTCCTCTTCCAGTACGTGTATATTGCTGATTCCCATCTCACGGATCCATTCGGGCTTTTCGGGATGATCATAGATCGGCTCCAACTGTACAACTGCCAATTGGTCCTCGGTGGTTTGGACAAACAGGCGTCCCTCTCCGCCAAGTATTTTCTTCACGTGAAATGGCAATTCCAGGTCCTGGAAGCTGGTAAAGCCGTCTGTCCAGATACAGATCTTTCCTTCTTCACTCAGGGTAATTGGCACTCGATACACGGAAGTAAGGGTTCGTATGGCGGACATGCCTTTCTTTTCTACCATAGAGTAATCGTCTTCAATCTCCCATAGTGATCCGTCACTTTTGAGAAAGTACGGGCGATCCAGCTCCGTTATCACCTGTTCTATTCCGTCCAACTGCCCGATCTCTTTCCATTCCTTGAACATGACAGGGAGGCGTCCAAGCTGTCCTGTCATATTATTTCCCCAGGAAAACACTTGGCCGTTCTTGTCGAGTGCAAGTGCGTGATGATTACCCAGCTGCAGATCCACTATATCCATTAGCCCCGGAACCTGAACAGGGGACTCCACTTGCTCGGGATGATTGGAACCTAACAAGCCACTCTCATTCGAGCCCCATCCCCAGATGGTACCGTCTGGTCGGACGAAGAGAAAAAGACCCTTATCCCCAACAGCCAGTCGCTTGGCTCCATCAGCAGATGGCGTACGAACGACGCGGTGATCATCCGGGAAGAAGGTAAACACCTCATCGTTTACCGTTTGAATCAATGCCAGGTCATCTGCATTCGCACTTACCAGCTCTACTTTTCCAGGAATGGAGATGTCCTTGGCAGCCTCTGTATCCCATACGCCCATTTTTCCATTCAGATAGGAAAGACGCCCCTCCTCGTCAATAAGGTAGAGTGAAAAGCTCGTTCCATGAATCACGTTGATTTTCCTAAACTGTGTCATCTGTGTCGGAACTGGCCCCTCTCTTTCCACCTTCCATACCGTGCCGTCCCGCTTTAATGCAAATAAAGTCCCGTGCATTTCAATTTGTTGGATAGCGATCACATCGCTTAAAGCCTTCTCCTTGTGCCAATTCTTCTCCTGATCGGATCGCCATACGTGCCCGTCATCTGAAAGAACGAAATCTCCTGAAATTTGACGGATTGTAAAAGAAGTCTCGATTCTTTTTGGATGGTCTAACAATGGGTTATCATATCCCCATTTCCAGACGCCACCATCCGCGCTAAACGCATAGGAAATACCGGGCTTCCACCCGTACCCTGCTGCATCCGTGATTCGATCTGTCGAGATTGCTGTGATTCTAGTGCTGCTCAGATCAGAACCGGATTCCTGCTCCTGCACGACCTCCTGAACCTTTGCCGGATCGATCAGTCTGATCCCCAACACGATCACTGCGAGAGTCAGCAACCCCAAAAAGATCATCCAGAACCTTCCTCTGTTCATGAATCATGCTCCTTTAATCTGGTTTTATTTCCCAATAAGTAAGACGCTTCGTTTTCCAAATTGTTTCCGGCTATTCAAGACGATAACACCCTCTGTAGATCAAACAAAAAAGAGCGAAAAGGTTTCCCTCCCGCTCTTGGATGCACGCTTATGCCATTAGTACGGTTCAGCCTCATGCCCTTTTTGCTCCGCTTCTCGCACGGCTTCCCCAGCATGTGCAGCACCCATCGGACCGCCGATCTCATTCGTGTGGGACGTCCCAGCTTTCTCCACGCCCTCTCTAACACGTCGTCCGTAATCTTCATCGCTTTGCGTGAAATAATCGAACATCTTCTCTTGAATCCGAGGATCACATTTACTGAGTGCATTGACGAGATTGGATATCAGATCGTCTTTCTCCCAATCCTCCATCTGTCTGTAACGCTCTCCGGCCTGTTTGAAATCGTTGGTGCGATCTATTTTTTGCCGGACGATGTTTCCTTCCACATATGGTTGATGATCCTGTGCCTCTTGGTGAGCCTCATGCAGTCCCCCAAGTGTAGAAGGCTCGTAGTTGATGTGCGGCTGATTGCGGTCAACCCGATACAGCATTTGACCCCCTTCCTGATTCGTGGCAACATGCTTTTTCGGAGCATTGATGGGCAATTGGAGATAATTTGCTCCGACGCGATAACGCTGTGTATCTGAATAGGAGAAGGTTCTGCCCTGCAGCATTTTGTCGTCCGAAAAATCGAGCCCGTCTACGAGAACGCCAGTACCAAAAGCAGCCTGCTCAACCTCGGCAAAATAGTTTTCTGGATTTTTGTTCAATACCATTTTTCCGACCGGCAAAAAGGGAAACTGATCCTCCGGCCAAATCTTCGTATCATCGAGAGGGTCAAAATCCAGCTCAGGGTGTTCGTCATCACTCATAATCTGTACACATAACTCCCATTCCGGATAATCTCCCCGTTCGATGGCTTCATACAGATCCTGTGTAGCATGGTTGAAGTTCTTCCCCTGGATTTCTTCAGCTTCTTTTTGGGTCAGATTCTTTATGCCTTGTGCCAAAGGCTGCCAGTGATATTTGACCAACACCGATTCGCCTGCATGATTTACCCATTTATACGTGTTGACGCCGGAGCCTTGCATTTGTCTGTAGTTGGCCGGAATGCCCCAAGGAGAAAAAAGAAACGTGATCATGTGGGTGGATTCAGGTGTATTGGAGATGAAGTCAAAAATCCGCTCCACATCCTGAATATTGGTCACGGGGTCAGGCTTGAAAGCATGGATCAGATCGGGGAATTTCATCGCATCCCGTATGAAAAAAACCTTCAGGTTGTTCCCTACCAGATCCCAGTTCCCGTCTTCCGTGTAAAATTTGGTTGCGAAGCCCCTGGGATCCCGCAAGGTTTCAGGAGAGTGTGTTCCATGAATAACAGTAGAAAAACGCACAAAAACAGGCGTTCGTTTTCCAGGCTCCTGAAACAGCTTCGCTCTCGTATACTTGGATACCGGCTCATCTCCAGCTTTCCCGTATGCTTCAAAATACCCGTGCGCACCCGCTCCTCTTCCGTGAACGACTCGCTCAGGTACTCTTTCTCGATCGAAATGCGTGATCTTTTCAAGAAAATCATAATTTTCCAAGACTGTCGGACCACGTCTGCCAACCGTCCGGACATTCTGATTATCCGTGATGGGATGACCCTGCCGATTGGTTAGCGTATCGTTGCCCTCTCCTCCACTGTTCCTTTCATCTGACCCGTTGGATGTCACGTCCTTCATCTGCTTCCCCTGCCTTTTCCTGAATAATGGTGTCTAGAGAATTTTTACCAGAAGCAGGAGACTTTATGCAGTTTGCCGGTGGACCTATCATCCGTAAGCAATCGCGTTTTCAAAAGCATATGGTGATTGAGAAGGGGGAGGTTCTGGCTAACGTTCAGCATTGCAGCTAGATGTACATCATCCGGGTAACCCCTCACGATTAACTCTTGCCCTGAAACAGAATGTTCCAATAAGCTCTCCAGCTTGTATTGACTAGCTGAAAAGGTCGCTACAGCAGCTTTAGCTTCTGGCGAAAGATCATAATTCGACAATTCACTCAATATGGCACCTGCAGCTACCAAATCCTCCAGCGCAGGCCGCAGGCTGCCGTCGGGCCACCGCTCCCCGCAAGCGATCACGGAGACGCTCCCTTTATGCTGCTGAATAAATCGGGCTATAGCCTTCGCGTTGCGTAAACAGCCTGCTAGCACAATAGCGCCGCAATCTTTCGCCAGCACAGAGCAGGTAGATCCATTCGGAGATGGTAAAACAATTCGGCTCCCCCATCGAGTGGAGGGATGCTGGTGACAAGGAGATGGGCTCTCCTCTTTTTCCTGCCAGTATGGCATCTTGCTTACAGGCAAATGCTAGGGCACTGTCGCCCTTTGTTCGATAAGGATAGACGATTCCCCCCTGACCAAGAACCACATCCACGCATGTAGTGAAGGAAAGAACATCAATAATGACTAGAATATCCGATACTTGTCCATGTGTCTTTATCCCTTCGTACCCCCATTCAAAACGCGCCCTATATGACATTTGCTTATAAAATTCGGCATAATTCATCAATTTCCACTCCAATCTCGCAGAAATGGTTTATCGTTCCCTTATGTTAGCCGTTACCGAAGAAGACAAGACGCAATACAGTATATTGTCCCACTAGTCATAACAAGAATGGAGTGAGCATGAATGTCAGATTTTGAACAAGATGGTTTTGAAGAACGCAGAGAAAATCGTGAAGGCAGAAGACGCAGAAGAAGTTTGGTAAGAACGACAGGTATTCTCCAAAACAACCAAGCAGTCGCACTGAACGTCCATGTCGAGCTTGTCAACCTCAACCTGGATGAAGTAGAAGTCCGCGTACAAGTTTTGAACTGGGGTACAGCTGTAACCCAAACAAACCCTGTATCCACTGCTTTGGACGTTACACAATTCCTCCTGGGTAATACCCGCACAGCCTTCAATGCCACTATCCCCGCTTCCAACCACTATGAAGTTCGCTTGACCGTAGCTGGCAACGATGAAAACGTCCTGATCAACACTTATGGCCGTACAGCTGTTGGCGGCGGTATCCTGGATGGATACTCTGTCCTCAACAGTGAATTCACTACCGTCGAGATCGAGAACTGCATCTTCTAAAAACACCATAACAAGAAAAAAGAATTATGGTTTAGACCATAATTCTTTTTTCTGTTTTCATGAAAAAAAACTGCCCGCGAACGGACAGTTTTTCGGTAGGAGACTTACAGTTTTACTACGTTCTCAGCTTGAGGACCACGGTTGCCTTGAACGATGTTGAATTGAACGCGTTGGCCTTCGTCCAAAGTTTTGAAGCCATCACCTTGGATTGCGCTGAAGTGAACGAATACATCGTCTCCGCCTTCTACTTGAATGAATCCGAAACCTTTTTCTGCATTAAACCATTTTACTGTTCCGTTCGTTTGCATGAAGAAAACCTCCAAAAGTCAATTTGAATATGCTAGTCATATTTACCGAAGCAAATAAAGCTCACATATCATGTAAAAATACCATTTCTTGTAAAGTAGTATCCTTGCATGATATGTGAATTCATACCTACTTCAAAAATATGTGGTTACCGTGAGAATAAACCGAACTTGCATGTTACACTTTTGAAACCAAAAACAACGAAAGCCCTACCTCTCTTCCATCCTTGCGGCTCCGATGACCGCGCCAGTGTGAATCAGATATCAAAAACGTAATCCACTGTAGAGATCCCTTCATGGTATTACGTATCGGATTTCAAGTAGCATGATTATTCTACCATGTCTGTCCAACAAAATCAACATCTGCCTCTCTTCGACTAGGTGAATCACGTTTTGGTACAATGGTGGACAGGAGGGATATAGATGAACAAACAGACTGTGAATTGCCAAACCTTACAAGAAATGATGGACAACAAAATGAATCTCGTACTCCTGGATGTTCGTGACGTGGAAAAATTTCAATCAGGAAGTCTCCAATCCGATCTGTATGAGACGCACAATATCCCATATATGATGATGAAGGAATCTGACGAGCCACTGGACCCCAAGACAGCCCATCTATGGAAAGACAAGCAGATTGTTACCCTTTGCACATCGGGGAATAAAGCACAAAAGGCTGCGGCACTGCTCCGTGAAAAAGGATTTCAAGCGGTTGCCCTGTTGGGTGGACTGACAGCTTGGAGAGAAAAACAAAACGATTAATGAGAGTAACCAAGTTGCCTTGCTTCCAGTGAACTTCCAAATATTACAGCTATCATTTTCACTCGTATCTTTGTTAAAGTTGTTCATGCCAAACAAAACAACAAGCCGAGACTTCCAGATGGCTGGAAGTGCGGGGGACGATCTTGCGAAGCTCATTCGCTTGGGGTGAATCGCTTTTTGCGATGGGTTGTATCCTCAACCCAAATCCGACAACTAACCTCGTAGGCAAAAAAAAGGAGACGATGTGAATAATGAAGAACTTCGGTACTATTACCATCGCACTGGCACTTGGATTCGGAATCAGCCTTACTGGCTTTGTAGATACAGCTTCTGCAGCTGCAAAATCCCCAACACCAACAAATAACCAAGCACCTTGTCTGCTTCAATCCAACTTCAAGCAATGGATCCCGCAGATGACACAATGGTATGGATCCAATCAACCATATGCTGGTTTTCAACAACAGCAGCCCGCTGCACCACAACCCAAAGCTCCCGTACAGCAGCCTGTCCAGCAAGCACCTGTTCAACCACAAGTGCCAGCAAATAATCAAGCTCAACAGCCTGTAGCTGCACCTGCGCAACAAGGACAACAAAATGATCAAGCTGCTGCATTTACCAAAGAAGTTGCCGATCTGGTCAACCAAGAGCGTGCAAAAGCTGGTCTTGCTCCACTGCAATTCGATGCTGCTCTCTCGAAAGTAGCGACTGCAAAAGCAGCGGATATGGCACAAAACAACTATTTCGATCACAATAGCCCTACCTACGGTTCTCCATTTGACATGATGAAGCAATTCGGAATCTCCTACATGACAGCAGGAGAAAACATTGCAATGGGTCAACAATCTCCACAAGAAGTCATGACCCAATGGATGAACAGTGAAGGTCATCGCCAAAATATTATGAATGGTTCTTTCACTAAAATTGGTGTTGGCTATGTAAATGGATACTGGGTTCAATCCTTTATTGGATAATTAAACAGGCAGCCGTGCTTCTCGTGAGAAGAAGCACGGCTTTTCCATTGTATCGGAAGAAATAAACGCTGTTTCATCAACCTTGTTGATGCTGCCCCTGCTCACTTGTATTCGAAGTGCTGCAGCAACAGCCGTCGCTTCCCTGCTCCAACAGCTCAACCTCTTTTTGGTTCATTTTTTGTTTTGTTGGGTAAGCGGATACTTCTTTCAACTCGGTATTGATGTCTGACTGTTTACTCATCCGGTACAACCTCCCCGTTTTTACTCGTCTTACGGCTTTAGTATGTGTGCACTTTGTGTACGCATCCTTTTTAAATGATGGAATCGGATCTGTTCAAGACACATGTATCGAGAAAAGTACTTTGTGCAAAAAGTAAGGTGAAATCATCCCCTTCTAGATGACAAATGCATGTAGATACGCTATCTTTATTGGTAAACCAACTGTCGTACATGAAGAGGGAGGCTACCATGCATTCACTGGCATCGCATCTGAACCAAACCATTCAGCGTGAAAATCCGCATGTATTCCACATGCTTTCTCATGTTGGGAAGCTCATTTACTTCCCAAAAGAAGGAATCCTCAGTCAATCAGCTGAAGCAAAGGCGAAAGCCAAAAAATACAATGCAACGATCGGGATCGCTCTGGAAGACGGTCAACCGATGCATCTCAAAGTCATTCAGGATACATTGTCCGCATATAACCCCAAGGACATCTATGAGTATGCTCCTCCTGCAGGCAAGCCAGAGCTTCGTGCAGCTTGGCGCAAAAAAATACTCGAGGAGCAGCCTAGTCTCGCGAATAAGACGTATGGAACTCCGATTGTGACCAATGCACTTACGCATGGACTGAGCGTCGTTGCTGACCTGTTCGCGGATGTAGGGGACAGTGTGATCATCCCAGACAAGAACTGGGAAAACTACGAGCTCACCTTCTCCATCCGGCGCGGTGCGCAAATGGTTTACTACCCTCTGTATAATGAAAACATGAAGTTCAATGCTGAAGGATTGCGCGATGCCATTTTGGCCCAAAAAGGAAAAGGGAAAGCCATCGTCGTCCTGAACTTCCCGAACAACCCGACAGGCTATACACCAGGGGCCGAGGAAGGCAAGCAAATTCTGGAAGCACTTAAAGCCGGTGCAGACGAAGGCATCAACATCGTTGCCGTTACGGATGACGCCTATTTTGGCTTGTTTTTTGAGGATTCCATGCACGAGTCCCTGTTTTCCAGCCTGTGTGACCTGCATCCACGCATCCTCCCTGTCAAAGTGGATGGCGCTACCAAAGAAGAATATGTATGGGGCTTCCGCGTAGGCTTTATCACGTACGGCGGGGAATCGAACGAACTGCTCAGTGCATTGGAGCAAAAAACAGTGGGAATTATCCGTGCGACAATCTCCAGCGGACCACATCCTTCTCAAACCTTTGTGCTGAAGGCCCTTACTTCTCCTGAGTTCCATCAGCAGAAGATGGAGAAGTTCGAAATAATGAAAGGCCGTGCAAACCGTGTAAAAGCGATCCTCGATAGCGGGAAATACAACGATGCATGGAGCTACTACCCCTTTAACTCCGGCTACTTTATGTGCCTGAAGCTGTCTACTGTTGATGCGGAAAGCTTGCGCACGCATTTGCTGGAAGAATACGGTGTGGGAACGATTGCTCTTGGGCAGACTGACCTGCGCATCGCCTTTTCCTGCATTGAAGAAGCGGATCTCGACGATTTGTTCGAGTTGGTCTATAAGGGCGTTAAGGACTTGGAGCAGAAAAAATAGTCTTCGGCACCTTTCCGTTCTATAAACACCAAAAAAGCGTTCTGGCTACAAGCATGCTTGCTTCGTTGCCAAAACGCTTTTTTACTTGGTTTACATCGCCTTTTGATGGTGCCTGGTTTCTTCAGACGCTACTGTTTTCGGTTTTTTCTTTTTAGCAGAACCGACGAGGAGCCAGCCAAATGGCAGCTTGCTCAATGCAAATGCGATGCCAAAGGAGAACACAGCGCATAGTCCCAAAGCAACCAGGCTGCCAAGAAGTCCCTCATGAAACAACGAGATGGAGCGCAAAAATTGCATGACATAAGTCAAGACTAAGGCGTGAATCAGGTATGCACCGTACGAGTACTGCCCGATTTTGGTCAGCCAGGAACAGATCCGCGGATACTTCATCAGTGAAAGCGCGATGCCGTATATCGCGAGCAATTGCGCCACTGTATACAAAAACATGGATGGTTTTAGCGAAGTTGCGACATTCAAGTTGATCAGGCCGTTGCCTGAATCACGGAACAACTCATAGCCGATAAACGCGTACATGATCAAAAACGACGTACATATCCAAATCCAGTACTGCTTGATTTTCGCTCGAAATACAGGTAAAGCGACAGCAGCAAGACCTCCGAACAAGAAGTAGTAAAAATAGTAGAAGGCATTGCGGTCCCTGTATTTGATCAAATAGGTGTCCAGCCATACTTGGTTAAACCAGAACGAGTTCGCTGGAATATAGCGGGCTGAAAACCACATCAACAAACCGTATACCATCCCCAAAAGTCCGATTACCCAAGCCAGCTTCTGCATGCTGTCGGCATGGCGGCGCAAGAAGCGAAAGACTTGCTGCCAGAACGGATACAGGAGATAGAACTGGAAGATCATGACGACAAACCAGAGATGGTAAGACGCTGTTCCCGTACCCAGATTTTTTGCCAGACTCCATAGTACGCTGCTGCCCTCTGGTGGAAATCCAGGCTGCAAGGATAGGTAGATGCCTGACCATAGGAGATACGGAACGAGGATCTCCATCATTCTTTTGCGCATGAATCCGAGGTAAGAGATATTCTCGTAATAGTTGTAAAACAGGACAAGTCCCGTAATAAAAACAAAAGCGGGTACAGCAAATTTCAATAAATGAAACAGCATCCCGTACACTACAGCCGTCTGCTCGTCGATTCCCGGAACGCGGATGTAAATACCAATGACGTGCTGATACACCACGGCCAGAAAAGCAAAGGACCGAACCAGCTCCAGCTCTGCGATTCGTTCTTTTCTCATCTATTCCGCACCTTCCAAATAATCTCAACCTTTACAATCGAATTGAAACTGCATCTTTTCATACTACCCTTAATGCGTTGTCACATGCAAGTTTTTACCAAAAACAACCAGGTCCATGAGAGAAATCACAGACCTGGAATATCAGAATTGCCCTAGTTCTTCACTTTCGTTTCTGCGATGCCAGATGGAGAAGTGGCCAATCGAGACAACAAGAGTAAATTTGACGCAGCATTTCCTCGTTTTTTGCCAGACTGGTTTCCAGCGGTGTCTGGGGGCGAGGAGCACTTTTTTCTGATAAGGAAATCTTGCCCATCTGCTAGCCGTTTTATCTGAAGGTAATAACCTCTCAGCCGAGGGTCCGCTCATTAGAAAACTTGGCTACGCCAAGCTTTTGGCGGAGCCTTAGTTGCACTTATACTATCTTCCGCTAATCTTTTTAGCGCTTTAGCGCACTCAACACTTTCCGATAGTACAAAAAAAGCGCCCGATAGGCTCGGACGCATCATGACAGAGGTTGAAGCTTCTTTTCTTTTCGGAGTGGTACTCGATTCGCATACGTGAGACAGCGCCATACCCACTCAAGTGGACCATAGTAATAGCGGGAAAGCCACCAGCGACTGAACGCAACCTGCCCTGCAAAAAGAATCAGGCAAATGAACGTCCCCGTCACCAGACTGACGGTTCCATACACAGCAAAGACACGTGAGATGAAGACAAACACCACGGTTTGAAGCAGATAGTTGGTAAAAGCCATTCTTCCTACGAAAGCCAAGGATGAAAAACGTTTTCGCCATTGCTCACGGGAACACAATAGCAGGAGCGAGCTGATGTAAAAAGCGCAAAGCGTAAGTCCACTCCACCCTACAAAGACAGTAATGGATGTACTTTTCGCTGCTGGCAGGACGATCCACCCGGCCTGCAAGAGTGGAATCATCCCCACAAGTGGAATACTCATGACCAGAGACGTCCACCAAACCCGTTTGATGGCTGAAAGATGATCCATCGTTCGCTGAATGATTCCCTGTCTAGCCGCAGTGAAGCCAAATAGAAAAAGGGGAAGCACCGTGATGACTGCAAAAGGTTCATTCGCCAAAACGATGGGAAATTCGTGTGTCATGCGAAATTGCATCCACTCAGACCACGTTCCATCCTGATACACTTGTATCGCCTGCATGACCAATGCTGCTTTCCCGGCCTGATTCTCCAAACTGGGGTCTGCGGGAACGAGTAGAATCAAGAGCATCATCAACTGATAGATGATCAGAAGAAACCATGCCCATCTAAGTACCGTGCGCTGCTGCTTGCGGTAGAACAACAAGAGAATGAAACCCGCCAATGCATATGTATGCAAGATATCACCATACCATAGGAAGACAAAATGCAGTATCCCCACTGTGAAGAGAACGAGAATACGCCTGCCGTACATTCTTTTCATCGGTAATTGCTTTTGCTCTGCCCGATGCATGAATAAATAGAATCCCGCTCCAAACAGAAAGGAAAAGATCGTATAAAACTTTGTCTGGACAAACATGTTGAAGAAAAGCCTGACCCATTCGTCCAAGACTGTGTGCTGTACAGGCAGTCCTTCAGCGGGAAGGAACAATACCGGGTGGAGAAATGTCGGCATATTCACCAGCACGATGCCGAAAAGGGCAAAACCACGGATCACGTCCAGCTGATGGATGCGCTCTCCCTCTGTTACAGGAGATGTGTTCACGACTGTCATCCTTTCTTGTCCATCTTGCCTTCATCGCAAGAACCACCTGTCAAAGGGGCTGCCCAGGTGGTTCTGTCCTCAACGCGTCGGCTGCGAACGCAAGGCTTTTATTCTGCGGTAAAAGCTTTTATCGGGCAATTTTTGAAATAAAGAGATCGCAGGCCGAAAGTTGGCTTCAATAAACCAAATTTTCCCTTGTTGATCGAGTCCCAAATCCAATCCTACTTCCCTGAGATTCGGATACGCCCTGCCTAAACGTCTGGCTATTGCAAATGATACCTGTCTTAGCTCTTGAAGTAAATGAGGTGAACAGGCAATCTTTGACTCTGCGATGGCTTTGCGCAGCGGCAGTACTTTTCCCCGACTGCGCGCCACGTTGGTAACCACATAGCCAGGTCCCGCCAGCTTCGCCAACCATCCTGTAATGATCCAGGGCTCTGTGCTTTTTTGACGCTGCACCATCACTCTGATGTCAAACGGCCTGCCGCTGATCCTCCCAAGTGAAAGATGAGGTTGGAGCAGATAGGTTTTCGGTCGAAAAAGGGAACGGATATAGGCGACGGTTTCCTCTTTTCCATGCACGACTCGCTTTGATGGACCAGCGTGAACCAAATATTGTTCATCGCCAATACTCGTGAGCTTCATAATTCCTGCTCCTCCACCACCCCCAGATGGTTTCAGGATGACACTCTTGTAGTTTTCGGCATACTCCCACAAGCTGTCTGGGGAAAAAGGAGTTGTCGGAGGTAAGTAGCTTTGCAGAAACTCATCTTTACTCAATTTCTGATGTTTACTCCATTTACCAACGTTTGGCGCTTTTATGGGGACATCTCTCCATTCGTAATCAAATGGTGCTCCTCCACTTTCGTAATCCGGTTCTGTCCATCTACGAACACGACACGAGGCACCAGCTTCTTGGCATCCTCATCCTCATACATGCCCATGCTGAGGATAATCACCAAATCACCTGGCGCAAAGAGATGAGCAGGAGGACCATTCAAGCAAATTCTTCCCGTTCCTTCATCTGCTGGCAGGGCATAGGTCTTCCAACGTGTTGCATTACGCAAACTGGTTACCTGTACGATTTCGTACGGAAGAATGTCAGCTGCTTTCATCAGCAGGGCATCAATCGTAATACTGCCTACGTAGTCCAATTCCGCCTGCGTGACGGTTGCTCGGTGTATTTTGCCTTTGCACATCTGTCTTTGCATAGGCGATGCACCCCTTTCCCAATCCAGATGTTCCTAGTCTATGAGCCTTTGGATGTCCATGAACCAGAAAGTCAATGAGTCGTTCGCGATCTGATTATCAACAAAACGGTCATGACCGCATGTAGTAACGTCCATTTTCGTGAAAAACGAGGCCACCCAGGGCCTCCTCCAATCAGACATGCTCTATTCTTTACGTTGTTTATTCGTGAGCGGCGAGAATCGATACGATCTGCTCCTCAAGCTCATTCAAATCCATGCCGGGTGGCGTATAGCCATTGATGATGAGGGAGAATGCGAGCTTCTCCCCATTTTGCGTGCGAACGTACCCGGACAAACTGCTCACATCGGTAAGCGCGCCGGTTACACCACGCAGATTTCCTTCTGCATCTGTATCCAGGAAACGATGTTCCAGGGTGCCATCTTCCCCTGCAAGCGACATGGACTCTTCTATAACAGGTCCAAATGGTTGTTTGTTCAAGCCCTCCAGCACAGAGACGAAGTGCCGAGGTGAAATCAGATTGTATCTCGTCAATCCAGATCCGTCTACCATATCAAAGTTAGTCTTGCTGCCCAGTGTTTGAACCGTCTCCAGCACAGCTTGAATCCCCGAATCCGCACTTCCTGTACCTTTCTTGGCTGCCCCTATGCTCTTTAAGACCATTTCTGCATAGTTGTTATCACTGTTTTTACTCATGTAATCCACGATTTCTTGTAGCGACAAGGAAGTAAATTCGGTCCATTTTACCGCCGTTACCGGGACAGTCCCTATCATGATCTGACTGCTTGCTGAAAAACGAATGCCCTCGCTCTCCATTTTTTCCTTCAGCACCGTACCAAAATAAAGCGCCGGGTCTTCCACAGGAACCTGCTTGGCTCCTCCTTCGTGCTCGAGCGGAAGTGTGCCGGTAATTGTAAATTGATTGGTGGCACGATCTCGTTCAATGGCGATTGCGGCCGTCGAACCTGCCTCTACCGTCTTCGCTTCGTTCTTTATTTCTATAAAGGAAGTATTAGGATAAATCGCTACGCTCACCTGATCCCCAATCTGTTCACCTGGCTTGTAAGCAAGTGTCACCAAACCACGATTCAAGGACAATGCTCCAATTCTCGGATTGAAAGCTTCATTCTCATCGTCCCAAGTCCACCCCAAGCCGAGACGCTGTTGATCAAACACACTTTCATCAAGAATCAGGTTGCCTGTAATCTGCTGAATCTGTTGTTCTTTCAGATATTCCACGATCTGTTCGATGGATACCCCTTCCTGGACCTTTAACGCATCCTCCGTATGAATGGTCGGGTCACCGTACCCTTTGACGAAAAGATTGCCGTTGATCGTGCCATCGCCCGACTGTGCAACATCTGTGTAAAGCTCCGTCTTGAATACATGCTCCGTACCCAGCTGTTGAAGCGCAGCAGCACCGGTCAACAGCTTGACGTTTGCTGCTGGTGTCAAAAGAGTATCAGCATCCCTTTCGTACCATACGGCGGACTCGCTCGGCTCATCCAAGGCTTTTACGACCAAGCCTATCGTGAGGTTTTCCCATTCTTTCTGATCTAGAATCGGGTCGAGCTGGTTAGAAAGCAAGTACGTTTTCGGAGCTTCCGGAATGTACCCCTCCGGTGCACCAAGCTCGGGATACGTAGTGGCAAGAACGACCACAAAATCTTGCAAATCTCTGGCATACTTGGATTTGTAAACACCGTTCGTCATGATGGAATACGCGAGCTTATGTCCATTTTGGGCCGTGACGTAGCCGGATAATGCATTGACACCGCCCATCGAACCGGTTTTTGCGATCGCCTTCTTCTCTGCAATGGTCCCTTTCATCCGACTAGCCAAGGTACCATCTACTCCCGCAATTGGGAGTGATGCTTCCAATACGTCTCGATACGATTGCTTCTGGACAAAGTCAAGCAGCGTCACCATCTGCTCTGCGGTAATCCAGTTGAAACGGGAAAGGCCTGAACCATCCACTACTCTGTAGCCTTCAGGTACACCTGCTCGTTGAAGCATATCGCTCACGACTTCACTGCCTGCCGAAAAGCTGCCCTGCCCTTTCTGAGTGGCTCCCAGTGTTTTCAGCAGCATGTCCGCGTAAAAATTGTCGCTATCCTTGTTCAATTCCACGATCATCTCGGAAAGTGGCTTTGATAAATGAGTATGAAGAAGAGAGCTTTTGCTGACGACAGTCTTCTTCACGGACGATTGTGCTTGTACCGCGATTCCTTGCGCAGTCAGCTCTTTTTTCCACAGCTCCCCGACAAAAAGGGCTGGATCTTCCATCGTGACATCTTGTAGGTACGGCTTTGCCTGTGCTCCGATCGTTCCTGTCAATATCATTTCGTTCTTGCCCCTAGGACGATCAATTGTAATGTTACGTTCAGTACTGTTTGCAACGGTCGTGATTTGATTGTTGATTTTGAGCATGGTGGTAGCAGGTTGCATGTTCACCACAGCTGCACCTGCCGGACCTGGTGCGATGGTAAGCTCCACGCTATTTTTTTCTACTGCTAATCCGCTTAACTGCGCGCTGTAGCCATAAGGCTCATCATCCCACATCCAACCCATTCCAAGGCGCTGACTGTCGAAATAGCTCTCGTCGACGAACAAATTGCCATTCACCTTTTTAATGCCTTTTTGTTTCAAGGCTACTGCAATACCCTTTAAGTCATCGACGGTTAGCGTGGGATCACCATAGCCTTTTAGCACCAGATTGCCGTTGACGGCGCCATCAGCCGACATCGAGCCAAGGACATGGACTTCTGTCTTCCACTGGTAGGATGGTCCCAATCGATCCAATGCTGTAATGGTGGTGAACAGCTTCAGTGTAGAGGCAGGAATAAAGCTTCGATTGGCTTGATGCTGATAGAGGTATGTCTGATCCGTCATATCATAGATGGCAATTCCTGCATGCAGCCCCATACTGTTCTCATCTAGTTTCAGACCAGACAAGTACTTTTCCATATTTGCCTGCAAAGATGAATGCGCTGCTATTGTTCCTGATTGTGCGTGGGCAGGAACAGTCCAAACAGATAACACCATAACCAGCATCAGCAGCCATGTACAGACACGTTTGAAGCTCAAATTCATACTCCTCCTCTACCTATTGTCGTACGTGTCGGTTTCTTTTATCAGATCATACGAACCTTTGTACGAGCTTTATTTTTCTAAATAGTACCACAATACAAACAATTTGACTTGCGACTAACGAACCCCTTATTGATCATACTAAATGGGAAAATGCCATTCATTGGAGGGAATCTTCGTGTATCTTCGCCTGTTTCTAATCCTTGCCATGCTCTGTACGTTTTCAAGCCCTGCTTCAGCCGAGCCGGATCTATCCACCTTGCAAGTAGACCGATCTCCAGCTAAAAACGTATCGGATCTGATCAAACGTTGCGATCTGATCGCGTATGGTTGGATCGACAGCGCCTACCAGTCAGTCCCCACCCGGAAAGTAGTGAGGCAAGGGAAGGTCGTCAACTACGTGCAAAAGTTTCAAATCAAAAGATCATTCAAGGGAACATCAGCTCGATCCGTCAAGCTCTTAAGCACTGGCGTGGAGCCATTGCCTGACGCAGAGGATCCGATCAATATGACCTATCCCGGCCCGCTTGGAGAAGGAAACTATTTGTTGTTTTTACGAGCGGTGAAAGGGACTGACATGTATAGTATTACCGGAATCTGGCAAGGCGTCTATCCCTTGCATGGTGGACGAACGATCGCGCTTCAGGGGATCGGCTTCGCAGAGTTGAATGGATTGACGCTGGATCAAATCGCGCAGAAAATAGGCAGTTTGCACTCCCGCCCATGAGTGATGTTGGAGTGGCGAAGCTGAGTGTACGGAAGACAACTTGTTATCCTCAAGACCACGAGCTTTCATATATTTCAAGCCTATCTCTCCTCGCTTTTATTCGGTAGATGGTAAAGGAACCCCTGACTCTCCACTAAAATGGTAAAACCTGTTTCGTTGAATCAGTCTTCTGGGGTATATTGGCAACTGATTCTTTGTCCGTTGTTTACGCCTGGAGCTTGGCACTGCGAATAACGGCAACGATGGAGAGGAGATCAGATCATCGATGGAAAACTTGCTTGAGAGTGAGAAAGACTTTGGCTTTGCACGGGTCTATGCCGTTGAGCTGAAATACAGAGATGAACCTAAACTAGACCGAGCTTTGCTGTATCAGAAAATGGAGCAATACACTGGGAAGGTTGGGCAACCGGATCAAGACGAGGCAAATTCAGCAAAGCTTGCTGTCTGGGAAGCAAATGAACCCGCTCAAGATCAGATGCTGCATTTCTTCCATTTAAACTATATGGTTCGCTAAGCTGGTCGAGCCTCAGTCGTTCCTGTCTGCATTGAATGACGGTGAGATTTTGTATGGTGCTATGAATGTACGTTTCTATCGCGTCGAAGGAGCCGGAAGTGACCGGCAAGAAGCCCTGATGGACACTAGAGGGCTCGCTGCTCTCGGCATTCCGGACGTTCAGTGCCATTTTTATGACCTCGACCCGGGCGAATCTTATTATGCAGGTAGACAGGGATACGAAGAAGCGGAACATTAATTTTATTTGTATGAATCGAAATAGCTTGATTCCATAGAATAACAAACAGCGGCGAGCTAAGACCTGAAATAAGTCTTAGAATTGCCGCTGTTTCAATTACTGGGCGTAATCAGCCATTACAATATTTCGATATACCCTTCTGTTCCATGTACGCGAATTCGTTGCCCGTCTCTGATCCTTTTGGTGGCATTTTCCACCCCAACAACTGCTGGCAGGCCATATTCACGTGCGATAACTGCTCCATGGGTCATCAGTCCACCCACTTCGGTAACTAGGCCTTTAATGGATACAAACAACGGCGTCCAGCTAGGGTCAGTAAAGGGAGTGACTAATATATCTCCCTCTTCTAGAGCAGCATCTTCCATGTTTAAGATGACACGTGCACGTCCCTCTATAACTCCGGAGGAAACAGGTAGACCGACAATAGCTTCCGCTGGGAGATTTTCGCGTTTGTATTTACCAACAATGATTTCACCATCAGACGTGATCACACGTGGAGGAGTTAGCTTTTCAAATAATTTGTATTCGTTTTTTCGTTTGCTGACGATTTGGTCATCTAGTTTATTGGCGCGTACGACATCGTGAAGTTCTTCAAAGGTGAGATAGTAGATATCTTCTTTCTCTTGTATCACACCCAGTTGTACGAGTTTTTCAGCTTCTTTCAGTAAAGCCAGCTTATAAATGAAGTAGCGATTGATCATTCCATATTTTGGATATTCCCTAAACCCGCTGAAATTCCGGATAAGGTCAATCATTCGTTTTGTTTCTTCGGCTTTTTGTTCACCATCCGGCAATTGCTTCAATCGATCTAATAACGCTTGTTCTTTTTTCAAAGCCTCCTGTCGCCCATGCTCAAATTTCCGAATGCTAGCTTGAGGCTCGAGGTTTTTAATATTGCTCAGAATCATTGGAACCAGTGTAATAGGTTTTTCGCTCCAACGAGTTCTCGTCAGATCAATTTCTCCGGTACAACGCATTCCGAATTTGCTGAGATAATCCTGGAAAGCAGCTCGCGTTTCCTGTCCACCATCAAACGTAACCAGTTCATCCAAAAAGTTATCATCTTTTACATGTTGTAAATAATCCATGACTTCTGGATAAGGACGGATCACATCAGCGACATCCAAGAGGGCCAGACCCATTTCCGACGTAATATTGTTAGGGACAGATTGTGAGAGCGTATCTGCTGCGTTTTTTTCACCTAACCACTTGTTCATGTTTTCATTGATCCATGATGAAGCATTCATAGCAGCCATAATTATGCGCAAACTTTTGGGGTCAAATAAAATTTTCTTTAATTGCTGGATGTCTTCTCGTATAAAATCAAATAAATCTGATCCTGATTTCGATTGGATGTTTTGTTTCAACTCTTCTATCGATATTTGAGTACTCTTAATCAAATCAGAAACGATAGTCGGATCGTTTTCGATTTGATCTTGAAAACCCGCTGACGACTTATCTTTATTGCTTTTACCGGGACTCTGTTCACTTTTGTCGTTTGGCAACGATTTTATAAAATCGCCTCGCCTAATTATGGTCTCAAGTGCGTCTTTTATGAGCGGATCGGATTGTCCGATGCCTGCCAGTTGTAAAATTTGTTGGTCAGTAAGTGTTTGAGTCTTTTGCTGATCGGCATCGATCGTCTCGGTCCTCGTTCCGCCTTCTTTTCGACCGTAGATCGCCAATTTTTTGGTCGCTATCCTCTTTTCGACGATTTTCCCGTCCTTTACTTGATAACAATCGGCAGAGACCAAACCAGAGACCAATGCTTCTCCAAGTCCAAATCCGGCATCGATTGACAACAGCTTTCGGTTTGAAGTAATCGGATCGGCAGTAAATAAAATCCCTGAAGCCTGTGGGAAAACCATCCTTTGAATGATGACGGAAATAGTCACTTGACTGTGGTCAAATCCATTATGCATCCGGTAGATGACCGCGCGATCCGTAAATAGGGAAGCCCAACATTTGCTGATATGCTGCATAATTGCTTCTTTCCCGATGATATTTAAATAGGTGTCTTGTTGACCTGCAAAAGAGGCATGTGGTAAATCTTCAGCAGTCGCACTGGAACGAACTGCGTAAGCATGTTCCTTACCAAACTGCAAGTGATAGTGAGTTACTGCTTTCTTCACCTCGTGTGGAATTTCTATTTCCATAAGGGTCTGCCGAATCTTCCTGCTGATTTCAGCAATTTGATCTCGATCTTGTACTTTTAGCATGGTGAGTTGATCCAACAAAGCGTGATAGGTCTCGTTTTGTTCGATGGCTCTTTGATATCCCTCTGTTGTAACACAAAATCCTTCTGGTACTTGTATCCCTTCCAATTTTGATAATTCCCCTAAATGTAACCCTTTTCCGCCAACGAGTAAAAGCTGCGTTTTTTCCATTTCCTGAAAACTGAGCACGAAAGAACTCATTCGATATCGCTCCAGAATATCCAGGTTCTTTTTTTATTTTCCTAAGCTTCAAGGCGATTGCGCCAAAACCACAGGTCAGAAAGCGAAAATCCACGGTCTACTAATAAAAGCCTTTTGCTGAGTCATCGAACAAGCCCCTCACTCATTTTTAAAAAGTGAAGGGCTTTCTGCTATTTCCGTACACTATTCCTTTTTTCCGATCAACCATTCCACAGCTTCGATTTCCTTCGGGATCTGCGATGAGAGCACCTCGTAGCCTTCTGCTGTAACTAACACATTATCTTCAATCCGAATGCCAATCGCTTCTTCCTCTATGTACAGACCAGGTTCAATCGTGATCACCATACCGGGTTGAATGGCAGTTGTGTAATCCGAGATATCGTGCGTATCCAGTCCAAGATGATGAGACACGGAATGATAGTAGTATTTGGACAGTTCACTGCTCTCTTGGATGAGACCGAGACGGAGCAGGCCGTCTGTGAAAACTTGTTTCGTGACCTCATTTAAATCTTGCAGTGTGACACCAGGCTTCACTGCTTCGATGGTCTTGATTTCTGCTTCGAGTACCAGTTGATAAATCTCTTTCTGACGTTCTGTAAAGCGACCATTCACCGGAAACGTTCGCGAAATATCAGCAGAATAGTAATTTGATGCTGCACCAAGGTCAAGCAGGACCAAGTCACCATCTTCCGCACGTTGATTATTCGCTTCATAGTGCAAGACAGTAGCATTGATTCCGCTAGCAATAATGGGTAAATAAGGAAGCTCGCGTACACCGTGCGATTTCAATGTGAAATCATAGTGCGCCTCTAGCTCATATTCCATGATGCCAGGACGTGCGTGTGACCACATGCGCCGGATCGCTTCATCCGTGATCGCAATCGCACGTCTGATTTCTTCGATCTCTGCTGCACTCTTCACCATACGCAGTTCTTTTAGCCATGGGCCAGCATCGTGAATCTGCAGAGTTCGGTATTTCATCTGAGCATCTTCGGCAAAAGTCTCCGCAGGCGTCCGCTCATCGTTCCACAGGTAACGATACAAGTCAAGATAGAGCAATCCCTTGCCTTCGCAGCGCCTCATAAAGGTCCCGAATGACTCCAGCCACTCATCGAGATAGTCGAAGTGTTCGATACCAGACTGCTCTTTTGCCTCCTGCTCCGATAAGACGGCTCCAGTCCATTTCGCTTCAAGTTCATTCGGGCGCTGAAGAAATAACGTTTCGGTCACGGTCCCAGCGCGTTTCGTAATCATGAGAATGAGGTTGCTGCGCGCAATGCCGGTAAGATAATAAAAGTTGCGGTTCGGTGAAAATGGATATTTATCGTCATGACTGCGTGTCTTGACAACTCCTGAAAATAGTACAAGTGCGCTGTGATCAGGCATTTTTTCCGCGAGACTTTGACGGCGATTGATGAACTCTTTTGGGTTCATGGTTATGGTCATTTGTTTTTCAGGAAATTTCCATTATTTTAGAAATAGTTTTTTACAATATGCCTTTTATAAAGTTCTAAAAAAAGCAGACGCTTTAGGTAAACTGCTCCTTGTTATTCATCATTGCTCTCATGGAATCTCGATCTCTCCCTTATTTAGTATCATCACATACTCCACGTCAACGTTACCCTCTGAATACCCGGATCCGTTTACAGAACGCTCAGGAAAAATTTGTTGATTCGTCAGATCATATGGAATCCAACCAAAAAACAAATTACGTTCGGGAGATTGTGTTGCTGATTCTACTTCTAGATATGCATTCATGAATGTTATCCAATCGTCGGGCAGTTGCATCGATCCATAAGATTTCTCTTGAAAGGAGATCCTCTTCTCCATTTGTACTCTTGGATAGTAGCGCTCTATCCCTTCTGCGATACGATATCCTCTTCTTCGAATGAAATAAAAATGAATAGAACTTAATTTATCTTTTGGGTCAATATTCCACACGAAATAAAACGAAGAAGGATCGTTACCGTTAAGCTTCCATAGCATGGGTTCCCCCTTTGTA
This sequence comes from Brevibacillus sp. AY1, assembly GCF_029870785.1. Taxonomy (NCBI): domain Bacteria; kingdom Bacillati; phylum Bacillota; class Bacilli; order Caryophanales; family Paenibacillaceae; genus Brevibacillus; species Brevibacillus sp. AY1. Next base: position 33,530 of record NZ_JAFLPN010000019.1, read on the forward strand.
TCAATCGAGGCAACCTGCCATTTACGATTTTTCCATACCCAATAGCTAAGACCGTAGTCATCTTTTTTCGATATAAAAGGAACTAGTACGTGGCGCTCGTCAATAGAAATTGTATCTTGAATGATACTTGCGGTCGCCTTTGGAAAGATTCTATTCAGCTCTTCAACCAATTGTTCATTTGTTGGAAAAGAGGTAGGCGTCGAAAAATAGAACCAGTATACGATGATGGATAGCATTATGATCAAAAGTCCAAGAAACCATATCTTTTTCTTCGTCATTTTTATTCTCCCCCATCCATTATCGAATCTTGGGAGCGAAAATAAAGTTCCCTTTTCGGTGTCGATAATAATATGCCTTTTCCATCGTCTTCAATATAGACCAATGTATGAAGACCACTACCCCATTTTGATGAAGTTCCAATGAGTAGATATGGAAACCGTTCATTTCTTTTATTCGATTCAGTATTCATAAGAGTTTCGTTGTACCATTGATCGCTATAAATTGCTTCCTGTCTCATCGTATCGAGTTGCTTGATAAGGCTAACTTTACTGAGTGATCGGTCTTTAGCTGATGGGTGAATATTTATAATGGAAGCATTCTCAACATTTGAGATATAGACGGATAATTTGTCTTTAGGATATATCACATGATGAAGTGGTATTGTTAGTAAAGTTGAAGCAAAGAAAATAAAATTCGCCACAAAACCTAACCATGCATAAGATCGATAAGTCTGCCATTTTTCATTTTTGCCTTTAAAAACAAAATACAAGATCCATACACCAAGAGGTAAAATTGGCACCTTAACAATCGTTTCAAGCATTTTCCAATTCATTGAAAGGGAAAAAAGACCGACAATTATCATGAGTGGAATCGTCCATACTTTCGGTTTTACAATTTGTTTTCGATACATTCTATAGGCTAAAAAAACAATAATAAGCCATCCTAAAATGATCATTACTATATCTATGACATTAGTATTTGAAACATTTGATATTATTTCCATCTTACTCCTCCTCTCTCGTTCTGTAATCTTCTTAAAAAGGACTGCCAAATAAAACCCAGCTTAGCGAACCGCGAATTCCGTTAGAGAGCATTGAACATACCAAACCTTCTTTATTTTACCATTAATTACATCTTTTATGTATGGTTTGAACGAGTGAACCCGTCCGTATGTAGGTGCAAATAATAGCATGCTTCTAACTCGTTTCCGAATTTTCTTTGGTTTTGAGACACTTCTCAATCTACAACATGATCCGTCTACGAGCGCACTTACCAGCCCCCATCAGATAATTCCCATTCTCTCTCCCAACCGCAGCAGTTCTTCATGAGGGTCACCTTTTAACTGAAGGATCTGGGCAAAAGCAGGCAAAGCTGTTGCATCATGCACCTCCATAATGATGTCCAGGTCGGATTCTTCGATATCCACTTCGATCGGGATTGTCCCGCACAACACAGGCGTAAAAGATGCAAGTTCGCTGAAAATACGTGATTCGAGTATAGCCTCATGTGCACGACTTTGCCGTTCATTGCCTGTTTTTAAATAATCGATGCTCAAAAACAAACCTTTTCCCCCTCTCGTGCTTGTTATGCCTGAGCTAGAAAATGAGAAAAAACCACTGTTTTCACAGCGGTTTTTCTCCGTAATTTCAACCATACTAGCTTCTCATGACGTAGATAAAGATAAACATCGCTATCGCACAAACGAGTACACTTCCGACAAATCCCCACATGACCCATTTGTTGTCGCTACCTTTTTGATTGTCGTTCATGGACATTTTCTCCTCGTACAAGCATTCATCTTCTATTATAAACCGTTTTCATGGAAAAGGAACCCGATTTTGTGACAAGAAGTTGCCTGGCGAGAATTTAAACGATCGTTTAATTTTAATTCGATAGATTTCGCATCACTTGATCTGCCTTGACTTCCCCGGTGATCAAGCTCTTCTCTTTCATCCAGTCAATCAGCGTTTGCCAGGACTCCTCTGTTTGATAGCCAAAAGGCTTGTCCTCCGCATCCATCAAAGGCAAGAGCGTCTCCAGACTCTTGGTCTCGATGTCTTCTTCGAGAGGAAACTCTTGCGCTTGCTTCGCCAACAAGAGATCAAGAGCCGCCTTCGGATTGTCTTTTACATACTGCTGACCTTTTGCAGCGGCACGCATGAAGGCTTCAATAACAGCTTTCTTTTGCTCATATTGGTCATCACTGGTCGTCAATACCAGCTCGTAGTAGTCCGGAACGCCAAATTCTGTAGGAGGAAACACATGGAGCTCGATCCCGTTCTTCTCCAGAATCAATTGCTCATGATTGATGTAACCGCCGACGACTGCATCCACTTTTTTACCCGTTAACGCTGGGACAATATCAAAGCCGATATCGACAAAGGAGAGTCCTGAATCATCTCCTCCTGCATGCTTGACTGCCGTACGAACGATGGACTCATTGAACGGAATCGATGGATAGCCAATCGCCTTACCTGCCAGTTTCTCTGGAGAATCCAGTCCGCTATCCTTTCTCGTCATGATGGCGTTCAGCGGATGTCTGACTAGTGCTGCTACCGACAGAACGGGGATACCCTCCGCACGTGCTGCAACAAGCTGTGTTTGATAGCTGATTGCCAAGTCTACTTGACCTGCCGCCACCATTTTCAGTGGATCGTTGCTGTCCGAAGGCATTTGCAAATGGACGTTCAGATTTTCATCCTTGAAGTATCCTTGCTCTTGTGCCGCATACAGAAAGGAATGGACTGCATTCGGATACCAGTCCAATGCTACCGTCAATTCGGTCGCTTGTGTGTTCCCTTCGGCAGATCCGTTTGTCTCTGGTTTTGATATAGTACTCGTGCTGCATGCAGCCAGTCCAGTAACCATGCTGAATGCCAAAAAAATGGTCATCCAAGTTTTTTTCGTACGCATGATGGTTTCCCCCACTCATTTATTTTCTTCTTTCTCTCTTTCGCAATATTCGCGACTGTGGTGCAAAATGATGCTCCATTCTCCCAACCAGCCAAAAAAGCAGCATCCCGAGCAAAGAAAGCAACAGAACGGAAGCGAACAAGGCGGGAGCTTGAAAATTCCCTGATGCCCGGCGTCCAAAATAGCCGAGTCCTTCACTTGCTCCTAACCACTCCCCGATGGTTGCACCGGATACACTGTACGTCGCTGCTACCTTTAAGCCACTGAAAAATGCGGGAAGACTTGCGGGCAATTGCAGCTTGGTGAAGATCTGCCAGGAGTTCGCCCCCATCGTCTGCAAAAGACTGATCATCTCCTTGTCCGTAGCACGCAGTCCATCATAGGTCGTGACGACAATCGGAAAAAAGGTGAACAGGACTGTGACGGCAATTTTTCCCGACAAATCATAGCCAAACCACAGAATGAACACGGGCGACAAAGCAATGATCGGGATCGTCTGTGAGATGACAATGTACGGATAGACGATTCGCTCGACCACCTGACTCCGATTCATCGCAAAGGCGAGCAAACTGCCGAAAAAGATGGAGATGGAAAGCCCGATCAGCACCTCCTGCAACGTCGCCCACAAGTGAAGCCCCAGTAAAGCCTCTCGCAAATCCCATAATGACAGGATGACCGCACTGGGTGGAGGCAGAATGAAGGGAGGGATAGCAAGCAATCGGCAGCCCGCTTCCCACACGAGCAGAAACAAGCCTAGCGAGACGCCAAACCATAGGCCGCGACTCCCTTTATCCATACGCTTTCCCTCCATTCCCCTGAAGCTGACCCTGATCCCGCACCGCCTGACGAAGCAGCTGCCAGATCTGTTCGCGCACAGTCAAGAATTCCGCGAGATTGCGAGAGGCAGTGGTCCGGGGATATTCGATCGGTACGGAAAGCTCAAAAGGCTGAGTGATCGGTACACCAGACAGGAGAATGACACGATTGGCCATCAAGATCGCTTCATCGATATCATGGGTGATCATAATCATGGTGCTTCCGGTTTCCTGCCACATCTGAAGCAGCCACTCCTGCATCTCCAGTCGTGTAATCCCGTCCAAGGCGCTAAACGGTTCATCCAGGAGCATGATCTTAGACCCGAAAAGAAGCGCTCGCAAGAAGGAAACACGTTGTCTCATCCCCCCTGACAGCTCACCTGGATACGCGTCCGCCCAGTCCTGCAAACCGTAGCGAGGAAGTTCATCACGAACCTTTTGCTGAGCATCCCGCTTTGCCATTCCCTGGATTTCCAGGGGTAATGCCGCATTCTCTACGACCGTTCTCCACGGCATCAGCAAATCTCGTTGTGGCATATAGCCGATCTTACCAAGGCGCTTTTCTACAGCTTCTTTGCCTATGCGAATTTCTCCCGACCCGGGCTGAAGGAGTCCTGCTGCCAGCTGAAACAAGGTACTTTTGCCAATTCCGCTGGGCCCGATCAGACTGACAAACTCCCCTTTTTCCACGAAAAAGTCAAACGAGTCGAGTATAGGCTTTGTTCCGTAAGAAAAGCTCACTTGAGAAAAAGCGATTTGCTCGCTCACGGCCACATTTCCTGCCGGTACGCCATATCCCAGAACAGAAGCTCCATTTTGGAGGTGATCAGAAAATGCTCTTCCAAACGTGCGAGCTCCTGCTCGTTTTTCCCCTCTGCCAATTGATCAATTACTTCGATCAGCCAGATAGCCAGCTGACCGAATTCGTCAGAGCTGTACATGCGTACCCAGTCACCGTACAAAGGATGATCCATCGCGCCGTCTACCTTGGCCAAAAGCTTTCCGATTTCCCAATAGCTCCAGGTGCAAGGCAACAGTGCACTCACCAGCTCTGCCAATGAGCCTTGATGCGCGACTTTGAGCATGTAGCTGGTATAGGCAAGCATCACAAAGGAAGGCTCGGTTGCCTCCAATTCTTCCCTGGAGATGCCAAAGCGTTCTGCGTATTGACGATGCAAGGCCATTTCACCATTCAGTGTCGCTTCCTGCAATCCCGCGAATCGGGCACTCGTCTCCAGGTCGTAAGCTTTTGTGCTGCCTAGTGCGAACATTTTGGCGTATTCAATCAAGTACACGTAATCTTGTTTCATGTAGAACTTAAACGATTCAACGGGCAAGGTCCCGTCGCCCAATCCTGTTACAAAAGGATGTTGATGTGTGCGCTCCCAGATCGGCGCCACGCTTTCCCAAAGTCTTTGTGAAAAAGGCTTCACGACGCAGTCACTCCTCCACTTGTTTTGCCTGGTTGCACCAGGTTGCGATAAAGGTTGCCAGTATCTGTGCAAATTGTACGAGCTGTTCCGGATCGATCGATTCATCTACGGCATGTGCGTGAGCCAGCTCCCCAGGTCCGAACAGCACAGCCGGAATCCCCGCATGGGCAAACCATCCGGCATCTGTCACGGAAGGCGACATGTCCACGACAGGTGTTTGTTGCAGCTGCTGCTCATAGGCGGACTTCAGGACGCTCAGAGCCGGGTGATTCACATCTAATTCCAGGGAAGGAAAGATCTCTCCGCGCTCCTCGATCATCGAACGACCTCCCCAGCGAAACACAGGTGGGTTTTCTCGCAGCCACAAATCGGCTGCTGCCGCTCGATTCACATGGTCTTCGATTTCTTTTACGACCTCTTTATACGATTCATTCGGATAGAAGTGCACCGTGATCCAAAGGGCACAACGATCTGCAATAAATGCTGCGTGACGTCCGCCTTCGATCACGGCCGGATTGATTGTGGTGCTGCCGGCAGGAAAGCCCGGATACGATTTCATCACAGCCCAATGCCGTTCCAAATCTTGCAGGGAGGCGATAATCTTTGTCATCTTTTCAATCGCTGATGCACCGTGCACGCGACCTCCGGCATGAATGGTTCTCGCCCTCATCCCATCGTGTAGGGTGACAGGGCTTTCCACCGTGATCCAGCCTGTGATCACGCCGCCTTGTCCTTGCATGTGCAGATTGCTGGTATCGACGACGACTGCATAATCGGCGGTGTAGCCACGCTCGATAGCAGACAGCGTCCCGGCTTCTCCTGCCTCTTCTCCAATCACGGATTGAAAAATCAAATCGCCTTTCAAAGGAACACCATGCTCGCGCAGCATTTTGACCGCGAACAGACTGGCAGCCATACCGCCTTTCATATCCGCGACACCACGTCCATACAGCCGCCCGTCACTGCCTTTTGTCAAAGAAAATGGCGGGTAGGTCCAGCCTGCATCATCGCCTACCTCAGCGACGTCAATATGTCCATTGATGATCAGACTGTTCGCCTGCTTCGAGTCCGTACCCGTAAGTCTCCCCACGATGTTGTCATCACCAGGAAAAACGGTCCATCTGTCGACTTCAAAGCCCAGCTGCGTCAATTCGTCAGCCAATATTCCCTGAACCTCATCGCTGTTGCGTGCCGGGGGACTTACTGTCGGTTGAGAGACCAAAATTTCCAGCAAGTCAAACATTTCCTGTTGTCGACTGGCTATGGCTGCGACCGCTTCACGTACACGATCCACGCTACTCAATCATCCCTTCTGTCGGACTGCTCGCGGATGCATATCTCTTTTTCGGGATGCGCCCTGCTATAAATCCTTTGCGACCTGCTTCTACGCCAAGCTTCATCGCTTCTGCCATCAGTACCGGATCGTCTGCCAACGCTACTGCCGTGTTGAGCAGCACGCCGTCCGCGCCCAGCTCCATCGCTTTTGCACAATCAGCTGGCGAACCGATCCCTGCATCCACGATGATCGGTACTTTTGCATCTTCGATAATAAAACGCAGGTTGTTTTCGTTCACGATTCCTTGGCCAGAGCCAATCGGTGATGCTCCAGGCATCACAGCGTGCACGCCGACCTCCTGCAGCCTTCTCGCGAGAATCGGATCGTCATTCGTATAGGTCAGCACGGTAAAGCCTTCCTCCACGAGGATGCGTGAAGCCTCCAGGGTTCCGATCGGATCAGGCAGCAAGGTTTTGGGGTCGCCGATCACTTCAACCTTGATCATGTCGCACAGTCCGGAGGCTTTTGCGAGTCGAGCGATTCTGACCGCTTCCTCTGCGGTATAAGCTCCCGCTGTGTTTGGCAGCAAGGTAAAACGCTTCAAGTCCAGCTTTTCCAAAAAATGAGGCTCGTGCGGATTCTCCAGATTCAGTCTGCGTACGGCAAAAGTCAAAATCTCTGCCCCCGAAACCTCTACTGCCTTACCTTGTATATCCAAATCTGCAAATTTACCGGTTCCCAAGAGCAAACGGGAACGAAATTCGTATGTGCCAATTTTCCATGTATCCATGATGTGTCATCCTCCCCCAACAAAGTGAACAATCTCAATCCGATCACCATCTGCGATCGTTTTTTCTTCATACTTCGTGCGATCGAGTATTTCGCCATTCTGTTCGACCACCACGATTTTTTCCAGGAGCTGATAGGAAGCAAGCAAGCCGCGAATGGTTTGCACCTCTTCCGTCAATTCAACCTGCTTGCCATTTAAGGTAATCCGCATGAATCTCTCCCCCCTTTTGTCCCTTTTTCTCTCAAACAAAAAAACTTCTCCCGTCTACTGGACTATCCTCCAGCCAAACAGAAGAAGCTGTATACCAAAACATCCGGACGAATGGCAATAAAAAAACCATCCGCCACTCGGATGGTTGGGTTCGATTCCATGTGCGATGCGTGACGAACAAGCTACCTAAAGCTTGCGCAACACGTACCGCAACAACGATTTCGTCTACCTCTTCCTCCGCTGGCATGACCCAGGTCAGGTTCAACGGTCAGTAACACACTCGTTACAATCTCAGCCAACGATGCTCGGCCCCCGCTTGGTAAAGAACTATGTGATTGTGTACTTTCACTTTCGCCTATACAGTATCACGCTATTTTGAATTTGTAAAGGTTTCCTTGTGTATGACTTCCAGTTCGACCAGACAGCGCTCTGCCCACGCGGACATTTTTTTCAGCTTTTCCATCTCTCTCTCCAGTGCAATACGCACCGATTCCTTGTAATCCGGGATTGCAGCATTATAGCGAATGACGGATGGGCCAGCCACATAGAACTTCTCCAGATGAGAAAGCGCTGGACGTTGATGAAATAAAGGCACATCCACTTCATAGGATGTGTGCAAATCGCCCTGTGTTGGGAACTTCGTCACGGCCAAGACCTTCACCAACAGCTTGTTGTCTTGATTTTCCAGAACTTCCGCAATATACTCTCCTGTTTTGTAAGGAACGCGAACAATATCGCCAGGATTCCAATTCATCGTTTAACCTCCTATTTTTGCTTATTCACCGCTCAATATGCTCTCCAGCTTCTGCCTCGCATGAGCAAGCACTTCTTCGGCGGGAAGGTTCGACTGGCCGCCACCCTGTGCGATCGCCGGACTGCCTCCGCCTTTTCCTGTTATGAGAGGCAATGTTTCCTTCATCAACTCGTTCATGGCAACGGGCACATCCTGGCCCCGAGCAAAAACAAGCTGCTGTTTTTCACCAGTAGCCGCCAGGAGCGTTAGAACATCAGCTGCCTGAGCATTTACTTGATGAGCAAACTGTTGGAGCTGCTGGATCGTACGATCGGCAAATACTTTTTGAATCAAGCGATAGTGACCCAATGGAACAGCATGCACAATCGCTTGACGAACTTCCTCTTCAAGCAGCAGTCGTTCTTTTTCCAACAGGGTTTGTTTCAACGAATCGCGTTCGGACAGCAGACGGTCTACCTGTGTCACCAAATCAGCTTCGTTGGTGCCTAGCAAACGAGCAGCTTCGTTCAATCTTCGCTGCTTCTGGGTGTAATCCCGCATAGCGCGCCAGCCACACAAAAATTCCAATCGAATGTTGCCGCGATGCCGTTCCCAACCCAGGATTTTGATCAGCCCTACTTCGCCCGTACGTGAAGGATGGGTCCCGCCGCAAGGATTGTAATCGAACTCGGGTATGATCACCAAGCGTATATTCTCCGTAACGGTTGGCTGTTTGTGCAGGGGCAATTTCGCCAATTCTTCCTCATCGACAAAACGGGCGATAATCGGGCGATTTTCCAGGATGATCTCATTGGCACGTCGTTCGACCTGCTGCCACAACTCTTCGTGCAGCGCGTCCAGTCGCACATCGATCGTGACGCGCTCGGTTCCCATATGAAAAGCCAGTGTCTCTGCCTGAGCTACTTCGATAAAGGCTGCGGATAAAATATGTTGGCCCGCATGCTGCTGCATATGGTCAAAGCGTCTATTCCAATCGATTTGCCCTTGGACTTGATCCCATTCTTCAGGCAACTGTTCGGAGAGTCGATGGTGGATTTCACCCTCTGTCTCCTCTACATCCAGTACTTGGATATGCCCAAGTGTTCCATGATCCCCCGGCTGTCCGCCACCTGTAGGATAGAACGCCGTTTGGCTAAGCACCACGTAAGGTGTGCCATCCGCTTCTGAGCCTCTTTGGGTGATGGATGCGGTGAACGATTGCTGATAGACGTCTTGGTAATACAACCTATCTTTCATCTTGACTCCTTGCCGCTGGTCGCAAAAAAACAATATGTGCTCCAGCCATTTTCTCCCTCCAACGATTATGCTTATAATACAAGGGAGGGGGGCGGATATGTTGACAAAAAAGTATTTTACACTTGAAGAGGCGAATCAATGTTTGCCGTATGTAAAGGATGAAATCTCCTTTTTGAAAGATCTGAAGCGTCAGTTCTATAAAACCTATCAAGAACGTGAAACAGCCAAAAAGATACATGCATCGCAAGAAAGTGATGAACTCTTTACGCTGGAATGCCGATTGGAGTTCATGGAGATAGAAGCGCAAATGCGCATCAAGCAGCTAGCTACCCAGGGGATTCAGGTAAAGGATATCGATGTTGGTCTCGTGGATTTCCCCGCCATTATGAACGGTGAAGAAGTCCTGCTGTGCTGGCGTGAGGGTGAAACCACTGTCCATCACTATCATGGGCTGCATGATGGCTTTAGCGGTCGTAAAAAAATCGACTGAACCATTGTCATCTCAGCTTTACCCCAGAAAAGAGGCCATTTGCTCATCACGGTTTAAGCGCTCTTCCGCTGATGCGAGGTCGTATTTTTTCAACAAATGAAACAGTTCGTTCAGCTGTTCCTGGGACAAGTCAGTCTCCAGCAATGCGGAAAGCTGTGCTGCACGATCCCCAGGTAAGAAAGGGGCTTGCTCCGCCAATTTGTTCTGTACATCCTCAACACTGTGATTCAATCTGCATTCTCCCATGCCTGCGTTCCTCCTATTTCGCTGCCATGAAAGGCAGTCATTGGACGGCCAAAATGGCTGTCTTTTGGACGGCCAAAATGGCTGTCTTTTGGACGGCCAAAATGGCTGTCTTTTTAGCATCATACCACGATTACTTCCATGAAAAAAAGGCGTACAAACCTTTGGGATTGTACGCCCTGTAGTCACGCTCTCTTTCGAACGCGAAAGTTGGATTCAATCAACAGCCAATTTTGCGGAAATGGCAAGCCAAGCTTCCAGTAGCTGACTCCACGCAGTCCTAATTGTTTAACTAGGTTAAACTTCGCCTGAATGGAGCGTGCATCCTCAAACCAGACCTGATGACGTCGCCCTTGATCGTCTGTGTACTCGAAAAATGGAGCCTGAGACTGATAATCGTATTGAATCGCAACTTTTTGCTCGGCTGCGAGTGCGACGGCCGCTTGTGCGCTTAATGCTTTTGCTGTCGTACCGGGTTCATACGGCAGAGTCCAGTCATAGCCGTACAAATTTTGTCCCATCATAATTTTATCTGCAGGCATTTCAGTGATCGCATACTCCAATACTCTACGAACAGGTCCAATCGGCGATACAGCCATTGGAGGACCGCCACTATACCCCCACTCATAGGTCATGATCACGACGAAGTCAGCGATGGCTCCAATTTGGCGATAGTCATGCGCGGAATACCACTTCCCAGGTTGATCAGCCCGTGTTTTGGGCGCGACAGCAACCGAAATCATTAGTCCGATTTCATTTGCCCGTGCCTTCGCACGCCTTAGGAACTGCGCATAGGCATTCCGGTCTTCAGCAGGAAGTGCCTCCATATCAAAATGAATGTCCCTAAATCCTAATTCTTGTGCGGTGGCAATGATATTGTCCAGCAGCTTATTTTGAATCTCCATATCATTCAAGACGAGGCTACCCAATTCCGTACTGAATTGACCGCCCTCCAAATTGGTCACAACCAGCATCATGACAACCTGGTTTTCTTTGCTGATTGCGGCAAAATTGTTGAGCGCCGGCCGCGTCAAGGTGCCATCCCGATTAATGCGAAAACTAAAGGGAGCCAAGTACGTCAAATGAGGGGCAGCCTTGCGGACATCCTCTTCCAGGGCAGGGCTGACGGTACGCCTGGGCTCTGCGTAAGCAACAAAATCCGCTGCTCGTCTGGGCCGAGGGGGAATATACAGGCGCTGACCTACGTTAAGTGGCCGATACTGTGAAATTCCGTTCACACGAGCTAGCTCGGCAGCACTGATCTGATAGCGTTGACCGATGGTGTACAGGGTATCCCCGGGTTTAACCCAGTAAAAACTGCCGACAATGGGTATCACCAGCGCCTGTCCGACGACAAGGTTGTTCGGGTCAGGCAGTTCATTCGCTTTCACGATTTCATCTGCCGTCGACCCGTATGTCTCAGCGATGCTCCGCACTGTCTGGCCTTGCTCGACTACATGAATCTGCATACGCCTCCTCCTTCGCTTTCTTTCTCTCTTTCTTGTATTCATCACGAAGGAAATAGGTGTTTGTCTAGATCAAAGGTTGCAGCACTTCAAAGAGAAAGCCAACCGATTGCATCGCGTAATGCGTTTCCTGGATTTCACCTCTGTTGAAAATAATGAGGGCAGGCACGCTGGTAATTTGCCATTTCTCTGCCAAAGGTGCCGCGGTATTCAAATTAATCTTGTAGAGCGGAGCTGTTGGTAGGGCCTCATGGGTCACCTCCAGCATCCTTTCTGCCAGCTTGCACGTCCCGCACATCGGGGTATAGACAAAGAGGGCGAAGGTTTGCTTTCCAGCACATCGTCGCTCCACTTCTGTCATGTTCAGCTCTTCCAAGCAAATCGCTCCTGTCCCTTTACCCGACGAATTTTTACCCGAGTCGCAGGATTTGGATTTGCTGGTCTTCAACCATCGCATCGTATTCATGCGTCCAAACCCGTTGCATCGCATTGTTTGTCGTCAGCTTGCTTTCCACATTTGCTGTAAAATCAACACAAGAACGTCCTGTCACTCCTTCTACCTGTTCCTCGACTTGACCATCCTGATCTACTGCTATGCGCAGGGTTTTGTTTGCAGCATTCATGGTGAGTACAAACGAGGTTTGAGAAAGGTGACTCTACTCGGTGACGGTCACATCGTTACCATTTGCTCGAATTTGTTCCGCCATCGCATGAACCGCACAGCGCACATATTCGGAGCGCAACGAAGCAAGAGATTGCTCACCTCTTTGTTGCAGCTCTTCTGGTGATAGAAAATCGGATTCGAAATAGGGAACGAGGCCCTTTTCTGTCTCGATAAAGAACATATTCAGATTTTCTACCATTCCCGTCAACAGCTTTCCAATCACATTTTCACCGACTTGCAGCTTTTTTGCAAATTGATTCCGGTATTCAAACCATACTCGATTCTCGGCTTTCCTGCTTCATCCAAGGCAATCGACTCTTTAGAAATCAAAACGAAAATCGTCGTCTGTCAGCGGCTCGACATGAATCGTACGGACGTAGCCGTTGCCTTTTTTAGAGAAGAAATCATGCTGCTTGGTATGCGTTCTGATCCCATTCAGTACGATTGGGTTTACTTCTTCCTCAGGAAAAAGCGGATCGAGCCCCAGATTCATCAAGGCTTTGTTTGCATTGTAGCGCACGTAAGCGAGAACGTCCTCACTCAGACCGATTGCCGTATATAAGGATTCCGTATACGCCACTTCGTTTTGATGCAGCTTGTCCAGCAAGGAAAACAGTTCTTCCCTGACCGCCACCTGCTCCGAGTCGCTTAGCTGCTGATACACTTCTTGAGCGAGTACGCCTACATAAAGGCCGTGGATGCTCTCGTCACGGACGATCAGATCGATAATTTCGCCACTGCTCGTCATTTTTCCCTGACCAGCGAGGAACAAAGGATAGAAAAAGCCGCTGTAAAACAGGTAGCTTTCCAGGAAAACAGAAGCGACCATCGCCAAATACAGGTCTTTTGGCGTCTCGATGTTTTGATAGTAGTGAGAAATAATCGAAGCCTTGGTCTGCAGATGCGAGTTGCTTTCCACCCATTTAAAAATGTTATCGATTTCTTCTGTGGCAGCGAGTGTCGTGAAAATACTGCTATAGGATTTGGCGTGAATCTGCTCCATCATCCCCATGAAGCCCAATACGGCTTTTCGCTGCAAGCCGTCCACATGCTCCATAATTTTGGGCATGCCAATTCCGCCCTGAACGGTATCGAGCAAAGTGAGTCCACCCAGCACTTTTTTATAGGTTTCCCGCTCTGCTTGAGAAAGCTCAATCCAGGACATTTTATCGTCAGACAGCGGGATTTCATCATCGGTCCAGAACTGCATGATGTTCTGGTTCCAAAAGGTCATTGTAAAATCGTCATCGGGCCTGTTCCAATTGACAGCTTTCATCCGGCTTCCCTCTTTTTTGCTTGATTTAGACCGCGCAGCTGATGCACTCTTCTACAGTCAAGTGCTTGGTTCGCGTGTAATAGAGTGATTTCAATCCTTTTTTCGCTGCGTAGATATAGTAGCGAGCCAGCTCTCTGGTCGAAATGTTACTGTTTACGTGCAGGATGGTCGAAATGCCTTGATCCACGTGCTCCTGAATTTCCGCGATCAGGTCAATGACCTTGAATGGATCAATCATATACGCCGACTTGTAATAGAAATAATTCTCCTGCGAAAGATACGGCATCGGGTAGTAGGTCGTCGAATTAGCATACGTACGCGTCTCGATATGCTCCACGATCGGCATCACGCTGGAAGTGGCGTTTTGGATATACGAGATGCTTTGCGTAGGTGCGATTGCGAGTCGGTAGGCATGGTACAAGCCATATGTCTGCACGTTCGTTTTGAGCTTTGCCCAATCTTCCGTCGACGGCAAGTACATATCGGCAAAGAGCTGCTTACCTTTCTCTGTACGCGGATGGTAGTCGATATTGAGGTACTTTTCAAAATACGTACCCTTTGCATACTCAGAATGCTCAAATCCGAGGAAGGTAGTTCCCTTTTTCCTGGCAATCTCCATGCTCTTTTCCAGAGAATAATAGTTCATCATCATAAAAAAGGTGCGGACAAAATCCTTGGCTTCTTCGCTTTCATATGCGATCTTGTTTCTGGCCAAAAAACCGTTCAGATTCATGGCTCCCAGCCCGACAGAATGAAGCTCCCGATTGGCTTTTTGTACACCCGGAGCGTTTTCCACTCGGGTCATGTCGCTTACGGATGTGATCGCTTCGATCCCTTCGTGCACTGACTCCCGGATCATCTTGCGTTCCATGACATTGCCAATGTTCAGAGAGGCCAAATTGCAGCTGATGTCCCGTCGGATGATGTCTGTCTCTCCATAGTTTGCAATGGTCGAGGTCTCCTGCAATTGAAAGATTTCCGTACAAAGGTTGGACATTTTCACGGAGCCCAGGTCTTTTAATGCGTGATCCTTGTTCGCATTGGTCTTGTTCATGATGTAGGGATAGCCCGACTCCAACTGGATCATGGCAATCTTGGTCAGCATCTCCCGTGCGCTCATCAAGGTTTGCTTTTGCACGCGCTCGTTGGCTAACAGCTCTTCATACATCTCATCCAGATCGAGATCGTCCAGATGTTGTCCGTATTCCTTGTAGACGGAGTACGGAGCAAAGACGGTCAATGGTTTGTTTTCCTCTGCCAGCTTGTAAAAGATGTTCGGTACGATCAGCCCGATTGCCAGCGTCTTGATTCGTGATTTTTCATCGGCGTTAATTTTTTTGCAATCCAGAAACTCGTTGATATCCCAGCCAAATATGTTGTAATACGCTGCTCCAGAGCCCTTGCGCTGCCCCATCTGGTCTGCGTAAGAAAAAGCATCCTCCAACAGCTTTAGCACAGGCATAATGCCTTTAGCTGCGCCCTCTACTCCTTTGATCGGTTCCCCGCGTCCGCGCAGCTTGGAAAGATTGACTGCTACTCCGCCACCGATTTTGGAAAGCTGCATGCAGGTGCCCAATATGTAATTGATCGAGTTCAGCGAATCATCCATCTCCAAGAGAAAACAGGAGACCATCTCACCACGGCGGCTTTTGCCGGCATTTAAAAAGGTAGGCGTCGCTGGCTGCAAACGCTGGTCCATCATCGACACGGTCAGCCGTTTGGCCAGATCAAAATCTCCTTGAGCCAGGGAGAGGGCCACAATCGCTACGCGGTCCGGGTACTGCTCCAGATAGGATTTCTTGTCGTCCGTTTTCAAGGCATAATCCTTGTAAAATTTGGAGATGGCCATATAAGAAGCGAATTGGAATTTGAAATCATGCGCGAGCCGAATGACTTCTTCGACTTGCTCCTTCGTGTAGGTTTCATAGACGTTTTCATAGTAGTCATGTTCGATTAGATAGTTCATCCGCTCCAGGATGCTTGAGAATGTCATGGTTTTGGCTTGCACCTCTTCCATGAATAACTGCACTGCCTCCTGGTCCTTATCCAACAGGTAAAAACCATCCTCACCGCGCTGCATCAGCTGGTTATTGAGTTCAATGTGTCGCAATGGATGCCACCCCGCTTTTAAATAGTTCCAGATCATGCATCGTTCCGGACAGTTCGAATTTCGCTAACAATGGTACGTGATAGGCAGAAGAGATCGTGTCCGCACTTTTGGCGAAGCTCGTCCCCCAGTTCCGATTGCCGCTGGCTGCTACTCCCCGCATCCATGAGTGATTCTGCTTGAGAAACGTTTGTACTTTATCGGGCACCTGTCCGAATCCCGTCGTGTAGGTGACCAGGATAAACGGTTCTTCCAGCAACAGATCCTCTTGAATTTGCACAGTGGGCATATCCAGATTCAGTTTGTTGACAAATCGGCGTACATTGCCCGTTTTGGAATCAAATGCGAGTATCAATGATCTCTTCCTTCCTGAAAACACTGGTTTAGCCATAAAAAAAGCGTATCCGACTGACGAAGAAAGTCGAATACGCATATCCATTCCCTAGGACACAATACCTCACGGGTGACCGAGCGTTCCAACACTTCCCTATCTCCCGTAGGTTCCATAGTGTTTACGTTAAGGCAGGTCTCCTGGCTTACAGATCATCGTAACGCTTTACCTTCCCAATCCATGGATCAGTGGCCATTTCAAAGCGTAACTCTCTGTTTACAGTGGCGGGACCGCGCCGGATTCTCACCGAGCTTCCCTATTAAGTCTACCATCGATAGACGGTTAGACACCTATACGCATCAATATGTAGTTGTTATGACTTACATTACATCAATATATCGTGGTAGTCAAGCTGTTTTCCCACTTACTAAATACCCAATCGATAGATCTCTCGAAAGAAAAGCCGCCCGAAAAACGGACGGCACATCTCTTATTGCAACGAAATCACCTTAGTGATTTGAGGTAATTGCTCGATTTCCCGCACCACAGAAGCGGTAATTTCTTCATCGGTTACCGAGACGAGGAGCGCATTTTTTCCCTTTTGCTCGCGTGATACATTCAGCTTGGAAATATTGATGTGATGATTGGCGAGAATTTGAGACACGTCGTAAATGACGCCCGGATAATCGATATGATGGACCAGTAAGCCGTGAGCACCTGGTGGAATTCGACAGGCGCAATAGTTGATCTCACTGACATATACCTCACGCCAATCCTGTGCAAACGTATATTTGTTGGAACCAGCGCGCAAAACAGCCAGATGATTGGCGTACTCCCCTGAACTGTGCTGAACAGGGACTTTCATACCGAGTCCATCGACCAGCAGGCTGGTTATTTCTTCTTTGTTCTCGTGCGCCAGGATCGAGAGAGAAGCTTCCTTCGCACGCGGTTCAATACGAACAATCAATTCTGCGAGATCACGAAGTCCGGTTAACTGGGTCATGACTTGCATTCACTCTCCCTATTGATTTCCTCTATCTATTCAGGAAAAATCCATTCCTCTGGTTCGGAAATGATGGAGGACTGATTTTTGGAACGATACCAAGCGAGATGCTCATTTCCGTCCTTCGTGTATTTGATTCGAAAGATGGTGTTTCCCTTGCCGCTTTTTTCAAAGGGACTCTCATCTTTCGGCACAGCCATTACACTTCCAGCTACCAGGGCCCCTCCGCGCTCGAGGATCTTCGCTTCAATATTGGTCATGTGTGCGCGACCGCCATACGACATGCCGATGTAGGCGATGACTCCCATACAAATCGCACCTATCAAGAAGGAGAGAATAATCACCTTTGATTTTTTCGTTGCTTCCATGAAAAAGATCCCCCTACAACCTATTTCTCTTTTCCCATCAAGGTTACTTTGTCGATTGTTCCACCACCCAAACACACTTCACCATCATAGAAAACCACTGCCTGTCCAGGCGTTACCGCTTTTTGAGGCTGGTCAAAAACCACTTCGACCTGGTTGTCACCTAACAGGTTCACGGTGACACCCTGATCCGGTTGACGGTAGCGGAATTTGGCTGTACAACGGAATGATTCCTGTGGTTTTGAATGGCTCACCCAATTTACTTCGGTGGCCATCAGACTGGTTGAATACAGTCTAGGATGGTTGGAGCCTTCACCAACAATCAGAACATTACGTTCCAAATCCTTGTCCACGACAAACCAAGGCTCTCCACTCGTGCCATGTCCTCCGCCAATGCCCAATCCTTGGCGTTGACCTAGCGTGTAATACATCAAACCATCGTGATGCCCGATCACAAGCCCATCGACCGTTTCAATGTTTCCTTTTTTGGCAGGAAGGTAGTTTTGCAGAAATTCGCGGAAATTTCGTTCCCCGATAAAGCAAATACCCGTACTGTCTTTCTTCTTCGCTGTTGCCAGCCCTGCCTTCTCGGCAATTTCACGTACTTGCGGCTTGGGCATATGCCCGATCGGAAACATGGTTTTGGACAATTGCTCCTGACCAAGAACGTTGAGAAAATACGTCTGATCCTTGTTGTTGTCCACGCCGCGCAACAGCTTGTACTCGCCATCGATATGCTTTACCTGTGCATAGTGGCCGGTCGCGATATAATCGGCCCCCAGATCCATGACCTTGGCAAGCAGCTCACCGAACTTGATCTCGCGGTTGCACATGACATCTGGATTGGGCGTACGACCCCGTTTATATTCATCCAAAAAGTACTGGAATACTTTATCCATGTACTCTTTTTCAAAGTTAACCGTGTAGTACGGAATATCGATTTGTTCACAGACGCGTCGGACATCCTGAAAGTCATCTTCCGCCGTGCAATGGCCGAATTCATCGGTATCATCCCAGTTTTTCATAAAGATGCCGATGACGTCATATCCCTGTTGTTTCAGCAGGTAAGCCGTCACGGAGGAGTCAACGCCGCCGGACATGCCGACAACGACGCGTGTATCTTCTGGTCGTTTCATGGTCTTTCTCCTCTATATATGAATTTGTTCCTTAAACAGATTACCATGTTTCCTGGAACAAATCATGTTTTGTTGCACTTTTTTCGTCAATTCGGAGCGACTCCTGTTGTGAAATGCGCATATCAGCCGCATTAGGGCAAGTTTTCCCAAAAAAACGCCTGTCGCATACAGAGCAACAGGCGCTTCGCTTCTTGTATTGGTTAGGATTCATCCTCGATTTCCGCTCGAAATGCTTCCACGCTTTCTTCACGGCGCTGATTTTTTGCCTCGATATCGCTCTTTTCCTTGGCTGAAATCTCATCAGCATGTTCACTGAGGTAATCCTGGGACTCCTGAATTCTCTCCTCTGTATTTTGTGCCATTTCGCGCAATTTTGCTGCGTTGTCCGAGCGGTCATCTGGTTTTGCCATTTGATTAACACTCCTTTATCGTCAAGATTTGGTCATTTACCACTACCATTGTGCGCCATTGCAAGTTCCTTTATGTATGGCTCGTGCTATAATGGCGTTGTTGGTACGTATCTTTTCGAAAAGAAGGTTTCTCGTATGGCATCCCTAGATTTATTAGAGCGAAAGCTGTTGAAAATCATTGCAGAAACGGAGTCCGTGAAATTAAAACGTCAATGGATTAAAGGAAATAAACATCCCGAAATCGAGGAAGAGCAGCGAAAACGGATAGGACTTTTGCTGCGTCGTCTAGATCAATTGCCGCCTGCAAAGCGTCAAGAGGTGCTGGAGCTGCTTGAATTGTACAATTGGTAAGCCTTGATCTAGCGGATGGACGATCCCTGTGTCCAATGGTCGCTGTTGCGTTCCATCTTTTTGATATCCATAATGGCATCCTGGTTTAAAGGTCCGTAAATATGCGGATACAAGAGGCCGTCCTTTGCCTGCTCGTACTTGATTGGAGAAGTCGTTTTGGCCTCATCGACAACCAATACCAGAAGTTCGTCAGTAAATGCCTTGTACACGCGGTTTGCCACGACCTCCAAAAGCTCATCTCCCTTGGTGGCGTGAATAAATCCTTCCTGCTCATAATCCCGAGGAAGATAGTGATCTCGTCCAGCCCACTGCTCCCAATACCTTTTTGGAACCAAGCAATAAATGATGTTCATTGATATACTCTCCCTTTTTTCAGCTACAGACTTTGTTTACGAGACAACCACTTATCAATGTGACGAATAGCCTTCCCGTACGCCATTTCTTCCATCCGTCCCTGATCATTTCTCCATTGAATAAAATTGCGCAGCGAATGCAGATCGACCCACGCATCTTTTGCCTGAGGATTATTTCCTGGAACTTCTCCGGTTATCTCCCCTTCATAGACAAGCTTCGCCATTTCAGTTGGATGAATCCCGATCTGATAAGCAATCTGGTGCAGCGCTATTTTCATATGGGCCCCCGAATTTCAAGGTTTCGTGCATTTCTTCCGTTCTCTATTTTGCCAGTCTTTTTCTGTCATGCCAAGCCCTTCTGTCTATCTGTAACATGATAAGCGTAGGTCATCCATTCTCCCGATGGAAAAGGTTACATAATAATCGTTATGTAATGTTAGGAGCTGAGCACTGCTTATGCTACACTACATACTGAAGGAGCGTGGTGTCCTAATGCAGTCTAAATCCTTTTACTATACGGTTGAGAAATCTAATGTTGATGAGTACAAAACCATTCTGGATCTGATGAAAATTCCATACCAAATTGAGAAGCCTGTAGCATTGCTCAAAAGCGGGTCAGATGAATACAAGTTTGTCTTTCCGAATCTGCCCGCTCGCCTCTATGCGATGGTAAGCAAGCTATTTCAACGGGATGGGAAGCCATACTCTTCCACCTAAAAAAAAAAGGACCCATTTCTGGGTCAAAAAAATAGGAAGTGGAGAGAATGCATGCTATGTAATATATACTAACATAAACACTTAAATTGTCAAATCTTTTTTGGCTTATTCACCCATATCACGTAACATTATATTACATAAAAGAATGATCAACGATTACAACTACACACATTCCTTTTATTTTCCTATGGCATCCGGAAGTTGCTCTTCAGAACGCACATGCTTGTCTTCCTTTTCAACCATACGCAAGAAAAGACCAAAGAATGCGGCAAGGGACTGCTGAAACAAAGTAGCTAGGACGACCGGCAATGCCACAAGCGGAGGAAAATAAGCGATGGCGATAACTGTTCCCGCTCCGATGTTGCGCATTCCGCTGTTAAACGTAAGCGTGACAATGACATCGCGCTTCCATCCGAAAATCCTGGCAACCACCCACCCTGTCAGATAGCTTAACACCGATAAAAACAGCACGAGAGCGGCCATCCCGATAAGTCTGCCATCGATCTGGGAAATGTACGGCGCAACAACCGAGCTGTTGATCGCGACGATAACTCCCATGCTCAGCTTTGAGAACGGCGCTAGACAAGGCGCCAGTGTCGTTTTGACACGTCCTTTTGTAAGCTGGTTCAGGGCAATGCCAGCAAGTGAAGGAAGGACGATCATCAGCAGTAGCCCTTTCATCATCTCGCCGAGCTCCATTTGCACAGCGGCTCCAAGAATGAGTGAAAGGCCCAATGGCACCACCAATGGTGATAACACGGTATCAATTAGGATAATGGACAACGTCAGGGCCATGTTCCCCATATAGATGGATGTCCACAGAAGACTCGATACTCCTGTCGGAATGACGGCAGCCAGAATGAACCCGGTGACGATATCCAGCTCATTCGGAAAGAACAAGCTTGCCGTCACCCAAGCCAGCACAGGCATCAACGCGTGCAGGATCACCAAATTGACAATCAGCGGTAACGGACGAGCCAGGACACGGGCAAAGTCACGGAAGCTCGCCCCCAAACTCCCTGAGAACGTCATAAACGCAAACACCCATGCACTGAGAAACGCATAGGCTTGCAGGGTTTCGGCAGACAGCACACCAATGACGACACTGCCTGGTGTCAGGAGTGGCATGATTCTTTCTAAAAACCTATTCAACTTTGTCAATATTTGCATCGTGCACCTCTGGTGAATTCATTGCCAGCTCTATGCGGAAGTTTCTAGGTGCC
The DNA here is from genome assembly GCF_029870785.1 of Brevibacillus sp. AY1. NCBI lineage: Bacteria > Bacillati > Bacillota > Bacilli > Caryophanales > Paenibacillaceae > Brevibacillus > Brevibacillus sp. AY1. Next base: position 55,092 of record NZ_JAFLPN010000019.1, read on the forward strand.
AACCGGACAACAAACCGTGATGTGAGGTATGTTATCACGAAGCATTGCACGAAACAAGCTTAATCTTCTGACGACATTCACGTAATCAATTGTGCCAATCCCCTCTTCCATCCGCATAATTTCCCTGAACAGGTAAAGGCTATGACTGGAAAGGGGGCGCACACATGAACGGAATGGAATGGCTGGATTTTATCCGCAGAACTGAAGACAAGATGTTTCACTTGCATCGAGCAATAGATGGCATTTGCAACGAGCCAGATTATCAGGAATCCGTAACCGCACTCACAGAAGTGGTGAGAGATTATCAACACTTGGTGGAAAAAGCCAAGGATGAGCTCCGTTCCATCGATATGAATATCGAATATCACGGAAGGCGATAACCCTCCCGTTCTGGCGTTGCCGTTTTGATGCAGAAGAAAAGAATAAAACATTGGAGGTCTCCTGGAATATGGTATCAGGTGACCTCCAAGCTCGTTAGGCACTGATTCAATTCTTTCACAATTCCAAAGGTTAGGGTTGAAAAAGGGCGCTTCCTCCCCCATATTATGGGAAAGGGACTATTTGCATGAGTCGTACTCAATTAGGGGGAGAATCATGAACCTGGTACAAATTCGCACCTATTGCCTAAATCAAAGAGAAGCAACAGAAGATTTTCCATTCGGCGACGACATTCACGTCTATAAAGTAGGCGGAAAAATGTTTGCTTTGCTTCACGAGAAGAATGGCACACTACAGCTCAGCTTGAAGTCCGAGCCTGAACTCGCTGAAATACTGCGACTTCAGTACACCGCCGTCATTCCTGGTTATCATCTCAATAAACGCCATTGGAACACTGTGATGATGGATGGAAGCATTCCCGATAATGAAGTATTCGGTTTTATCGACTTATCGTATCGGTTGGTTTTTAAATCCTTAAAAAAATCTGATCGAGAAAGGATCGGATCATCAGAGCCTCCGGTTCACCATTGAAAAATATTAATCAAACTAAGTTTGCCCGTTCCATCTTGTTACTTATTATTACATCTATCGTTAATATATATGACACAACGATGAGGAGGGCATCATTCTTCTTATCCGAGTCTTGTATGGGAGCGTGAGATACGTGAATTCAGTAGCTCGTATTGCTGGGAAATTGGCTTACACAGCCTTCGTCGCTTGGTTGATCACGATCATCCTGAAATACGATTTCACTTTGTCCGAACAAACGAAGATGACGTTCAACCGGCGTCGAGTGTGCACCTGGATGTCATCGGGAGTTGCGTGAAAGGTCTATTGTGCCACTCTCTGGCAACCTTGAGCTGCACAAACCGTATGTGGACGAAGTCAAATTACGTTGCTCCTGCGGTGGCGTGATGGAAAGAACACCTGAAATCATTGATGTGTGGTTTGACAGCGGTTCGATGCCTTTTGCCCAGTACCACTACCCTTTTGGCGACAAGCAACAGTTCGAGGATCAGTTTCCTGCAGACATAATCTCTGAAGGAATCGATCAAACGCGCGGTTGGTTTTTTAGTCTATTGACTGTTTCTACCCTTTTTACGGGAAAATCTCCCTACAAGGCTGTTATTTCAACAGGTCACGAATTGGACGAAAATGGCCAGAAAATGTCTAAAAGCAAAGGCAATGTCATCGATCCTTGGGAGATCATCGACGAGTATGGAGCTGACGCCTTTCGCTGGGCCCTCCTCTCCAACAGTGCGCCTTGGAACAGCAAACGGTTTTCCAAACAAATCGTAGCAGAAGCCAAATTCAAAGTAATCGATACGATTCACAACGTCCACGCTTTTTATTCGCTGTACGCCACGATGGATCACTATGTGCCTGATGCAGCTCCCAAGCATGCCGCTGTGAATCAGTTAGATTGTCATTTCCAACGAAGTGATCCATTTGTACCCCGAGGAATGGATCGTTGAAAAACAAGGAAAACTAGGCTTTGCATCCGCATCAGGCTACAATATCACCGTTGCCCTCAATACAGTCATTACAGAGGAACTCGAACAGGAAGGCATCGTTCGCGAGATCATCAGAGCGGTTCAGGATACTCGAAAAAACTCGATTTTCCGATTGAGAAACGAGTGATCCTGACGCTAGACGCGGATGCTTCCTTACAGAACGCACTACAACGCTTTGAGCATGTCCTCCTGGAGGGTGTATTGCTTTCTGAAATCCGGTATGAAAAAGTACCTGGAATGGAGAGCGCTACGATTGGGGATAAGATCACGTACCTGCATATTGAATAAGGAATCGTTCTTCGCTGATTGATCGCAAGGATCACATGCTCCAGGTGATCAATCAACTTCACCTTTCCCCCATCTATGCATCCTTTGCAAGCTGTGAACAAGGACATATGAAAACGAAACGAATAAACACAGAAAAAAAACAGCTAGGCCAGGTGATCGCTTTCGTAATCATCACTCAGCACGTATGCTGGTTTTTATAGTTGGTCGATTGCCAATACTAGTGTGCTTAGACCTTTCTAGCAGATAGTAATAGCGAAAGCGGTTTTCCGGTGACTGGATGAATCGGTTCCTTGCAGCTCTTCAGTTGAAGTCCTGCATCATTCAATTCCTGTATCCAAGACCCGATCGTTCTGAAATACCAAGGCATCTCAGTTTTATATCCTTCACCCATCCCATTAAACGACTCTGTTTTCCAGCCATCTTCATAGCGATCACTATTTGCTACGAAAAACGGATGCAAGGTATGGATAATCAGTACGCCTTCTGACGAGAGAATGGTTGAAAGCGATTGCAAAAGGAGGGTTATGTCTTCAGATAGAATCGAAAAATTACAGACTATGACATCGAAAGCATCACCTAGCTGAGTGGGATTGTCACCCAATTCGGTATAATTCAAATGATGATAGCTTCCACCGCCTAGAGCTTCTGCTCGCTTGATGAGCTCGTTGCTACCATCGATTCCTACAACCTCCAAGCCTTGCTGACTAAGAACGCGAGCCAACCAGCCTTCACCGCAGCCCACATCGAGAACTCTTTTGGGGTGATAACTCGTAATTTCGTTCACTACGGCCTGATCTGTAGCCAGCTTTCTGCTTTCAATTTGTTGTTCACGTACAGACTGTGTCCAAGCTTCCGCATTGGCGACCCAGCTCTGATCCAGTCGATCTTCATTGTGTTTCATGACCAACCTCTCCTTTGCCTTCACGTTGACTTCACATTTCCAACTATGTTTTTATTATAGAGTAATTTTGTCATCATGGATCTCCATCTAAGAAATTTTATTTCTTAATTTTTGTATCATTACGAAATTTATTAACATTTTTCAACTGTGAAATGAAGGAGTGATCAACCTTGTTCGCCATCTTCTTGTTCGTCCTCGCTGGTCTCGCAGAAATCGGCGGCGGTTATATGGTGTGGTTATGGATTCGCGAATCAAAACCAATCTGGTATGGCATCGTAGGGAGTATCATTCTCGTTGTTTATGGGATCATTCCCACTCTGCAAAACTTCCCGAACTTCGGCAGAGTCTATGCCGCATATGGAGGGGTCTTTATTATTTTGGCTGTGCTCTGGGGCTGGGGGATCGACAAAAAAGTCCCGGATCTCTACGATTGGCTGGGTGCGTCCATCTGCGTGATTGGCGTCTCCATTATGCTATGGGCTCCGAGGCACTAACCTTCTCTTGCGTAGTTCACCCTTATCCAATAAAAGGGAAGGTGATCGCATTGAAGTTCGGGGTGAGGAAATCAAGCTTGTTCAAACGGATCATCGCTCGAATCAACCGAACGCGACAGATCGCTGCATGGAAGTGGTCCCGAGATTGGGCGTAGATGAGAAAACCGAAAAAGTATATGTACCATAAAATGTACAAAGCAATAAAAAGGATGTACAAATGAATCGGATGGATGAAAGGGAAACGGAGCTGCTAGGCAACTTGTACCCACTCTTCTCAATCACCTGTTCTGATCTGGCGAATCGAGTTTGTCTTGACGATTGTCTAAACAAGAAAAGCTCTTAGGATTTTTATATCCCAAGAGCATTCTAATTCGTAGTTGGTGCCGGTGAAGGGACTTGAACCCCCACGGTTTCCCTCACGATTTTGAGTCGCGCGCGTCTGCCATTCCGCCACACCGGCAAGTAAAACCTGTACAATGATTGTAACTCGATTCTCTGAAAAAATCAATCCACCTGAAAAGATGGTGCCGGCGATAGGACTTGAACCCACAACCCCCTGATTACAAGTCAGGTGCTCTACCAATTGAGCTACACCGGCATCTTTTACGTCGTCCGTGTATGGTTTTTGTGAACCAGGAGCGACGTTTATTAATTTAACATGAACAAGTATACGAGTCAATAGATTTTTGGATTATTTTTCTGTTCGAGCTAAAATTTCTTCTGCCCACTGATGAAAAGCTGCCAAAGCCTGCTCCACATTCGGAAATACTTCTTCACCTTCACATTGATAATCGGGGAAATCCATGATTCGATTCTTTCTGATACGTACTCCTTCACTTTCACATCGGATCTCCAAAAAGTAAGGGACAGGCTCGTCTACCCCATAGGTGTTTTCCAGAAATTCATAGGTTCTGACCCACTCCAAGATCCTTACTTCCGATGCCTTCAAGCGAAGCACCTGCTCTAAAGACATAATGGTTTCATTGCCGTAATAATGCATCGATCTCAGCCCTTCCAAACACACAGGCGGGAATCTCGTCCCGCCTGCGTCTGATCATCTCTTTACAAGGAAGAAAGGATTTCTCTCAGCTCTTTGACAATAACGGCTTGGTAACCCGTTCCTTCACCGTACTGCTGGAGCATCTGCTCACGTGCTACTTTGATATTAGCCTCATAATCAGGCGCATTGCGATCCGGATTTTGTTGTTTGAAAGCAATCATCACTTCTTGGACATGCTTTGGACGGGGACCCCATTTGCCCAAAACATGGCCACCTGTATCTGCGAAGATGACGACAGGAATCGCACGACCACCCATCGTCAAAAACTCATCCATCAGGTCAAGGTGATCTTCCATCACGAGGATTTCAGTCGGGATTTCCGTATCGGCCAGCGCATTCAGCACTACCGGAACGTTGCGAATGACATCTCCGCACCAATCAGCAGCCAGAATCAGGCAGCGCAGATCATCGCGGTGGCTTAAAGATGCAAAAAAGGCCTGATCTTCTTCACTTGGCCATGCAAAAGCATTGGACCACTCTTGGAATTGCTCTTTATTTTTTGTCATTCCTTCTACGAAAGCTTGTGGTTTCAATCCACTACGGAATTTATGTGCTACATTGACTGCCATCTGCTTCTCCTCCTGTAAAAAAACGTTCCTTACACCTTCCACGTAACAGTGAAATATCCTCTATTCTTCTACACTTCCAAGCGTGTCATTCCTTTGGTTCAACAGGACTCTCAGCGCTTTCCTCCTGCTTGGCCAGCTCCATCATTTTTTGCAGTAAAATGTGCTGCGGCATATGCATCAGTCTCTCCAATGGAACATCAAGTGCTTCGGCCAGCTTGACTGCGGTCTCCGCGGATATTTGTAATGGGCGCACACGATCAACTCCTTTCTCGGTCACTAGGCTATCGTTTAAGTATAATACAGGGATCGGAGGCAGACCAGCGTACAGCGAACGAAGGTTCACATCTCAAACAAAAAAATAATCCCATTCCTCAGAAAAGGGATTATCTCTTGGTTCTTTGACAGCCAGCTCGAACTAGCATGCCATTACTTTTTTGTCAGGATGCACGGAACTCCATAGCCGATGGCGCCCGGTTCAGACATCTTTTCAAGATAGGCCAATCCCTGTGCGCACTGTTGCTTACATACCTGACAAGTAGTTGAGGTGACCATTTTCAAGTTTACCTGATTGGAATGCTGTCGCTTGTCTTTTTTGATTTTCTTACCTTTGGCCATCTGACATTCCTCCATTAGCCCTGGATTCAATCCAGTCTATGAAAGAGAACAACCCTGTTCTTTAGGCAAAAGTACAAAAAAACAGGCATTCGGGGGAAATGGGCCGAGAGCCACCTGGCGCATACCAAAGAAGACGAGAAAAAAGCCACTGTCTCGTGAACGTCAAATAGGCCCCACCTAGTAGGTAGATGGGAGCCAGCATATGATAGATGGAGATTAAGGAACACGGCAGGTATTCGGCAACGAAGTTGACCACGGCATAAACGGTTCCAGTGCCTTCGGCTCATGAATATCTGAAAGCTGTGGCAATTTTTCGAATAGGTACTGAAGATACCGGAACGGGTGTAGCCCATTTTCTTTTGCCGTCTCGATGACACTGTAAATAGTAGCGCTCGCCGTTGCTCCCCGTGGAGTATTCGCAAACAGCCAGTTTTTACGCCCGATCACAAATGGCTTGATCCACAGATACGAAGTGGTTTCTGCCGATTTCCCAGGCTCCTTCAACACTTGCAACGTCGTCTCATCCGCATGCAGCACCTCTTGTTTGAGCAGATAATCCTTCATTCCCTCCACAATCAGCGTTAGCCATTTCTCTGCACCATAGATCATCCAATTTGCCATCGTTTGCCGCGACAACGTATAGCCCATACGGGCAAACTGTTGCTCTTGCCTGTAGAGTGGCATGCTATCCACGTATTTTTGGCACATCGTATACGCCATCGCTGAAGGAGAGGCCAAACTACCCGGATACACGGGCTTTGGCATCGGAGCAGTGATGATTGGAGTTTGTAGCTCATGTCGTTCGCAGTGACGGCAGGCATATACCTGCCGCACATGCTGAACGACTTTCACCTGTGCGGGTACCATGGCAAGTTCACTACGCGTCTCCGTAGTCATGCTGGAGTTGTTCCAAGGTGAGGGATTTCGTTCTTGTTTTCATAGGGGATTCATTCGACAAACCCAGGGGAAATTCCTTCAAAGAGATGACTTTGCTCAAATGACCACTTTAGGTGAATCGCCAGGATGGGCGTGCTGTTGTGATAAGCCAAAAGCCCGCATGATCTCACTGAAGGATCTTGAGCTTGTCCCGCCTCCTGTTACAAAACACAAATAATGCGGCGGAAAACGGATCAAGCGAAAACTGTTCCTGGACGATCGCGGGCCAAACCGTCAATCGATTTACGCAAATCCGTCGTGCCACAAGCGAGATACACCTGCGAAGTTCCCGTCAGATTTCGCATTCGGGGCTCAGCGCGGCGACCACAGAATCCATCCTTTTCTGAATGATGATGGATTCATTGTGACAGACTCTGGTTTCCAGAAACAGGTGGGGGATTTGACGCTTACACTGTCTCGAACACGACAGCGGCTTCCATCCATACCTGGTATTATTCTGCAAGCATTGTTTTTAGCTCTTTCTCCAGCGTAGCCGCATCAATCATACCAATGATTTTTTTGCGAACCACGCCCTGCTGGTCGATCAAATAAGTCGTGGGAAAGGCCATGACCTTGTAACGGTCAGATACCGCACCCGTCACGTCCATCGGGATTGGAAAAGTCAGCTTGTACGTCTGTACGAACTCCATCGCCGTTTCCGGATTATCATTGGAAGTTACGTTCACGCCGTAAAGGTCAACTTCTTTTCCATATTTCTCAAAGATTTTTTGAAGGTCTGGCGCTTCCATTTTGCATGGACCACACCAGGATGCCCAGAAGTTCACGATGACGGGTTTGTCCCGCTTTCCCTCCACTCTGTACACCTGATTGTTCAGTCCAGTCAATGTAAAGTGGGGAGCTTGATAGCCCACTTCCGGTTTTTGCTCGTTCGCAAAGACATGGGCTCCACCCTGTGGCTGGCCGACGAATAGATACCCGACTCCCACAGCCAGAAACATTGCCAATACCAGCTTTTTCATTTCATCCCTCAGCTTTCTCGGTTAGAATCCCGTAAAGCCCCCGTACAGTTGAATCAACACGCGTGTAATGTCCGTCAACTTATCCGTATACAGCAAAACACCAAACAAAATCATGATGACCCCACCAGCCTTCATAAAGCGATCAGAGTACTTGACGATCGCATTGACTTTGCTGATGAAAAAGGTCATGACAAAGAACGGGATGGCAAAACCAAATGTGTATGCCAATGTGTACGTCAAAGCCAAGGAAGGCTCAGACACGCCCATGACAATAATCCCCGAGAGGATTGGACCTACACATGGAGTCCAGCCCGCGGCATACGTCATGCCTACCAGTATAGAACCAGTATACCCCAAAGGTCGCGATTTTAAATCAATCTTCCAGGTGCGCATCATCCAGTCCATCTTGAAAACCTGAAGCATCACGAGTCCGATGATCACCAGTAATATTCCACCAAGCTGTCGAATCAAGTCCTGTTGATTGACAAACATGCTCCCAATCCAGGATGTGGACAAACCAAGTGCGATAAAGATAATGGAAAATCCAATGATAAAAAACAAGGTGTGCAGCAACGCTTGCTTTTGAAAAACAGCTTTCCCCTTCTTCACCTCATCTACCGTCACGCCCGTAATATAAGACAAAAAGGACGGATAGAGCGGTAAACAGCAAGGAGAAATAAACGAGAGAAAGCCCGCCGCGAAGGCTAGTAAGACAGAAAGTTCTCCACCCATGAGTACCTCCAAAATTGATACAGATAATCCTATTGTAGCGAATCTTACCAGAAGCCAAAAGCAGGTTGGACACTTTGTCTTAAATACGTGACAATTATCATCACATAATATTTGTTATGTTAACTGTTATGCGGTCTTTCTTTAGGTAAAGAGCGCTCGAAAACTCCCATATCGAGTTTAACCCCTACCTTGTAGGTTCACGTGTGTGCATCGCGAATTTGAGCCATTGGATAGCATCGATCGATGACCGCTTATCCCTTGACCATCTACGGTTACGAACTTCCCTGTTGAGGTTAGTGCTTTCATGCAATTTGATTTCGTACTTTTCTTCACTGTTTGTAAATTCCTCCTTCGTATAATCAATAACATGATCAGCACCCAAAGACTTTACCAGCTCTAGATTGGTTGTTCTGCATACCCCGGTTACTTCAGCCCCAAAGCACTTCGCAAGCTGTACCGCCGAAGATCCTACCGCTCCAGAAGCGCCATAGATCAGTACTTTTTACCCGTTTTGAATGTTCCCTTTCCTGTACATGAATGGACTATTGAAGGCCCGCACTCGGCAATCTCCGGATGTGACAGTCGTCGCATGGACTTTAACCCGAATTTTCCTTGTCCTTGTGGACGGGCGTTTCTACGTCCTGCAGCTCCAAAACATCTGCCGATCCATATTTCGTGCATACAATCGCTTCCATATTCTTCCTCCAATAACCGATATTTTTTAAGAGTATATTTGGAACAGAGGTTTGACATGCAGAAACCAAGTACAGGCTGTTGGAAAGTGTACGCATGTCGGGCAAGTACCTCATTCACAAAAAAATCTTCCCCATTTCTATCATGAGGAAGATCTTATCGTTGACCATTCATGTATCGTTATCAGGTACCGCAAAAGGTTTGGTAAGGACGGTTTGATTGCATGGGCTGTGTATAGGTCTCATCGATGACTTGATCATACACATAAGGGTGGGACAAGACTTCAAGCAGCTTCTCCATCACACTGTAGTCCCCTTGTTCCACTGCAGCTTCCAAAGCCTCTTCTACACGGTGATTTCGAGGGATTACGGAAGGATTACTCTTTCGCATCAATTCGAGTGAGGCAGCTTTTGATTCCTGCTGCCTGCCGAGTCTCGCGTGCCATTGCTCATGCCATTGGGTAAATTCCGTTGAGCAAAACAGACCGGTATCCTCTGGCTTATCGTTTGTCAAAGCTCTGAAAGTATTGGTGAAATCTGCACGATTCTCTTGCATGATGCTGAGGAGGCGGTTGATCAGGTCCTCGTCCTCTGTCTCTTCGCTGAAGATACCGAGTTTTGCTCTCATACCTTGAAGCCACTGATGCTGATAGAGCGCGGGAAACTTTTTAATCTCATCTTCAGCCATTTTGACCGCTACATCCGCGTTTTCATGAATCAGTGGCAAAAGGGTCTCCGCATATCTGGCCAGATTCCAAGCGGCAATATACGGCTGATTGCCATAGGCATAACGCCCCTGAACATCGATGGAGCTGAATACGGTGGCCGGGTCATACGCATCCATGAAAGCACATGGGCCATAATCGATGGTTTCTCCGCTAATGGCCATGTTGTCGGTGTTCATTACCCCGTGGATAAAGCCGACGAGCTGCCACTTGGCAATCAAACCTGCCTGTCGCTTGATCACTTCCTGAAGCAAAGAAAGATAGCGGTTTTCATCCTTTGCAACCAGAGGATAATGTCGCTCCACTGTATAGTCCGCAAGAGCCTTAAGTTCGTCTTCAGTCCCCCATTGTCTAGCGAATTGAAAGGTGCCCACTCGCAAGTGACTGGCTGCCACGCGAGTCAAGATGGCTCCAGGCAGCTCTGTTTCACGGTGGATGTACTCACCCGTTTCTACGACTGCAAGGCTGCGGGTTGTCGGGATGCCAAGCGCATGCATCGCTTCACTGATGATGTATTCACGGAGCATGGGACCTAGTGCTGCCCGACCATCTCCTCTTCTGGAATACGGAGTTCTACCCGAACCTTTTAATTGAATATCGAACCGTTCACCTTGAGGTGTTATTTGTTCACCAAGCAGGATCGCTCTACCGTCCCCTAGCATGGTAAAATGACCGAATTGATGCCCGGCATACGCTTGTGCGAGAGGTATTGCACCTTCAGGGATCAAGTTTCCTGCAAAAGCCGCCACTCCTTCCTTGCTTTTGAGCGCTTGCACGTTTAGACCAAGTTCCTTCGCCAGTGGTTCATTCAAGATCCCCAGAGTTGGCGAGCTTACAGGAGGAGGACTGAGTTTCGAAAAAAACGATTGCGGCAAACGCACATAGCTATTGTCAAAATTCCATCCTGGCTCGATCGAAGCTTTTTCCTCTTTCATTTTTTCTCCTTTTTAAAGCGGTAGATTTTTCTTCTGTCCATTTATTATACCCTTTCCCCTCACCGACTCCCTTTTTTTGTGCACGACATTGCATGACAAAGTGTATTTCCGTTCTCCCACCACAAAATCAACATCGGTTCGTTTTATTACCATTTGGAAAGTTTTTATTCCTACGTTTTCAGATATTTTTAAATTTTATTTGAATTTTTTGACTTTCTTAACTTGGCATGCTTCATGCATGAATGCCTTGTAACACTATTACCATGAGGTGATTCGAGTATGAACGTCAACCAAACAAGAAGAAAATACGGCCTTTCTACCACTGCGATTCATGCGGGTACGGATACCGATCCCCGAACCGGTTCTTTGGCTACCCCCATCTACCAGACCTCGACGTTTGTTTTTTCCTCCGTCGAAGAAGGCGCAAAACGTTTTGCTGGCGAAGAATCTGGATATATGTATTCACGGCTTGGCAACCCGACTGTCCATGTCCTGGAAGAAAAAGTTGCCGCTTTGGAAAAGGCAGAAGCCGGCCTTGCCTTTGCCTCTGGAATGGCAGCAGTTTCAGCCGTACTCATGGCTCTCGTCAGAACAGGCGATCATATTCTCGGAACCGAAGGACTATACGGCTGCACCTATGGTTTGCTCAATTTGATGAAAGACCGCTTTCATGTTGACTACACGCTTTGTGACATGACAGATGAGGAGTCGATCCGTGCTCATCTTCTGCCATCGACCAAAGTCATCTATATCGAAACCCCGATCAATCCAACCATGAAGCTGGTTGATTTGGAGCTGGTTGCGAAAATTGCCAAAGAAGCAGATGCTTATGTGGTGGTCGATAACACCTTCATGTCCCCTTATTTGCAGAGACCTATCGAGTACGGCTGTGACATTGTCATTCACAGTGCTACCAAGTATATCGGTGGGCACGGGGATGTCATTGCTGGTATCGCTGTCGGTCCGAAGTCTATCGTGGACACGATTCGCATGACCACCCAAAAAGACATCGGCGGGATTCTCGCTCCCTTTGACGCTTACCTGCTGATTCGCGGATTGAAAACACTCGGAGTACGAATGGATCGTCATTGCGAAAACGGCGGGAAAGTTGCCGCGTTCCTGCATCAACACCCCAAAGTAGCTGCTGTTTACTACCCTGGGTTGCCACAGTTTCCCCAATACGCGCTAGCCTGTAAGCAAATGGACGGCTTTGGAGGCATTCTTTCCTTTGAACTGAAGGGCGGCATGGATGCAGGCATTCGCATGATGAACAACGTGCAATTATGCAAACGAGCCGTAAGTCTTGGTGATGTGGATTCCCTCATCCAGCACCCTGCATCCATGACGCACTCCGTCATTCCGGCTGAAGAACGAGCAAGAATGGGCATTACTGACGGGCTTATTCGATTGTCTGTCGGTCTTGAGGATGTTGAAGATATTATCGATGATTTGGATATAGCCCTTTCATTTGCTTAAACTCTTGCGCCTAGTACATATCGTACTAGGCTTTCTTTTGCTATGATAGGAACAAGATGACAGAATGCGGAACTTTTGAGAATGGATGGGATCGCATTGAGGGGTATCACTTTAGAGATCAAAGGCGTAAACCGCGTTGGGATTACACACGAGGTCATTGCTTGCATTGCTGCTAACCAGCTAGACATCATCGGCATGGAAGTGAGACCGCATTACATTTATGTGAAAATCCCTCCCGTGCCTGCAAGCCAGATTACCACCATCGTGGAAAGGATCTCGCAGGTATCAGGGGTGGAACAGACTACAGTAATCCCATGCCTTCCTGCTGAAGAGCGTGAAAATCGAATACGTACGATCCTGACCACTGTTTCGGAAGGAATCCTGCTCTTAGACGATCAATTGCGTGTGACAACGATCAACCGTGCCGCTCAAGCGATGCTGAAAATGGAGCCAGGACAACTGTTGTATCACTCGATCGAAAAGCTGTGGGGCGAGGCTGTAAGCGAGATCAGACGCTGTATGCTTGAAGCAATCGATCTGCCGAGTGTTCCAGTAAGCCTATTGGTCGCACAAAAGATACCGATGACGTTCGTCTGCAGCTATCATCCGATCGTTTCCCCTGAAAAAAGCGAACAACAAGGCGTTGTCATCGTTCTCAGAGACCATAAACAAATGCAAGAACTGCTTTCTACCGTACAAAAAGGTGAAGTATTCACTTTCGACGAAATCATTCAGCAAAGTGCCAATATGAGACAGTGCATCGAGACAGCAAAACGCATCGCCAAAAGTGATGCTACTGTTTTTTTACAGGGTGAGAGCGGAACAGGAAAAGAGCTGTTTGCCAAGGCGATCCACTTCGAAAGCAATCGGGCTGCTGGACCTTTTGTCCCTATCAACTGCGCGGCGATTCCGGACACACTGTTGGAAAGCGAGCTCTTTGGATATGAGCAAGGTGCTTTTACAGGGGCGTTAAAGGGCGGAAAACTCGGACTGTTTGAAATCGCGCAGGGTGGTACTTTGTTTCTCGACGAAATCGGAGATCTACCCTTGCATTTACAAGTGAAGCTGCTGCGTGTATTGGAGGAACGTCGCGTACGTAGGGTGGGTGGCAGCAGGACGATCTCGATCGACCTACGGATTATTGCGGCAACCAATCGTAATCTTGCTGACATGACGAGCAAGGGACAGTTTCGCGAAGACTTATATTATCGCTTGCACGTCATTCCGATCCTGATACCACCGCTTCGCGAACGAAAAAGTGACATCCCGATGCTCGCACAGTTTTTTATGCAAAAAGTATGTCGCACTACGAACCAACCCACGATGCTCCTCTCCCGCTCTGCGATCCATGCCCTGCAAGCACACAACTGGCCAGGAAACGTACGGGAGCTGCAAAATGTGCTGGAGCGAGCTGTTTACCTTTGTCCCGGTAACGAGATTTCAGCCGAGCATTTGTATCTGGATATCCAGCAAGAGGTATCTGTCCACGAAGAACACTCTTCTTCACAGTCATCCACACTTCTGCGTGAGCAAATGGATTCCTATGAAAAAGGTTTGGTCGCGAACGCCCTGAAAAAGCACACCTCCATACGGCAAGCAGCTGCTTATCTGGGTGTCAGTCATACAGCAGTCCTGCAAAAAATGAAAAAATACGGGTTGCATCTTCGTAATTAGAAGGATGCGACCCGTACTTTTATTTTCCTTTGAGAGGTTCTCTGCAACTATCAATGATCCATTGACTGTCTGATATAGATCTGATGGATAGGAGTAGAGATCATCTCAAACACTTCCATTACCCAGACTGCTTGTTTCCCTTTTTTAATGAATATCATGCTTTTTGAAATTACCGCCCTTTACTTCTGCTACGTCATAGATCGTAACAAAGGCATTCTCGTCAATGTCATGGATGATTTCTTTCATTTTACTTTCTTCCATGCGGTTGATGACACAAGTAATTTCTTTAAACTGCTCATGTGAATATCCACCGTAAGCATCCTTATAGGTTGCACTTCGACCCAGGCGATCACGAATCGTCTCTACCATTTTTTCTGGTTGTCTCGTAATAATCTTGAAGGTTTTAGAACCGCTTAAACCTTCCTCCACAATGTGAATGACTTTAGAAGCGATGTAGTATGCAATGGCTGAAAGTATTGCCCCTTGAAGTCCAAATACAGTAGAGACAACTATAAATACAAACATGTTCAAGAACAGGATGAGGTCACTCGTTCCAAAAGGCAGTTTACGCGAAAGTAGAACGGCTAACATATCAATACCATCTAATGCGCCACCATTACGCAAAGCTAGACCCATACCAAAACCGATAATGATCCCACCGACAACGGTAACTAACAATGTATCGCCTTGAACGATGGTTGGAATATGGTGCATCAGGCTAGTGCCAACTGCCAGTGAAGCGATGCCGACAACGGAATAAATGGCAAAGCTTTTACCGATTTGCTTGTACCCTAACCAAACAAAAGGAATGTTAAAAACAGCAATGAGGAGTCCCAATGGCAATCCAAACAATTGTGAACCAACGATGCTGAGACCAGTCACACCTCCATCGGATACATTGTTTGGGATGAGTACAGCTTCGAGGCCGTATGCCGCGATCAGTGCCCCAATAATGATCAATAATAAACGTGAAGCGATCTTCAGTGGATAGGACTTTTGCTTTGTACGGTTATTCATTCGGTTACCTCGTTTCCTACTTCTTTTTTGTTAATACCTACATTATCCAAAAAAGAGACGGATCATCTCCGTCTCTTTCCCTCTACAGTTCCTTCTTACTTCTGAATACTAATTTTGCTTCCATCTTTCAAGAGGGTTTGACCTTTGACAACCACTTGATCTCCAGCACTCAGACCCGACAGCACTTCAATTTTGTCACTGGAGGATTTACCCGTCGTGATTTCAACCTGCTTCACAACGTCTCCTTCCAGTTTGAATACGTACTGTTGACCGCTGCGCTCGAAGACAGCTTGACGGGAGACAACCAGACCGGAAGCACCTTCAGATCCAGCAGCCGGGAAGGTAACGTTGACCACCATATCCGACTTCAGCTCATTAGAAGGATTCGGAATAGAGATCTCGATCGGATACGCCTTCAGCTGGCTGTTCATGACCGGGCTGACGGCTGTTACCTTCGCGTCCAAGGTTTGATCCGTAGATTGAACATGTACTTTCACAGGTGTTCCAACCGCAATTTTTGTGATTTCTGCCTCAGACAAATTGGCTTTCACGATTAGCGGGTTTGTATTTACGATGACAACGACAGGTGACTGACCTGCCATTTGTCCGACCGCTCCATTTACACTGGAGACAAAGCCGTCGATTGGAGATGTAACCGTTGCATTGGCCAATTGTTCCTTGGCATTTTGCAGGTTTACAGCCGCTTGCTTCACAGATGCCTCAGACACCTGCAGGCCCGTTTTTTGGGAAGCCATTTGCAGATTTTCTTGAGCGTTGGTGTATGCAAGCTGTGCATTGGTCAGCTGGGTATTCGCTTGCTCCATTTGCTGCGAGGAGATCGCACCTTGTGTGAACAAGTTTTGCATCCGCTGCTGATTCACTTTTGCATCATTCAATGAAATCTCTGCTTGCTTCAATCCGTTTTGTGCTTGAACCAAGCCTTGATCCGAGCTGCTGCCACTTTGCTTCAAACTGGCTTGAGCCACAGCGTATGCCGCTTCTGCCTGTTGTACGCCGTTGATCAAATCCTGTTCATCCAGTTTAAACAACACTTGACCTTTGCTCACCTGCTGACCGAGCTTGACTGGAAGGGAAGTGAGCTTCCCTCCCGATTTTGGCATCACCTGTACTTCCTCGCTTGGAGCTAGCTTTGCGGTAATACCTGCCTCCGAATCAACCGTTCCATTCGACACTGCGTCTACTTGTACAGGGGTGACTGATTCTGCCTTTTCTTCGGTAGGTGCGGCCGCTTCCGGAGCGGAGCACCCTCCCACCACCAGGGATATGGCTAATAGTGCCAATATGACGGGTTTCATACTTCTATTCATAATGTCCCTCCTTCTCCGAGCACGCCTTACGATTCAATAGCCGGAACAATTTTCTTTTGTTTCTTTTTCAGACGTTTTTCCTTGCGTTTTCTGCCGATGTCATGGAACCACGAAGCGACTACAGGTACCAAAACGAGTGTAATCATTGTAGAGAAGCTAAGACCAAAAATAACCGCGATAGCCATTGGTGCTTGCGTCTCCGTACCTGATCCACCAGCAAACGCGAGTGGTCCAATCGCCAGAATCGTAGTGAGCGTCGTCATCAAAATCGGGCGCAAACGGATCGGACCAGCGTGCAGGATGGCTTCGTTCATCTCCCATCCTTTCGCTCTCAGCTGATTCACGTAGTCAATCAAAACAATCGCGTTGTTCACAACCAGACCAATCAGCAGGATGTAACCGATAAAGACGGATACGCTGATCGCCGTGCCTGTTACGAGCAATCCGATCAAAACACCCGTGATCGTCGGTGGAACCGAGAACATGATGATGAATGGACTGTACAACGATTCAAACTGGGCTGCCATTACCATGTACAAGAGTACTACGGAAAGCAACACCGCGAGTCCGAGACTAGCAAATGACTCAGCCATGTCCTCGCTTTGTCCGCCAAAGTCCAGCTTGTAGCCGTCTGGCAGATTCAAATTTGACAATTTCGCTTGAATTTCAGTGCTGACTGAATTCAAATCGCGTCCAGCCAGATCACTCGTAATGTTTACTTGACGAGTCAGGTTGGTACGATTAATGGCCATTGGAATATCCACTTTGCTGATGGTCGCCACAGACGACAGCGCAACCTGAGCGCCAGTCGGTGTTGAAATTCGCAAATTGTTCAAGTAGTTGATATCTTCCTGGTACTCCTCAGGGAGTTTCAGTTTTACGTCAATTTCATCGTCGCCGGTACGGTATTTCGTTACCGTTTGACCTTGGAAGGTAGTGCGAACACTTGACAGGATCTGACCGGTAGTCAGGCCGTATATGCTCGCCTTTTCAGCATCCACTTTTACTTCAAACTCTTGCAAGGACGACTCCAGACTAGTTGCGACGTTCGCCGTACCTGGTACCGTTTCGATCTCGCCTTTGATGATCGCACTGATATCCCGAAGAACTTCGAGGTCATCACCGGAGAGATTTACCTGGATCGGTGAGCCTGTGGACATCCCTTGACTAGCACTTACGGTAATCTCTGGTCCTGGAATGGATTTCAGCTTCTCACGCAAATCCATCGCGATATCATTGGAAGAACGCTGTCTTTCAGTCACATCCACCAGAATCAAGGTGACGCTACCCATATGGGACGACAAGGTACTTGCCAGTGGCGACCCGCTGCTACCAACTGATGTAGAAACAATATCCTTTTCAGGGATCGTGTTCACGATCTCCTCTACTTGTTTGGTGACTTTCTCCGTTTCAGCAAGGACTGTACCATTTGGCATCTTGATCGACACATTGACTTGACCTTCATCCATTGCCGGGATAAACTCGGCGCCAATCATAGGCGTCAAAGCTAGGGAGGAAATCATCAGGATGACGGAAGCCGCCATAACGGTTTTACGTTTGCGAAGAGACCACTTCAGCAGTCGGTGATACGCTCTCTCCAGCTTTTTGAAACCAATATTGAACCAGATGACCGGGTTGATGCCCCGATAGTTTTCGTGATCCCCATGAATCGGGATCTTCTTCAAAATTCGTGAACTTAGCATCGGTACCAGCAAAAGCGAGAATACCAATGCCGCAATATGAGAATACACGACTGTCAAAGCTAGCGGTCCGAATAATTCGGCAGCGATCCCTTCCGTCAGCGCGATCGGCAAGAATACACAAATTTGCGCCAAGGCAGAGGCCATAACCGCAGTACCTACCTCTTTGGAACCCTCTAAGGCTGCTGCCATCATTCCTTTGCCTTCTTCGCGTTTTCGGAAAATATTTTCCAGCATTACGACGGCAAAGTCAATGAGTGATCCTAGACCTAATGTCAGACCGGACAAGGAAATCAAGTTGATCGTCTGCCCCGTCATATACATCAAGAGGAATGTCGCCACGATGGAGACAGGAAGCACGATGACTGCAACCAGCATCGACTGCAAGCTGCCCAGGAAGAAGAACAGGAGAATCATCCCGATTCCGCCTCCGAGCAAAGCATGCTCTGCTGTTGTGAAGATCGAATCTTTAATATAGGTGGAATTGTCCATTGTCATGACAACTTCCATATTTTCTGGCAAATCTGCTTTGATCTTCTCCATCTCAGCTTTTACTTGATCAGCTACTTCGATCGTGTTACCACCAGATGCCTTGATGATGGAAATGCCCAAGCTAGGCTTGCCATTCACATAGCTGATCTGGGAAACAGGTTCACGTGTGTCGCTGACCTGCGCAATGTCACTGAGACGGATGGAACCGCCATTTCCCACAGAGATAGGAGTCATCGCAATTTGTTCGACATTCAAAAATTCACCTTGTACGCGAATGCTCATTTTTTCATCGCCTTCACGTACAGAACCCGCTGACCCGGACAGGTTTCCGACACTCAAGGCTTGGGAAATCTGATCCAGACTGAGTCCATAGGCTGATAATTTGGCAGGATCTACAACCACATCGACGACTCTGCTTTGTCCGCCGCTGATCGATGCGGATGCTACGCCGTCAATACGTTCTAAACGGGATTGAATAAGATCCTCAGACAAATCCTTCAGTCGGTTTACATCTTCATCACCTGTTACTGCAAAGGTGATAATCGGCATGCTGTTTGGATCAATCCGCAATACACGTGGAGCGCGTGCGGAATCAGGAAGTGCTCCACGCACCTGGTCCACCTTTTCCCGCATGTCCAGTGTTGCCATATCCAGATCGGTTCCCCAGTTGAACATCAGAATGACCTGGGATGCTCCTTCAATGGACACCGATTGAATACTATCCAGATTGGACACGGTACCAAGCGCATTCTCAATCGGCTTGGTTACCAGTTTTTCTACCTCACTCGGGGATGCACCGTCTACAGATGTTACTACGACGGCAACCGGAAAATTAAGCTCCGGCATCAAGTCGATCGCCAAGCGGGGTAGTGAAACGAAGCCAAAAATCATCATGGCCACCGTCAGCATGATCATCAGGACGGGGCGTTTAATCGATAACTCAGACACATTCACAACCACTCACCTCTTCCAATCAGCTTGTTGCTTATACTCCTTGTTGCTTGTAATGAAAATGTTCCGCGCCCTGTTCGAGGAAATGTCTGACAGCAGCATCTGCCAAAACATCCCTTGCCAAGACCCGTAACCACAAAATCCCCCCATCAGTACATAAAAAGCTCATGATCCTATTCCATTCTAACGATGAAGACACGTGATGAAATCTATCACATGGCTGTATATTTGTGAAAGGTATCTATCTAGAGATAGACGACACCTCATGCTAGAATGAAACTGAGTGTATAATTACAGCCAGAGAAAGAAGGAACTCTCTTTGCTGAATGGGATCAAATCCACATTGCAAAAACGAATACTGGTCATTTGGTTTACAGTCTTGATCGTATTGGCTTTGCTTCCCAATTCTTTCATCCGGGAAACTCCGCTCCAATTCTCTATTACGATCATCTTGTTTGTAAGTTACATTTTTTTGTTTTGGATTCCAAAAAACAACTGGAAACCCTATTGGATTGAGTTTAGCGCAGTCCTCATCGGTATCGCTTCCCTTTTAAAAGGAATTCTGGTTGGAGGCGAAGGATACGGTCTGATGATTCCATTGGCCGTCTTTATCGGTCACAATATTGGCGGTAAACGCTCCCTCGTTTACGCTACGCTGTTCGGGATATGTACTACCTTGCTGCTTTTATTCGACCAAAACTTAGCTTTGGTGCATATATCTCCGTTTGCCTTGACCTATATCGGATGCTATGTTGGATCGAGAGGCTACAGGATCCAGAATGAAGCCTATGAAACGAATCAGCGCCATTTTGCTGAATTACAGAAAGCACATGCAGAACTGCAAGAAGCGCACCAACAGCTTCAGGACGCAGCTATTGACACGATGCAGGTAGCAGTGCTTGAAGAACGTACTCGTATTGCCCGAGATATTCATGATGCCTTGGGCCACAGCCTGACTTCCTTGATCGTTCAATTACATGCATTGAAATACATGCTGCAGGATGGCCCTCCACATGCACAAGAAGCCGTTCAAAACATGCTGGGAGTAGCGAAGCAAAGCTTGGAGGAAATTCGATCCTCCGTGCATACACTGGCCAGTGACAGCACATGGCTAGGATTAATGCCGCTGCGTGCGCTCGTATCACAGGTTGAAAAGCATACCGGCTTAAAGATGGAAATTGTTTCAGATGATTTGGACATGCCATTGACTCAAGAAATCACCATCACGCTGTACCGAATCCTGCAAGAAGCCATCACCAACACACTCCGTCACTCAAATGCCACCAACATGCAGGTCTATGTGGAAGAACAAGATGGCGCTATCCACCTGAGCATTCAGGACAACGGCTCGATAACGAATAAAAGCCAAATCAAGCCGGGTTTCGGACTGAATGGAATGCAAGAAAGAATTGAAGCATTAAATGGCACACTTACCTATTTTATCCGTGAAACCCATGGTTTTCAAATGAATGTGAGCATTCCGATCAAAAAACATGAAAATAAACCTGTTAAGAAAGGAGAGAATCATGGATGAGCGATTCAAAAACCCAACATAGGATACGTGTCGCCTTGGTGGATGACCAAACCATGATTCGGCAGGGTTTGGGTTACGTCATCCAGATGCAATCGGACATGGAAGTCATTGGCGAAGCATCTGATGGAGAAGAAGCTGTCGAGCTCATCTCCTCGATCACTCCTGATGTCGTCTTAATGGATGTCCAGATGCCCAAGAAATCAGGTATCCAAGCGACAAAGGAAATCGTGATGAAACATCCTGAGATAAAGGTATTGATACTTACAACCTTTGATAATCACAATTATGTCGTGGAAGGAATCCGTGCTGGGGCGGTTGGCTATATGTTAAAAGACGCTGACTCGCAGGAAATGCTCGACTTGATCCGTCGTGCTTATCAAGGTGAGGCCCTTTTCCATACGGTCACGGCTGCAAAGGCGTTGGCAGAAGTCCTGCACACGCAATTCAGCCAACCTGAACCGCCAACCGACAAGCCCCTCCTGTTAGACGATTTGACAGAACGTGAGCTGGATGTCCTACAGCAAATCGCGTATGGTTTTCGCAATGATCAAATTGCACAGAATCTGTTCATATCAGAAGGAACAGTCAAAACCCATGTTCACCGCATTTTGCATAAGATGGGGGTGGAGGATCGCACCCAGGCTGTGGCGAAAGCGCTTCGACATCGATTGGTCAAATAAACAAAAAAAGACGGTATAAGCCGTCTTTTTTCTTATTCATTGCACGACAAAAGGCAACCTTACTTCAAAGCGGGCACCACCCAGTCTCGGGGAATTGTCCGCATAAATAGAGCCGCCATGATCCGCGATGATGCGTTGGGTCGTCGATAAACCGAGACCGGTCCCTTCTGGCTTCGTCGTATAAAATGGAACAAACAGGTTTTTCCTGTTGTCTTCCGTCAATCCGGGTCCGTCATCCTCAATCAAGAAGACTATATCCTTTGCCGTGGCAGTCACTTTTACCTGCACCAGTTTTCCCTTCGTATGTATAGCTTCGAAAGCATTTTTTAAAATGTTGAGAAAAGCTTGCTTGATACGCGCTCGATGACCGTGTACGAACCATTCTCCAGTCTCTAGCTGCAATTCCAGATTTATTCCCCTGCGATTGGCTTCCGGCTCCAACAGACGTACCACACCTAAAAGCTCGTCCATGACCGGGAACGGCTCCAGCACAATATTTTCATCTCGATAACGGGCCAAAACCAAAACATCGTTCAACAAACCGTCTATTCGTTCCACTTCCATCAGAATAACGGAGTAAAACGAATCCCGATGCTCGTGGTCAGCCTGCTCTCTCAGGAGCTGGATGAAGCCTTTGATCGAAGTGAGAGGATTGCGAATTTCATGAGCCATCCCTGCTGCCAGCTGGCCTACTGCGGCCAATGCTTCCCGCTTGGTCATCTCTTCTTCGTATCGCTTCGTCTCTGTAATATTCCGCAAAACAGCAATCGCTCCGCACACTTCACCCTGGTCATAGATCGGGCTCGTGCTGACAGTCATCCAACGGCCTTCATAGTCAAACATGTAGTAACCGTTTTCTCCCTTTTCAATCACCCATTGGAGGTAACGAACACTGACATCGGAAGCAAACGCCTCATCCATGTGTCGACCAATAAGCCCTTCCCTCTTGATGTTGATCATTTTGGCATAATGTTCATTGACTTCTCGAATGATCAAATTCCGGTCGATCATCAATACACCCGTATCACTCGATTGCAAGACGTATTGAACCAATCCTTTTTCGACCATTTCCGAAAAATCGTCCACGTCAGGAGCTTGACAAGAGGTCTCATAGGTTGCTGTTCCGCTTTCCTCTTGGATTGTTTGATAGGTCTTAACAGCATGATAGATGAGGTCGTCGACCAGCTTGAACAAGGAGAACTGAATTTCGTAAAAATGGGAGGACTCCCCTCCTTTTGCCACATAAGCCATCGACTGGCACTGTATCCGTTCGATGATGACTTCCCGACAAGTACGCAATGGCTCAATAAGATAAAGAACGGGAGAACCTTTCAATCCACAGCCATGGGCGCTTGCCAGAATTTTATTTTCGATCGCACTCTGCTCGTCTGTTTCCAGCGTTTCAATCAAATCTGTGATAAGTTCGTGAAGCATGGTCTGAATTCGTTCTTGCCCCTCCTGAATCCAGGTAGAGAAAGGGGGAAGATGGGACAACAACATAACTGTCTTGGCCTCCATTTCAGAGGCCTGATTCATGAGATCCAAACAGATTTGCTTTTTCAATGCCCCTGTCTCCTTTTTCATGCAATAACGTTCCTATAGCGATAAACATTCCAATGAACATCCGTCAATTATCTGTATATTTATTATTGCTTGAAAATTAGGTCAGTGTAAAGTGGCGTGATCGATCCTACTGGACAAAATCACGCCTTACCGATACCTACTTATGGGATTAAAGCGAGGCCATTCTCAATAAGCTGTGCATCCTGCTCATCCTTCGCTTTCCGTTCTTCGAGCTCTGCCAGCAATTGATCCCGTTCTTCCGGAAGTATCTGTTTCGTGGTAAGAATCTCCAAAAGCTCCAGCCGGATCAGCCAATCATCCTGGTAATCCTTCTGGACTTCAGATAGGATTGGCTTGATTCGAGAGCTCACTTTGTCGGCATCAGGGTTTTGTTCCCGGATGTCCCTCACTTCCTGGTAAATAGCCTGCTGCCTTAATTCCTGTAGTGTGTATTCCTGGCGCTTGGCAACCACTTCGGAGGGCTTATGTGTTCCTGTAGAAAAGGCTTCGCGATCTGCGGCACCTGCAAAGACAGATATTATTTTCTCCCCAACCGCCATATCATACGTACCCCAGGCTGCTTGGAATAAGGTCTCACCTTGATACGTAACCGTGCACTGATCAAATCCTATCAAAACGACACGGTCCTCTTCACGAAGAATATACTTGACAACACCCTTGACTTCCACACCAGACTGGAACAACAAGGTTGCCGGATTGCCAACTGTTATGCCTGCAGCAGACAATTGTTCGTCAGAGAAGTCTTCAAGAGGTGTCGGATCAATTGCAAGCAAGCCTATCGGAGAGCCGAACCCTTCAGCGTGATAGTCCTTGCCGTGACCAATGAGCTCTTTGTCTTTCGTAGCGAGAGCCGTTGGTCCCGTTGTTTGCAAGTAGACGGCTTCCCCTTTGTCATCCATTTTCAGACCGGTAAGAATTCCGCTCACCTGTAGACCCGAGCTGTATACACTTGTGGATGTTTGCGGCATCTTGCTTGCTTTGATCAAACTCTCGGTTCCGCCTAACGACAATGCCATTCTCTTGGAAAATTCTCTTACCGCCTCGATCAGCTGATCGAAGTCCTTGCACACAAAAAGCTGGGGCTGTGGCTTGGTGATGTCATAATCCGTCTCAATGCATGCTTGGAGACTGAACGGAATTTTTTTGACATCGTCCTTCAGGCAGCTCATGCTTTCCCCTACGGATGAGAGCAAGCCAGCACCATAAATAAGCGGACGATCCAGATCACCGATCAGTCCATATTCGACCGTCCACCAGTAAAGTCGGGAGAGTTCATTTGCTTCCGATATTTCCGTCACGGCGGCAGCTTTTCTGTCCAGATCTTCTTCTGCTGCCTGGATCTCTTCTGCTGTCGAGCCTGGATCTTCTTTGACAATCGAGAGTAAGCGAATGGCTTCATACAGTTCATAATCCTCGCGCGAAGACAGGGCACGAGAGCCAATTTCACCGAATTCCTTAAGATACATTCGGTATTTTTCATCCTCGATGATGGGGGCATGACCCGCTGCCTCATGAATGATGTCTGGAGCCGGTGTGTAAGCGATATGATCGTATTGACGAATGTCGCACGCGATTGGGAGCAATTGATGCGCCTGAAAATCAAAAAAAGCAACAGCAGGAATAAACCCGTTGATCGTCACAGCACCCCAACCGATCTTGGACAAAGATTTGTTCATCTCGCTAATGTTGGGAATATGCTCTACACTGATTCCTGATGTCGTCAATCCGTACAAGTATGCAACATGAGCAGTCTTGCCCAAAAAATTGCTGTTTTGCCTCATCACATAGCGCCAGACGGCATGATCAACGGGCGTATAACGATCGTAATCCTGTTCGACAACAAACTCTTTTAGATGAGTAGGAACATTCACAAGTGAAAAATGTTCTTCCGAGCTGTTCATGCAACCATTGCCCCCTTCAAAAGTAAGGATGAAATGTAAGCGCTTTCCATTCTCTTACTATCATATCACGGACAAGGATCATTTGTGTAAAAAAATGTTTATTGTTCAAACAAATTATGCTTGTGCTTTCACGATGTAATTTCGCAGATCAGACTTGACCGGGCTATTCGGATTAGTACCCGTATGTGCCCGTTTGAATGCATCACTCTCTGTCCAGTTGCGGAAATCCTGTTCGCTGTTCCATTTCGTGAACACAATGTATTCATCTCCCTCAGCAGGAGCAAGGAACAGGAATTCGAGAAAGCCTGGAACGTCTTTCATGCGTTCTCCGCCTTGTGCGAAAGCCCGTTCGAGATGAGATTGATAATCTGCAGGTACTGTCAATCGGTTCATAGATACGTACATGTGCCACACGTCCTTTTTTCTGTGAAAAACGTCCCCTCTCATCGAGGAAATGAAACATCTAGACGTTTTTTATAAATTTGATGTGACCGCTTGCGGCCAAAAAAACGGTCGTGACCGTTTTATGTATTTACCAGTCTAGTATACCCTATAACCCCCCAAAAAACAAAAAGCCGCCGACGTTACGTATCACGTCTGCGGTTTGCTTGTTGCTCCAGCATAATATCAAGCAGCAAAATATCCTGCAAAGGCTCTTTGGGATCGGTCGTAAGCAGGGCAGATACGGCCGCCATTGCAGAGCGTACAGCATGATAGGAGTAAAAAGCATCCCTCTCGGCTTCACTAAACAAGCTGAGGTCCGATCTTTCTTGAACAGGGTACGGAAAGTCCGTTTCCACTCCTGCACGATCCAGCACAATCAACGCTTGCTTGATCGCGACGAGTGCGGCGCTCACACTGATGCCATATTCGACTCGGAGTTCATCCCATACTTGAAAAGCAGAACGCTCTACTCTTTCCTGGTTGGGTCTTGTGATGATTCCGGATTTTCGTCCTTCTTTCAGAAGCCAATCCACGTATATGTCATGTCTTGGCGGATAGGCATAAACTTGAAGCTTCATTTCCAGATCAGTCGGATGATCCTTGGCAAACCGCGCATGTGACAAATCCATCTCATACCGTCTAGATGGATGTCCGGGCACAGTAACAAAGACTGTATCTTGCCGAATGGCTGCAATCTGAAGCTTGGTTCGCGCTGGAATTCTGCCTTGAGGAGCCTTTTCCCGGCGAATGTTCCCCGGAATCAGTTCTGACCCAAACTGATGGTACTCCAGAGGAGAGTCAATCCACGGTATCGGTTCCCGATTCAGTACCTCGTACAAACCGTTGAAAGTCACCCATTCATTAGGACGGCGCTGGCTGCGGATCAGAACAGTATGTCTTTCCTCTTCCGGCGGCACCTCTGTTTCCAGATCGTTTGCCTTTGGGTGTAATCGCTTATGCTCAATCAAGGAGCTATCGTTTATAGACAGACGTTCCAGCAGCTCTCGCTTGCTGACCCACTCATATCCAATCCGATAATTCCGATTTTTCATGGTCTCCACCACCTTTTGTACCCCGATGTATTGATCCCACGCACTTTTACCGTACCATATGTATGATCGGCCTTGACCGTGCTAGATAGTCCGTACAATCCGCGCCAGCGAAAGGGCAGCTTCACTTGGGGATTCAGCTCTGCTGATCGCACTGATGACGGCAACACCATCTGCACCCGCTTGAATGACCTGGCTGGCATTTTCGTGTGTGATACCCCCGATTCCAACAATGAGCAGCTGTGGCCCTACAGCCTGGCGGATTTGGCGCAAACCTTCAGGACCAATCGGTTCTCCTGCATCTGCCTTGGACGCAGTGGCATACATCGCACCCACACCGATGTAATCTGCTCCTCCGTCTCTGGCGCGTAAAGCCTCTTCCACAGTCCCTGCCGAAATGCCCACGTACATGCGCTCTCCAACAGCAGACCGCACGTTTTCCAAAGCCATGTCATCCTGTCCAACATGAACGCCATCTGCTTGTAGGCGAACAGCCAGTTCCACGTCATCATTGACGATAAACAATGTGTCATGTTGCTTGCACAAGCTCTGCAGTTCCAATCCGAGCTGATAGCGCTCCTCTTGTGATAATTGGCTTCCTTTATCACGGAGCTGCAGCGTTCCCACTCCCCCGCGCAACGCTTCCGCAACAATATCACAGGTTCGCTCTACGGAATATCCGCAATCCTGTGTCCCTACGACAAAATAAACGCCCATTTTCTGGCGAAGCAGCTCACGATCTCTCATGCTTTGTTCTCCTCCCAGCGATCCAATGCTTGTCGATATGCTTGCGTAGCCTTTTTCACATCATCTGCTGCCGTAATGCCGGACATCACGGCAATTCCTGCGCATCCCGCCCTTAGAACTTCTGCTGTATTTTCTGGCGTGATACCGCCAATCGCCATCACAGGAACCTGGATAGTCGATGTAATACGCTGCAATTCCTCGGTACCGCGTGGCTGAATGCCAGGCTTGGATCCACTTGCATAGACATGTCCGTACAGCATGTAGTCGACACCTTGCGTATGCGCTTCCTGCGCTTCTGCATAGGAATGCACCGACCTGCCCACCCATTGGTCTTCGTACAGAACCATTCTCGCTTCTTGGGGGGACAAGCTGTGATAAGCGAGATGGGCACCTCGGCAATGAGCTGCTGCGGCCACATCTACGCGATCATTGACGATCAGACAGCTTCCCGGGATCGTCTGCACTAATGCAAGTACGAGGTCCATACATTCCCGGGCAGTTCGTTGCTTTTCCCGGATATGAAAAAAGTTCATCCCGCCTGCAAAAGCCGATTCTGCCAGGCGAAGCAGTTCATCCAAAGACTGTCGTCCGCTGGATATCACATGCAGCTCAGGGGATCGGTGCAGCATGACTTCCACCTTCCCCAGACAGGGCTGCCAAACATTCTTGCAGCCACTTCACGGTCCGCTCCTCTTGTTCAGGGGCATGGGCCAGCGTCTCCACAATCAATCTCCGCAGAAAAAAGGCTTGTGGCAGTGTCAAAGGAAACGTGATGGATCGAGGTTTTTGCTCTTGTTTTTCCAGGGTGTCCACACCCGCCAGCAAGATATTCGCAATCGACTCAATGAGTTCCTGAATGGATTCATTCTGCTTTAGTTCGTCATAGCACCCGTCAAACAAACGGCATAAAAGTAAAAACGCCTGTGACGACAAAGTCACCGGCTGTATGTCCTGCATGGGTTCCGGCATAAACTTCCCTCCACATTCATTCAAAAACAAAGCTTATTATACCATTTTTAAGGGAGATGAAGGTAATGCAACTTCGCAATAGACAAAGAAGGTGTAAGCTCAGCGATCAGACGGATGAAAAACCTTTATGAAGCCCATCTCGGCAGGATCACTTCCTTATGCCACACGTCTCTCGGAGCATGATGCTCGCTGCTCAAAGTATGCCAAAGCGGTTCTAAAAACGGCGAGTCAAAGTCTTCTTAAATCGCATCCGTATCAATAGAAATGTCTTCTCCATACGCATGAAGTTCTGAAATAATCTGAGCAAGCTGCTTTACCTGGTGTGAGGTTAATGTCTGATCTCCGATTGTATCTCCCTCGATAAAGTCGAACAACATGTAAATATTCATTTCGTCTGCGCATGTATATGCCTGGTTGTTCGTTAGAATCGGTACAGAAATTTTTTCATTTAATGAGCTGTTTTCCTTTAGCCACAGCAGAACGGGTACATAGTGATTCATATTTGCCGTCAATTTTGGTGTGGATGCTCGGTGTCTTTCCGTCATGTACTTTGTACGCAAGCGAGGCCCATCCGCCTTTTTGCTGCTTCAGTTCTCGGAAGTCTATCGCATAATGGGTTCTAACTGTATGTATGATGGAATCCATCAACAGACAATTCGTTCAGCATGATATTGCTAAGTATTGGACTCAGATTGCCCCCTTGCGGTACACCGACTTCCGTTTCTTCAAACTTATGCTTCACGATGACGCCAGCTTTTAGGTACTTGTGTATGAGTGAGATGACCCGCCCGTCCTTGATGGTTCTCGATAATACCTCGACGAGTTTACTTTGATTCACGGTGTCGAAGTATTTCTCCAAGTCCATATCCACCACGTATTTGTACCCTTCTTGTATGTTCGCCTGACTTCTTCTGATTGCATCATGTGCGCTTCGTTTGGGGCGGAAGCCGAAACTATTCTCGGAGAACTCTTTCTCATAGATCGGCGTAAGCACTTGCGCTATGGCTTGTGCAGGAATGTGCGCTCCCGCATATCCTTCGTGTTCCGCACTATCTTTCTGCGTGAAGCCTTCCGTTGGAAGTTG
>NZ_JAFLPN010000002.1:0-257086 GCF_029870785.1 Brevibacillus sp. AY1
AAAGATTAGCGGAAGATAGTATAAGTGCAACTAAGGCTCCGCCAAAAGCTTGGCGTAGCCAAGTTTTCTAATGTGAACAATCCGAATGCAGGTATCTCCATTGACAAAATAGCATAGTAGTGTTTTAAAATATATATATTCAAAAATTCAAATATTCATCAATAGAGAAGAAGGGATATTGTGGGAAGAGCATCGTTAGGGCGGTTTTCGGGATATTCGGTGGAGGCTTTACGCAAGGATTTGCTGGCAGGTCTGATCGTTGGGATCGTAGCCATACCGCTGTCTATGGCATTTGCCATCGCGTCAGGAGTCAAGCCTGAGTACGGCATTTATTCAACGATCATCGCAGGCATCTTTATCTCTATCTTTGGCGGTTCGCGATACCAGATCGGCGGTCCGACGGGAGCGTTTATCCCCATACTTCTGGGCATTGTTATGGTGTATGGGTATGAAAACCTGTTGATAGCCGGGTTCATGGCAGGAATTCTGCTGGCGCTGATGGGGGTTTTTCGGTTAGGTTCGCTGATCAAATTTATTCCTCGTCCTGTAACAGTTGGGTTTACCTCAGGGATTGCGGTGATTATCTTTTCTGGGCAAATTGGCAACTTTCTAGGGCTTTCCGGTATGGAGAGACATGAGGATTTTATCTCCAGTATGGGGGAAATCCTGCTTCATCTGCATTCCTTCAACCTGTATAGCGTGGGTACTGCGCTGCTCTCTCTCCTTCTGATCGTGGCCACACCGCGATTGTTTCCGAAAATGCCTGGACCGTTAGTCGGCTTGATCGTGTCCAGTGTCGTGGCCAATCTCTTTTTTCCTGAGAAGATCGCGACAATTGGCTCTACATTTGGCGAGATAGCGAGTGGCTTGCCCGCTTTTCATTTTCCGCTGCTCACTTGGGAAAAAGTCATCCAGATGCTGCAGCCCGCGCTCGTCATCGCCTTGCTTGGCGGAATCGAATCCTTGCTGTCAGCTGTGGTGGCAGATCGTATGACCGATAGCAAGCATGATAGCAACCGCGAGCTGGTCGGGCAGGGGATCGCCAATATCGTGGCGCCGTTATTCGGCGGTATTCCGGTGACGGGAGCGATAGCGCGAACAGCTACCAATATCCGAAATGGTGCTGCTTCACCTATAGCAGGGATTGTTCATGCGTTTGTGGTGCTTGCTGTTCTCCTGCTTTTCGCTCCGTATGCTTCCAGTATCCCGATTGCCAGCATGGCGCCTGTACTCATGGTCGTGGCCTGGAATATGAGCGAG
Source organism: Brevibacillus sp. AY1 (assembly GCF_029870785.1). Taxonomy (NCBI): domain Bacteria; kingdom Bacillati; phylum Bacillota; class Bacilli; order Caryophanales; family Paenibacillaceae; genus Brevibacillus; species Brevibacillus sp. AY1. The sequence continues at coordinate 1,261 of NZ_JAFLPN010000002.1, forward strand.
CGCAAAGAGTTCATTCATTTGCTGAAAACGAGGACCAGTGATTCTTTCATCCTGCTGATCACCTTTTTGCTGACCGTTTTTGCCAACCTGACGATTGCAGTGGAGGTGGGGCTCGTGTTGGCAGTCCTTCAATTTATCCGGCAGATGGGGCAGTCTGTAAAAGTCACCAGAGTGCTTCCTGACCACCAGGACAAACATAGCAAGGTGAGAGCGCATGTAGTCTCAGAGCTGCACGATTGTCCGCAGTTTCGCATTTGCACCGTGGAAGGCCCGCTCTTCTTTGGAGTCGCGAAGATGTTTGGTTCCTCTTTGATCGACTCGATTGATCATCGTCCCAAGGTATTGCTGCTTCGCATGGGCAAAGTTCCGTATCTCGACACGACAGTGGATCAGCATCTGGCTGGCATTGTGCATCACGTTCATTCCAATGGAGGGATTGTGCTCATCTCCGGGATGCAGGAGCAGCCCAGAGCTGTGCTGCAAAAAACAGGCTTAGTCGAAGAGATTGGCGAACAACATTTCTTTGAACATACAGGCGATGCTATTGATTTTGCCTTGACGAAACTTGACAATAAGAAGTGTATTGGCTGCAAGCATTTTGCTTTCCAGGAATGTACCCTTCTGTCCAGTCCGATCAGGGAAAGTAGAGCGGGTCAGGAGGAAACACATACAGCAACGGCTTCCCATTAAAGAAAAGGAGGAGACGGATGAATTTAGAACTGCAACAGTTTAAAGCAGATTTTTTCAAGGCTCTGGCACACCCTTTGCGTATACGCATTCTCGAACTGCTGGCTGAAGGCGACAAGAACGTCAACGAGCTGCAAACGCTGATCGGGACAGAGGGCTCTGCGGTCTCGCAACAATTGAGTATCCTGCGCGCCAAAAACATCGTCTATGGAACGAAGGATGGAAACAAGGTGCTGTATGCCCTGCGCGAACCGCTGATTGTGGATCTTCTCCAAATCGCCCGGCAGATCTTCAACAACCATTTGATAGATGCGATCTCCATGCTGGATAAGTTCAATGACGAAAACAGCAGCGAGAGCGAATACTCCACAGGTAAATAGGAGAGATGATGCAAAGCAGCAGGGGAGTGTCCTGCGAACTCGCTTGATTGAAGCATCAGCAAAATCATCCTAGAAAAAGAGGAGCGAATGATTCCCGTCTCCCCCAGTGTAGGACCGGGAAGTTTCTAGCAGGCTGACTCCTGAATAGATAGGAATCCGCATGTACCAACGAAAAATCTACGTAAGCTACCGGAAGAAGCCACCTTTGAGCAGGTGGTTTTTTTCTTTTGAGAAGATTTCGACAGATTCATTTCTAATTCAACAAAACGTTAACTACAATACAATTCGCATTTTGAATGACGTTTATAATCCTTACTAAGAGCAAAACATGCGCTAGCGAAAAGATAGAGAGGGTGGGGAGGCGCGAAACCTAAATATTTGTAATCTTTTAAAAATACAAGCAAGATCCATGGATAAAAGGGAGGAAATTGAAATGGGTATTCGCACAGGCGCCCAATATATCGAAGCGGTGAAATCTCGCCAGCCAGAGGTATGGATGTCGGGCCGTAAAATCACCAACGTATTCGATGAGCCGGTATTTACACGTCCAATTCTGGAAATGGCCAATCTGTATGACTTGCAGCATGATCCCAAGTACCAGGATCAAATCACACACGTCTGTGAGGAGACAGGGGAGCGCACGAACAACGCTTTCCTGGTGCCGCGAAATTACGAGGATCTGCAAAAGCGCAGAGCGGTATTTGAGGTTTTTGCCAAGGCAACTTTCGGTCTGATGGGCAGAACGCCAGACTTCCTGAACGTCGTAGTGACTTCGATGTACAGCAACGCAGACTTCCTCGACAAGTACAACCCGAACTGGGCAGTAAATATCAAAAATTACTACCGTTATATTCGCGATAATGACCTGTTCCTGACCCATGCGATCATCAATCCGCAAAACGACCGCAGCAAAAGCTCCCATGAGCAAAACGACATGTTTACGCACTTGGGTGCCGTCAGGGAAACTCCGGAAGGCTTGATCGTTCGCGGAGCGAAAATGCTGGCTACACTGGCACCGATCACCGATGAAGTCATCATCTATTCGTTCCCAGGCTTCAAGCCGGGTGATGAGCGCTACGCACTGGCCTTTGCCCTGCCAGTCGACACGCCTGGACTTCGCATGCTTTGCCGTGAGCCTATGCAGGACGGCACGCGGCCACTCTTCGACCATCCGCTGGCTTCCCGCTACGAGGAAATGGATGCAGTTCTGGTCTTCGATGATGTACTGGTACCGTGGGATCGCGTATTCCTCTACAACAACGTAGAAGCGGCCAACCTGCTGTATCCGAAGACAGGGATCGCCCAGCAGCCTGCTCACCAATCAGGTGTGCGCGGATTGATCAAGCTCCAGTTTGCTGCAGAAGTGGCTTGCCGTGTAGCAGATTCCATCGGTGTCGATGTGTTCCTGAACGTACAGGATCAGCTCGGAGAACTGATTCAATCCGTCGAAACCATCCGCGCGCTGCTGCGAGTGGCGGAATACGAATTTGAAACCTTGCCGTCTGGCGAAGTCATGCCGGGTGGGGTATCGCTGGAAACCGTACGCGGCTTGATGCCGACCATGTATCCACGCGCGATCGAGGTCATGCAGATCATCGGCGCTGGCGGTCTCTTGATGTCCCCGACCGGTGCAGACTTCGAAGCTCCGGAAATCGCAGGAGACATGGAGAAGTACTACCAGGGCCGCGAAGGCATCACCGGAGAGCACCGCGTAAAACTGTTCAAGCTCGCATGGGATCTGTGCGGTGAAGCCTTTGGACAGCGTTTGCTCCAGTATGAGCGCTACTACACAGGCGATCCCATCCGCAAGAGAGCGATTTTCTACAATCAATTTAAGCGCAACAACAATTTTGATCTGGTAGACGAGGCGTTGAACCTGCCTGATTTCCTCAAGTCGAAAACGACTGTCTAGAGATCGGTCAATCAGAACTCGGCTTTCATCGTTCCTTCATCAGGATGAATGTTGGGAGGAGAAAAGATGGAAACGCATGCAGAGGGAACGCTGAGCTTGACTGGCTCTGTCATCGCGATCGGTGCCTTTGACGGCGTTCACAAGGGGCATCAGGAAGTGATTCGCCGAACCGTCGATCGAAGCAGGGTGCTGGGCGTTCCCAGTGTGGTTTATACCTTTGATCCTCCTCCTCGTCATTTCTTCCAGGGTGCACAAATCCTGACCACTGTTCAGGAAAAAGTGGAGCGTATCGCACAATTGGGCATTGATCATGTGGTCATCGCCCGTTTTGATCAAGCCTTCACGAGACGCACGGCTGCTGCATTCATTGCGGACTTGGCAAAGCTGGGCCCGCTGGAAGTATCCGTAGGCAACGATTTTCAATTTGGAAGAAACCGAGCAGGCGATGTAGGGCTGTTGGCTCGCCATTTTCCTGTTCATATCACAGAGCCTGTCCATTGTTCAGATGGTCAGACGATTTCATCAACCAGAATTCGTCTGTTGCTTTCGCAAGGAGAGACACAAAAATCGGTTTCTCTATTGGGATGGTAAGCATATTTACGAGAAGTGAGTGATTGGATGCCGATCGTAGAGATTCGCATATTGGAAGGAAGATCAGACGCCGACAAAGAGGCCCTGATCCAAAACGTGACTCTGGCAGTAGGCGAGTCCCTCAACGTCCCGGTGGAGAGAGTCCGAGTGCTGATTCAGGAATTGCCGCACAAGCACTGGGCGGTTGGCGGACAGACCATGGATAAATTGCGTCGCTAAATCCATTCATACCCAAATAAAAGGAGAGAATGCAAAATGGCAACCAAATTAATGCCTATCAATCTGTGGAAGTTTATCGAAGAAAACAAGGATCAGCTGAAACCACCCGTCAACAACAAAGTGATCTGGAAAGACGCAGAGCTGATGGTCATGCTGTTGGGCGGTCCGAACAAGCGCCGCGATTTCCACGTCGATCCGTCCGAAGAAGTTTTTTATCAGCTCAAAGGGGATTGCTACGTCGAGATCATCAACGACGAAGGCAAACGTGAAGTGATCACGGTTAAAGAAGGCGAAATCTTCTGGCTGCCTCCAAATGTCCCGCACTCCCCGCACCGTGTAGCAGACACCATCGGCCTGGTGATCGAACGCGATCGCGCAGATGGCGAGCTGGAGGACTTCGTATGGTTCTGCGACAAGTGTGATCACCAAATGCACAAGGTGACTGTGCAATTGACCAATATCGAGGTACAGGTAAAGGAAGCGATTCAAGGTTTCAATGGCAGTGAAGATCTTCGCACATGCAAAAATTGCGGATACGTAATGCCAGAAGAAGCGAGTGAATGGAAATGCGAGTAGACTTTCATACGCATATCATTCCGGAGGATCTCCCCAATTTCGTCGAAAAGTTCTCTGGTGAACGCTGGCCGACCTTGCAGCGTACATGCACCTGCGGAGCCAATATCATGGTTGCCGGCAAAGTATTTCGCGAAGTAACGGACCAGTGCTGGGATCCTGCCAGACGGATTGTCGATATGGAGAATGAAAACGTAGACATTCAGGTCTTGTCTCCGATCCCGGTCACCTTCTCCTACTGGGCGCCAGCGGAGCAAGCGGCTCTGATGGCACAAATCCAGAACGATTTCATCGCCGAAACCGTCAAGCAATATCCGAATACGTTCATCGGGCTGGGTACAGTACCGCTGCAGGATACGGAGTTTGCGATTCGGGAGATGGAGCGCTGCATGAATGAGCTGGACATGAAGGGAATCGAGATTGGCACCAACGTCAATGGCAAGAACCTGGATGACCCTTCACTGATCGACTTTTTCGCGGCATGCGAAAAAATGAATGTCCCGCTATTCGTACACCCTTGGGAGACATTGGGCAAGGACCGCATCACACGCCACAACCTGATGTACACCGTCGGGATGCCGAGTGAAACAGCCTTGGCCGCAGGAAGCCTGATTCTCGGGGGAGTCATGGAGAAGTTTCCGGATCTCAAGATCTGCTTCGCACATGGAGGCGGGTCATTCCCTTACATCCTGCCGCGCATGGACAAAGGCTGGAAGGTATGGCCGCATCTGCGTCTGATCGACAAACCACCGAGCTACTACGCCAAGAAGTTCTACTTCGACTCTCTGGTGAACGATCCGCGCATCGTGCAATTTTTGGTCGATTCCTTCGGGCATGACAAAATCCTGATGGGCTCCGACTATCCGTTCCTGCTGCGGGAAATTCCGCCGGGCAACGATGTGGAAAACACGCTTACGCTCACAGAGGAGCAGAGGAAAGCCATCATGGGAGAGAATGCCCTGCGCTTTTTAAATATGAAATAAAAGGTGACGAGAGATCATGGAAAACCAAGCGAAAACACCTGAGCAAATCCTGGAGGAGCTGGGATATACACTCCCTGAGCCGCGACAGGCAGTCGGCAATTACGTAGGCTGCGTGCGCGTCGGCAACCTGCTGTTTACTGCAGGGCAAGGAACGAACGAATATCGCGGCAGTCTGGGCAAGGACGTCACGATTGAAGTCGGCTACGATGCAGCACGTCAATGCATGCTCAACCTGCTGGCCGTCGTCAAGCAGGAAGTAGGCGAGCTGAGTCGGGTTAAGCGGATCGTGAAGATTTTGGGCTTTGTGAACAGCGAGCCTGATTTTACCGACCAGCCCAAAGTGATGAACGGGGCTTCTGATCTGCTCGTCGCCGTGTTCGGTGAAAAAGGAAAACACGGACGCTCGGCGGTAGGGATGGCACAATTGCCGCTCAACAATGCAGTGGAAGTCGAAATGATCGTCGAGATTGAAGAATAGCGGAAGGGGGATTCACGTGAATAAGGTCGCTCAAGATTATACGAAATCCGTCAAAGATGCCAAATTGTTTATTAACGGCGAATACGTCGATGCTATCGCGGGGAAAACCTTTGATACGATTGATCCCGCTACGAATCAAAAGCTGGCAACGGTAGCAAGCGCAGGTGTCGAGGATGTGGAGAAGGCCATCGAAGTCGCACAGCGCACTTTTGAAAGCGGCGTGTGGAGCGAAATGTCCGTGGACGACCGCTCCAAGATTCTGTGCAAAATGTCCGATCTGGTCATGGAGCGCGTAGAAGAGCTGGCTGTGGTGGAAACACTCGACGTCGGCAAGCCGATCAAGGAGAGCCGCGGCTTTGATATCCCGCGTGCGGCCTCCAATCTGCGCTTCTTCGCGGAAATGGCGAAATACGTCAACCACGAGCACTATGAGCAGGCCAAGCACATGTCTTATTCCAAATATGCGCCTGCAGGTGTAACCAGCCTGATTATCCCGTGGAACCTTCCTTTCATGCAAATGACCTGGAAAGCTTCTGCAGCACTGGCGGCGGGCAACACCGTCATCGTCAAGCCGGCATCCTACACGCCGCTGTCCGCAGTCATGCTGGGGGAAATAGCGAATGAAGCAGGACTTCCACCGGGCGTTTTGAATATTATCACAGGACCGGGTGGCAGTGTCGGTACGGCAATGAGCACACATAAATATGTTCGTCGGATTTCCTTCGTAGGTGAGACGACGACAGGGAAAACCGTCATGAGAAATGCTGCTGAAAACTTGATTCCGGTATCGCTGGAATTGGGCGGCAAATCCGCCAACATCGTATTTGAGGACGCGGATCTGGATGAAGCAGTGGCAGGCTCTATCGAAGCCATTTTCCGCAATCAGGGTGAAATCTGTTTGGCAGGTTCTCGCTTGCTTGTACAAGAGAGCATCTATGATGTTTTCCTGGAAAAATTCACGGCAGCGGTGAAGAAGATCAAGGTCGGCAACCCGCTGGATGAAGATACCGATATGGGCGCCATCGTTTCCAAAGGGCAGCTCGAATCCGTGGACAACTACGTGCAAATCGGTTTGTCCGAAGGCGCGAAGCTGGCTATCGGTGGAAAACGCATCCCTGAGCTGGGCGAGGGCAACTTCTATGAGCCTACGGTTTTGTACGATGTAGACAACAAAATGCGCGTGGCACAGGAAGAGATTTTCGGTCCTGTACTGGTCGTGATTCCATTCAAAACAGAGGAGGATGCCATTCGCATCGCCAACGATTCGATCTACGGCTTGGCAGGTGTCGTTTGGACCAACGATTTGCGTCGTGCCCATCGCGTGGCGGCACGCATCAATTCCGGCCTTCTGTGGATCAACTGCTGGTACTACCGCGATCTGCGCACGCCATTTGGCGGCTCGAAAGCGAGCGGCGTAGGACGCGAAGGCGGCAGACACAGCTTTGAGTTTTATACAGAAGCGAAGACCATAACTTTAAAGTTGTAAGTTGACGCGTAAAGAGTGGCTATTCAGTCACTCTTTATGGCATCTAGATAAGGAAGGGAGCCATCTACATGAAACAAGTACTTGAAGAGATTGCAAGCGAATTGCTGGAAGCGGAACGCACCAAACAGGGAATCGCTCCGATTACAGAACGCTTTGCGGAGCTGGATGTTACGGATGCGTACGAAATCCAATTGGAAGTACTGAGAAGAAAGCTCGCAGAAGGTCGTCACGTGATCGGCAAGAAGGTGGGCCTGACGAGCGTTGCGATGCAAAAAATGCTCGGAGTGGATGAGCCGGACTACGGACATCTGCTCGATGATATGCAGGTAGCGGACGGGGCAGTCGTGGATACAAGCAGCATGCTGATCCCGCGCGTAGAAGCGGAAATCGGCTTTGTCCTGAGCAAAGATCTGGTTGGACCGAACATTACGTATCTGGATGTATTGATGGCGACCAAATATGTGGTGCCGACGATCGAAATCATCGACAGCCGCATTGCGGACTGGAAGATCAAGCTGATCGATACCGTAGCGGATAATGGCTCCTCGGCAAAGGTTGTTGTAGGGAGCAAAATCAGTGCTATTGACGGTATTGATATCGGCAGTGTCGGCATGACGCTGGTCAAAAATGACGAGATGATCGCGACCGGAGCAGGGGCTGCTGCGCTTGGACATCCGGCACATGCGGTTGCTTGGTTGGCTAACAAGCTGCACGAATTCGGAATCCAGCTGAAAGCGGGAGAACTGATTCTGCCGGGAGCGCTGTCAGGAGCGGTTGGCGTGACCAAAGGCGATCATATCGTCGCTCATTTCGGGTCTCTCGGGTCCGTTTCTGTCAAGTTCAACTAATCGGTGGGGAGGAAAGAAGCATGAGTAAAGTGAAAGCTGCTATCATTGGCTCGGGAAATATCGGAACGGACTTGATGTATAAGCTCGAGCGCAGCGATGTAATCGAATTGACTGCCATGATCGGAATCGATCCTGAATCAGATGGTTTGAAGCGTGCAGAGGAGCGTGGTTACAAGGTGTTTTCCAACGGCATTCAAGCCATCGAGGAAAACCCGGATGTAGCCGATATCTTTTTTGATGCGACATCCGCCAAAGCCCACGTTCGCCATGCAAAAGTGCTGAGAGAGCTGGGAAAACTGGCGATTGATTTGACGCCGGCAGCGCGAGGACCTTTTTTCTGTCCTGCAATCAATCCAGGCTCCAACCTGACCGAACAGAACGTGAACATGATTACCTGCGGCGGACAAGCGACCATCCCGATCGTGTATGCGGTCAATCGCGTAGCCGATGTGACGTATGCGGAGATCGTCGCGACGATCTCCAGCAAGAGTGCGGGGCCGGGCACCCGTGCCAACATCGATGAATTCACGATTACGACCAAACGCGGAATCGAAGAGGTAGGCGGAGCCGATCAGGGCAAGGCGATCATTATCCTGAACCCAGCTGAACCTCCGATATTGATGCGCGATACGATTTACTGCGAAGTGAAGAACATGGATCAGGAAAAGATCAGCCGATCGATTGCCGAGATGGTCGAAACCGTCAAACAATACGTACCTGGCTATCGGATGAAGCAAGAGCCCATCTTTGACGAAAATCGCGTGACCGTGTTCCTTGAGGTAGAGGGAGCAGGCGATTATTTCCCTAACTACGCAGGAAATCTGGATATCATGACGGCTGCGGCTACGCGCGTGGCGGAAGATTACGCTCGCCACATGCTGAGCCAACCGAGCAAGTAATCGAGAAAGGGAGAGGGGATCACGAATGAAGCGAAAAAGTGACAAGCCCATTAAAATTACGGAAGTGTGTCTGCGCGACGGAAGTCACGTGGTTGCCCATCAATATACAGAAGAGCAAGTACGCAGTGTAACCCGTGCCTTGGACGACGCCGGGATGCATTATATCGAAGTCAGTCATGGAGACGGTCTGGGTGGATCGACACTACAATACGGCCGATCGCTCGTAAACGAGATGAGGCTGATCGAGGTAGCCGCTGAGGAGTGCAAGAACTCCAAGCTGGCAGTACTGGTGCTGCCGGGTATTGGTACGGCTGCGGAATTGAAGCAGGCGCATGGCCTGGGTGCTAGTCTGGTTCGTGTAGCCACACATGTGACGGAGGCGGATGTTTCTGCTCAGCACATCAGCATTGCGCGGGAGCTGGGCATGGAGACACTGGGCTTTCTGATGATGGCGCACATGGCTCCTGTAGAGAAGCTGGTGGAGCAAGCCAAGCTGATGGAAAGCTATGGGGCGCAGGCTGTCTATGTGACGGATTCCGCTGGAGCGCTTTTGCCAGATCAGGTACGTGAGCGCATCAGCGCATTGCGTGAATCGCTCGATATCGAGGTTGGTTTCCACGCCCACAACAACCTGTCTGTGGCGGTTGCCAACACCTTGGCAGCGATTGAAGAAGGGGCTACCCGCATCGATGGAAGCGTGCGTTGTCTCGGAGCCGGAGCGGGAAATACACAAACGGAGGTCCTGCTCGCTGTGCTCGATCGGATGGGACTCAACGTAGGCATCGATATCTACAAAATGATGGATTTGGCGGAAAATGTGGTAGGACCGCTCTTGCCGCGTCCGCAGGATATCAATCGTGGCAGTCTGGTTCTCGGATACGCGGGCGTCTATTCCAGCTTCCTGCTGTTTGCTGAACGTGCGGGCAAGCGGTACAACGTAGACCCGCGCGATATATTGCTGGAGCTGGGCAAGCGCAAAGTGGTAGGCGGACAGGAAGACATGATCCTGGATGTGGCCGCAGAACTGAGCAAAGCACAAAAGTTAGGGGTGTAAATAGATGGCTTACACGCAAGCAAAAGATCTGGAAATCGTCGAATATTTACTGTCCGCAGAGAAGGAGCGCAGGGAAGTCGTAAAGGTGACGGACCAATATCCGGACCTCACGATTGAGCAAGCCTATGCGATTCAGGAACAACTGATTGCTCGCAAGGAACAGGAGGGTGCCAGACGCATCGGTCTGAAGCTCGGACTGACAAGCAAGCCCAAGCAGCAGATGATGGGCGTTCACGAAGCGATTTACGGGTATTTGACGCACGATATGCTGGCGCTGGAATGGGAAGGGATCGCTTTTGACCAGCTGATTCATCCCAAGGCCGAACCGGAGATTGCCTTTTTCATGGGAGAAGACCTGCAAGGCACGAATGTGACCGCTTTGGACGTCCTCCAGGCGACACAGTACGTCGCGCCTGCGATTGAGATCATCGACAGCCGTTACCTGAACTTCAAGTTTACACTCGTGGATGTCGTAGCAGACAATTGCTCGTCAGCGAAATTCGTCATCGGGAACAAATGGCATTCTCCTGCCGGACTGGATCTGGGCAATCTCGGGATGTTCATGTCGAAGAACGGCGCTGTGAGCCAGGTAGGGTCCAGCTCTGCTGTTCTGGGCCATCCGGCCACATCCGTAGCTTGGGCAGTGAACAAGCTGGGGGCAGAGGGCAAAGGTCTGAAAAAAGGCGATGTCGTACTGAGTGGTGCTATCTCGGAAGCCATCGCATTTGAAGCGGGCGATACGATTCAGGTGCAGTTTGCTGAATTGGGAAGCGTCTCCTTCACCTGCAAATAACCCGAGGGAGCAGAGGGGATTCTCATGGTACAGAATACGGTACATTTAAAAGTCCATTGGGGCGATACCGATATGGCCGGTATCATTTACTATCCCACCTATATGAAGTGGTTTGATATCGGAATGCTGACTCTGGTAAATGAAATGGGCGTATCCGTGCTAGACTTGTTTCACAACGAAAAAATCGGCTTGCCGCTCCTCGATGCAGGTGTGACCTGCCGCAAGCCGCTTCTGTATAACGATGCTGTGCGCGTCGTCTCCCGCGTCACCGAAGTCAACAGCAAAACCTTCCGCTTGGAGCATGAAGTGTATCGCGGCGAAGACCTGGTCGCCAACGGACACGAGCTGCGCGGCTGGGTACAGTTCGATGACAAGGGTAACTTGAAGGCAGTTCCGATCCCGGATGAGGTGCGGGAGCTGTTTTTGCAGGATAAGCTGTTGAATGTGTAATCGAATCAATACGTGCGGTTCCATAAAAGAGGCCTATGCAAATACATGCATAGGCCTCGAATCATTTCTTGAGCTTAATTGGCCCAGGGAGCATGTGTTTTTCCTATCAAGCCACGTTGGACGGCTTGGCTATCTCGAGCTGCTCCTGTCTGCCGCCAGGGATGTGGCCAACGACCCGACGGTAATGCCGGAGGAAAGCACGTAGTTTACGAAATCAGGGGTGCCGTTCAGAGCTTCTTTCGGCAGCACCGTTACCGCGAGCGTAAGCAGGATCGGCACACCGATTACCATCATGCTGCGGTCGTCGATGGTAATATGTTGAATCACCTTGATTCTTGATTCCGTTGGCGACGATAGTGACGCAGACAATGCCGAAAATACCGTTGATGACCGGTTCCGGGATGCATGTGATGACTGCGGAGAGCTTGGGCACGAGTCCCAGGACAATCAGGATGACCCCACCGGCCATGATGGCCATTCGGCTGCCCACACCCGTTACAGCGATCAGGCCAGCGGGCGTTATCTCATTCAATTACGAGTTGAATCTGTCCGACAAAGAAATCAACCAGTTCCAGGACCAGATTTTCGCACAGGACAAGCCGATTGTGGAGAACCAGAAGCCGGAGGACCTGCCGCTGGATCTGCAAGTGGAGCTGTCTCTCAAATGTGACCGTGTCAGTATTGCCTACCGCCAGTATCTGGCTGAGATGGGCGTCAAACTGGGCACGGCCTGAAAAAACGGCCCCTTTGACCTGTGAGATAGGTCGGAGGGGCCGTTTGCATAACGCTTAGTCCTCAGAAGGAATAATGATATCTTCATTTAAAATCGCACGCAGTCGATTCAGGTCATTGATATGAATGGAGCGGTTGGATACCGTGACGATCTCTTTCTTTTCCCATTGCTGAAGAATTTTATAGACCGTAATGCGAGAAGTGCCAATGTAATTCGACAGTGAAATCTGATTGATCGATATGCTCGTTTCTTTGCTCTTGTTATACATTTTCAGCAGGAAAAAGGCCAGCTTTTGCTCAAAAGAGCGGTTTTCCTGCGCCACAATCTCAGCCAGCAGACGCTCTTTGCGGATCAGGGACTGCAAGAAAATATCGATAGCCGCCGGATTTTCCTTGCAGATGCTTTGGAATGCTTCATTGGAAAAATAGTATACGATGGATTGCTTCGTCACATGGGCCGTTGAAAAGTACGGCTCCTTTTTTATGCCGGCTTCACCAAAAAGCTCTCCCTGTGTAACGATATCGATGATGCGCTCATCGCCCTTGTTGGAGGTCAATTTGATCTTTACCTCGCCGTCAAACAGATAGTAAAATCCTTTTCCGATCTCGCCTTGATGGAACAAGGTCGTTTTCTGTGGAAACGTTTTTTTGATTCCCTTTGACAGATAAGGCTCCCAAGCATACTTGTGATGAGTCATATCCATCCCCCTCAACCAAAATATCTATATAAGTGTTAAATGGTTAATATTCGAAATATCCCTTAATTCCTAATATTAATACAAATCATAAATTGAACCCGTTCTCTTGTAAAGAATTGTTCCTGATCTTGTGTCAGATATCGAATTGAGGAAGTGTCGAATCATCAGCTTTCCTGACACAACTGTAAAATGCTTAGCATATTGAATTTTTTAAATAATCTATCATGGTTAAACAGGTTACAACTACTTGAAGGAGGTGAAGGAGATGAAACAAATTCGATTTCACGGTCGAGGCGGGCAGGGCGCTGTGATGGCATCCGAGCTGCTGTGCCATGCACTGGTGCATGAGGGCAATTACGGTCAATCCATCCCAGCTTACGGCTTTGAACGCCGCGGCGCACCGCTTGAAGCGTTTGTGAAGCTGGATAGCAAACCGATCCGGGAACGAACGCAGGTGTATGAGCCTGATGGCATCATTGTGCTTGACTCCGCTCTCATCGTACAGCTCCCGATTTTTAATGGTGTAAAAGCGAATGGATTTGCGATTCTTAACTCCCGTAAAAAAATGACGCTGGACGATGTTCCAGAAAATGTGGAAACGCTTGCGACGATTGATGCTGTACGCATAGCGCTGGAAGTATTCAAGGCACCGATTACCAACACCATTTTGCTTGGCGCTTTTGCTCAGGCGACCAAACTGGTTTCTTTACAGTCGTTGTCCGAATGTATAGAGATTAACTTTCCGAAGAAAATCGTAGAAAAAAACCTGGTAGCAGTTGCGCGTGGATTCAATGAAGTACAGGTTGTCACGCGCAGCGGCCAGTTACAGAAGGCGGAGGGATAAGAGATGAGCGCAAAAGTACCTGACAAGTTGTATCGACTGACAGGTGATGATGTTGCCTCCGTTGGGAAAGGGCTGTATGTGGTCAATACCGGTCTTTGGCGGTATCAGCGTCCGGTGACAGATCCGGATCTTTGCAAGCGATGCTCTGCTTGCTACATGTACTGTCCCGTCGGATGCAAGCTTGAGTTGAACACCCATTACGATACGAATCTGGATTGGTGCAAGGGCTGCGGGATTTGCGCAGAAGTCTGTCCAGCCAATGCCATTACGATGTATGAAGAGGTAGGTGAGGAATAGTGGGCAAAATTGACGTATTGAATGGAAACAAAGCTGCGGCATGGGGAGCCAAGCTGGCACGTGTCTCCTTGCTGGCAGCCTATCCGATCACACCGCAGACGCCGTTGGTCGAATATTTGGCCACATTCGTAGCCGAGGGTGAAATCGATGCCGACCTCGTAGAAGTAGAGAGTGAACATACCGCACTGAGCGTCTTGCAGGGCGGGGTATTCGCAGGAGCACGCACCTTTACAGGAACCAGCTCACAAGGTCTTGCCCTGATGTATGAGCCGTACATCCGAACCAGTACCATGCGTTTGCCGATCGTCATGGCGCTGGTTACCCGTGAAGTGATTTCACCGCAAACCGTCTGGGGCGGTCAGCAGGATGCCGTCACCGTTCGCGAAGCGGGATGGATTCAGATCTGGTGTGAGAGCAACCAGGAGGTTTTGGACACGGTCGTGCAAGCCTATAAAATCGCGGAGAACAAAGGCGTTCTTCTTCCGGTAAACGTCTGTTACGACGGCTTCTCGCTTTCCCATATGGCGGAGCGGGTAGAAATTCCCGAACAGGAGAAGGTGGACAGCTTCCTGCCAAAGCCGGATATCACTCATGTGAAGCTGGATCCGGACAAACCGATGTCTGTCGACCCGCTGACGGCAGGTCCGATGCTGACGGAATTCCGGCATAAACAGGTAACGGCGATGAAGTACGCCAAGGAAGTCATCGAGGAAGTCCGTCAAGAGTGGTCCCAGCTTTTCGGTCGAGATCACGGTGGCATGGTGGATGTTTACCGTATGGAGGATGCCGACATCGCCATCGTCTGTATGGGAAGTCCGGCGGGAACTGCGCGCGTGGCGATTGACGAGATGCGGGAGCTGGGCATCAAGGTAGGGATGGTGCGCATTCGCGTCCTGCGTCCATTCCCGGTAGAAGAGATGCAAGCGCTGCTCTCCGGGGTAAAAGCGATTGGCACGATCGATCGCAACGTTTCCTTTGCGGCAGGCTACGGCACCAGCTACCTCGAATTGCGTACGGCGTTTGGCGGCAAGCGCATGCCTCCGATGATCGACTTTATCGGCGGGCTCGGCGGCTCCGATGTCACGCTGGAGCAAATCAAGCAAGCCATCGTGATTACCCAGTACGTAGCCAATGGCGGCGAGTATCGCGACGTGACCTGGTTCGGTCTGGATGAAGTGGACGTCGATCAGCTGTTTGATTTAGAAGACCAAGCAGATCAAGAGGTAAAGGAGGGGATCGTGTGATGGAGAGTAACAACAATAACTATTCGACGCGTCCGAAAGGCGCCAAGGCAACGCTGGTAAAGGATGATTCCTTCTTTACCAAAAAGAGATTCGGCTTTATTTTCCGGGAAGAAAAGAAAATCAAGGAAGCGTATTACGATGTGACCCGGCATGAGGACCTGCTGTCACCGGGCAACTCTGCTTGTCTCGGGTGCCATGCCGAGCTGGCACTGCGCACGACCCTGCGTATTCTGGGGCCGAATACGATCCTGGCTATTCCTCCTGGCTGCATGGGCGGTATAGGTGTTGTCGGCTTCCAGGGCGGATCGGGAACCAAAATTCCCGTCTTTTTCCCGCTGTTGGACAATACGGCAGCGATGCTGGCCGGGATCAAGCGGCAGTATCAGCGGGAAGGCCGCGATGTGAATGTAGTGGCCTTTGCCGGTGACGGCGGTACAGCGGATGCGGGCTTCCAGTCCTTGTCCGGAGCAGCCGAGCGTGGAGAGAACATCATCTACATCTGCTACGACAACGAAGCCTACATGAACACAGGGGTTCAGCGAAGCGGAACGACGCCGAAATGGTCGTGGACCCAAACCACGCCTGTAGGGGAAAAAAGCCAAGGGAAATCGCAAAAGGGAAAAGATATGCCGATGATTATGGCAGCACACAACATCCCTTACGTGGCGACTGCTAACCCTTCGTTCTTGCCTGACTACATCGACAAATTGAAAAAAGCGATGCAGGTAAAGAACGGCATGTCCTACATCCACCTCTACTCGGGCTGTCCGACAGGCTGGAAATTCCCGACGGAGAAAACCATCGAGGTAGGCAAGCTGGCAGTAGAGACCAACCTGTATCCGCTGTGGGAGTGTGTGGAAGGCAAGTTCAGAATGACCTATGAAGTGAAGAAGCGTACACCGATCGAGGAGTATACGCGTTCCATGCAAAAGTATGCTCACTTGACGGATGAAGAAATCCGCAGCCTGCAATACTCGGTGGACCAAAATTACAAAAGGCTCAAAGACCTATGCAGAATCACGTAAAGGCGGATATGCCGTATCAAGTGGAAATCGACGCAACGGCCCATGCATGGAGGATGCCGTTCGTCTGGGTCTTTGAAAAGCTGTTCCGTGCAGGTGATGCAGTACGCTTGGGCAAGACGACCCTGTACGTAAAGGATGCGAAGGGGAACGTCATTCATCAGGAGTATTACGGAAAAAGCAGAAAAGCAGCGTGGTACCGGCAGTTGGAAATTGAGCAAAAGATGAAGGAACTGAATGCAACGGAATTCGAAAAATGGTTAAAGGGAGGCAAATAAAATGAGTACTTCCACAAAAGATCTACTGGGTGATCTGCTTGCCGGCATTGTCAGCGGAGGCATTGAAGTCGTCGATTTGGCTCAACCATTGAACGAAAATACCCCTGTCATGCAATTGCCGGAGCCGTTCGTCAATACGGGAACTTTCCGCTACAATCGCCTTTCCAACTACGATGAGAACGGTCCAGCGTGGTACTGGAACGATTTCACCACAGGTGAGCACGTAGGAACGCACTTCGATGCACCGCGTCACTGGATCAGCGGGAAGGGCCAGGACGGCGTCGATACGCTTCCGATGAAGAACATGATCGGGGAAGCGTGTGTGATTGATGTGAAGCAGAAGTGCCAGGAAAACCCGGATTTTTTATTGACGGTCGCAGACATTCTTGAATTCGAGAGTGTGCACGGCAAGATTCCGGAGCACGCCTACCTGATCCTGCATACGGGCTGGGCAGAATACAACGACAATCACGAAAAGTTCTTCAACGTGGGAGCAGACGGCATGCCGCATACCCCTGGATTTGCGCCAGAAGCTTCCGAGTTTTTGGCAAAGGAAAGAAAAATCCTGGGCGTCGGGGTGGAGACGGTAGGGACAGACGCAGGAATCGCTGCGACATTGGAGCCTGCTTTCCCTAGCCATTACTACATGCATGAGGCTAATCGCTACGGCATGGCCTCCTTGGCGAATGTCGACAAACTGCCGCCAAGAGGTGCCATCATCATTGCGACACCGCTGAAAATTACCGACGGCAGCGGAAGTCCAATTCGTCCGATTGCTTTGGTTCCCAGGGCTAAGTAAGGCATACGTTCTGACCTGAACAGGTATATCACATCTCGAGGAGCAAAATGAGCCATTCATTTTGCTCTTAACACCCATTTATATACAGAATATTTTTAATGTTGGATCATTTTGTTCTTCATTTATTTTATTCCTTTAAGGGTGGTTACGAGTATGAGCGAAAAAGATATGCAGTCTGTCATTGAAGACCATGCGCTGGAGAGTGTGCCGGAGTCAGAGCGTCAAGGCTGGCTGAGTCTCTCCTGGAATACAGCGGGGATTGCGACCACACTCATTCAGCTGTTTTTCGGGGCACTGGTCACGTTTGTTGCAGGGATTAAAATCGGGATCATCGCAGGGCTGATCGTGACGGTCGTAGGAGGAGCGCTTGGTTGGGCCGTTGGGCACATCGCCTTTAAATCAGGCCTTTCAAGTACGGTCATGTCGCGCATATACGGCTTCGGAATCAAAGGCTCGATTATTGCTTCAGCGATTTATGGCTTTATGATTCTAGGTTTTTTAGCCATTGAGAATGCGTTGTTGTACAAGGGCTTTCTATTTTTCTTTGCCATCGAGGACACGCTGACAGCAAAGATCGTGATTTACGGAATCTTAACGATATTATGGATTGTTATTACCACATTCGGTTTCAAATTGGTAGCGAAGGTATCATCCTATTCCTTGATCGCGTTTTTCGCCGTGCTGCTGTACATGCTCTTTGACATTATCGCGGTATCGGGTCAGTCCTGGAGCTCTGTCCTCTCATTCGGAGCACAATTCCCACCTGAGGTTCTCGCTTCGATGGGAGTGACGAGCGATACGGACAAGCTGATCTTCGGGATTAACGTACTGATCGGGTCTGCGG
The DNA here is from genome assembly GCF_029870785.1 of Brevibacillus sp. AY1. NCBI lineage: Bacteria > Bacillati > Bacillota > Bacilli > Caryophanales > Paenibacillaceae > Brevibacillus > Brevibacillus sp. AY1. The sequence continues at coordinate 19,372 of NZ_JAFLPN010000002.1, forward strand.
GAGCTTTGGCGCTGGTCGATGCAGACTTTGGGCGCTATGCGAAAAGGTCGCGGGATATCGGGATCGCAGCATTCCTGGGGAACATCGCAATGGATATTTGCATGCTGACCATTGGCGGACTGGTGATGTTTGCCGGGATGCCGACGATTACGGACTACTATATGAAGGTGCAGGGCATGGATGCGGCGACAGCGGCACAGACAGCCTTGCAAAGCCCTGACAGTATCGCAGCAGCCTTTATCATTTTCGGTGGAATCATTGGATTTATATTAATGGTATTGGCGCAATTCAAGGCACAGGTGCTCAATACGTACAGCGGCTCGCTCGCCTTGTCCAACCTTTTCGCCAGTTTGAACTGGAAGCCCGGACGCTTCGTCTTCGTCGTGATGGGGAACGTCATTGGTCTGATCATGCTTTACGGGCAAATCCTTGCGTTGGTCAACGCCTGGATCACGATTCTGGGTGTGATTACAACATGCTTTGCCGGTATTATGATCGCAGACTATTTCATCGTTCGTCCAAAGCTGGGGCAGCAGGATACAGCCAAATTCGGAGCAGAGGAAATCAACTGGTCAGGCGTCCTGTCTACAATCATTGGGGTAATCCTGGCACACTACGTCCTGAATACCGTCGTGCCGATTGAGTTCTTTACATCACTGGTCGTATCCGGTGTCGTCTATCCGATCCTTCGTTTGTATGTATTCAAGCCCAAGTATGCGGTGGATGGACCAAATTTGCGTTCCTTAAACATGAAATGATGAACGAAAAGCAAATCGCCGTTCCCGCATAATCAAAAGAGAGAAAAGAAGCAACGGATAGGAGAAGGGGAGGAACACGAATGCAAACACATGTGAACAAGAACGTCGATACGTTCAAGGCGATCATGGGTAGCTATCCAACGGGAGTTACCATTATTACGACAGGGGATGCAGAAGGGAATCCAGCTGGTCTGACGGCGAACTCCTTTGTATCCGTCTCCATCGATCCTCTGTTGGTACTCTTCTGTGTAGACGCCAAGGCGGGATCCTTGCATGCTTTTAAGAAGGCAGGCAGGTTCGCCGTACACATTCTGGCAGAGGATCAGAACGAGGTTTGCTGGCGCTTTGCGAGCAGAGAGCCCAACAAGTTTGACGATGTAGAGTGGAGCTGGTCCAAGAGAAGGCTGCCTGTTCTGCCGGAGTCGCTAGGGCTGATGGAATGCAAGACAGCCCAGGTCGTGGAAGCCGGGGATCACACGATCTTTATTGGCGAAGTGGTGCATATTGAAAAGACAGACAAAGAGCCCTTGCTGTACTTCAGACGCAAGGTCGGCAGCATCCCGGATAGTTGGTTTGCCTAGTTTTTTTACCCAGAATGCCATACACGAAAGCCAGAATTCTACGTCGAGCAGAATTCTGGCTTTCACACTTGCCTATGGATTATGAGGTTTGAAGCCCCCGCAAATATTCATGGACTCTCCAAAACTCTCGCTGAACTGCCGATAGATAGGTGAGAGCCTCTCTTTGATTGGAATTGCAGTCCAATTCCTCCATCTGAGCAAGGAGCTCAACCAAACTGATGGCTCCGATAAATGCGCAGCCTGATTTGGTAGAATGAAGGATTCGGGTAAAGAATGGCTGGTCCTTTTGTAAAATGGCCTCTTTTAGCTGCGCCATGGCTTTCGTATTTTGCCGTTCAAATCCGCGAGGCAGTGGAGAAGGAAGGCATTTCGTTTGACCGTTTAACCAAAATCATCATTACTCATCAGGATCGGGATCACATCGGGAGCTTGCCTGAGCTGGTTGCGGCTTTTGGCGGGAAAGTCCAAGTGCTGGCTCATGAAATCGCGGTGCCGTACCTGGCAGGGGAAACCCCGCTCATCAAAAGCGGTGCGCTGGCACCCTATGTAAAAGTCGATCAGACGCTTCAGGACAAAGAACTTCTCCCTGACTGTGGAGGCATTGAGATCATCTATACGCCGGGGCATTCTCCTGATCATATCTCTTTGTATCATCGCCCCAGCAAGACCTTGATCTCCGGCGATGCACTCACATCTCGAGATGGAGTGCTCATGCCTTTTGATCCCAAATTTACTCCGGACAAAGAGACTGCCCTGCTGTCGGTAGGCAAATTGCTAGACTATGACATCGATCATGTGATTACCTATCACGGGGGAGTTTGTTCGGGAGGTATCAAAGAACGCCTCAACGAAATCGTAGAGAACCCGATCCAGTAATGGAGTGAAAGGAAATAGCAGACTCCGTGAAACCGGTCCATTCAAACAAGCATGTCTTGTACGAGGGACTGGTTTTTTGTTTCGTGCGAAAAGAGAATCTTCGGAGGGAGGCTACTTTTTTTCGTGCCAGGGGAATCCCGAAGTTACGGGACTACACATATACATTTCGGGGAATTGTCGAATATAGTAGAAAAAGAAACAGAATATATGAAATATTCACTATAAAATGTGCGAAGGAGAGTTGACTAGTGAAATTTGGACTTTATTCCGAAATGCAGCTGTCAAACGGCAAAACCGAAAAGCAATTGTACGATGAAGTGATCAAGCAGATTATTCATGCGGATCAGGTGGGTTTTGATGTATACTCGCTGATCGATCACCACCATTTCTCCAGGTTCTCGATCTCTGCCAATCCCCTGGCTATCTATACGGCTGTGGCGCATCAGACACAGCATATTCGCTTCCGTACAGCCTTGCACATTTTGCCACAAGTAAACCCGCTGCGCATGGCAGGAGAAATTGCAGTCGCAGACATTTTGACGAATGGCCGGATTGAGGTCGGAGTAGGGCGCGGCCACGCTTGGGTATTCCCGGACGAGGGCATCGTACCGATCGAAGAAGCCAAACCGAGATTTGAAGAAGCATTGGCGATTCTGGAGCAGGGACTGAGTGAAGGTCGCGTCAATTTCGAAGGCAAATACTATACAGCGAAAGACGTCGATATCGTACCAAGCCCATTGCAAAAGAAAATGCCCTACTATACAGGTGGAACCAGCAATCATACTTACGAACAAGCCGGTATCAAAGGCTGGGGAATTTTTGTACCGCCATTGCTACCATTGGAAAATCTCAAGGAACAGCTCAATATTTATCGTGACGCTTGCTACAAGCATGGCAATGAGCCGCAGGTTGTCTGGCTGCATGCGGTCTACATGGACGATGACGCGGCGCAAATTCGCAAGGAATCCGAGAAGCACTTCAAAAACTTCCTCGCTGGAAACAGTGCGCCAACCGTCGCTTTGCCAAACCGCGACCGCATGCTCAACGCCGGATTCAACTTCTACGCCAAAGGCATTCTGGAGAAATTGGCAGACATGACTTACGAGCAAATCACCGAGGGCGATGTGGTTTGGATTGGTACGCCAGAAGAAATCTGTGAAAAAATTGAGCGCGTGAAGCGTGAGGTAGAAGGCTTGACGGAGATCGATTTCTTGACCAACTACGGCGGAATGGATCATTGGAAAGTGATCAAGCAGCAAGAGCTGATCAGCAAGCAGGTTATGCCGAACTTCAAATAAGCGCAGGCTCCCGTGCAGTGCAACAAACCTCAATGGGTAATTTCTGAATTCAGGGATTACCCTCTTTTTGTCCATGTTCTTTACCAAAATTTTTGGGGGAAGCATGATGAAAATATGGCAAAATCGTGAAGCAGTTAACATCCCCGCACACGAAATCGTGGTATCCTTTACCGGAATCGTTATCTATGGTCAACAAATCGGACGAAAGATTGGTTTTCCAACAGCGAACCTCTCCGTGGAACAGGATGTGGACGAGACGAGAAAGCGTATTGAGCAGAGCTGAGCTCAGCGACTACGAAAGAAAGGAAGGAATGGGGGATTTGAAATGCGGAATGCAGTCGAGGAAAAAATCCATTTGCCTGACTTTTCGTTCTGCAAGGTATGCGAAACCGTGTACGGAGTGAATCGGGGGATCTACAACACCATTGATTCTTACTTCTATCAAAAAGGAAACAAGGATATTGTTGTCCGACGCCAAATGATCCTCTCATTTTTGCAATCGATCGGTACCAGTCAGGCCAACCTGAACAAAAAATCGAGCTTCAAGTTCGGTCACGGGGGTCTGGTGGAGAAGCTGGACGCGTTTACGAGCATGTGCAAGAAATAATGGCATACCTTCATTCTTTCAAAATTAGGGGGGCATCTTCATGTCAATGATTCTGAACCACAAGCATCAGGAACAGAGTGTATCCTGGCAGCCCTACCTCAAATATGGAGAAAGACAGTTCAAGAAACAGAAGGCGATTATTTATTCACAAGGTGAGGTAGGAAACGGTTTTTACTACTTACACTCTGGACTCGTCAAAATCATGACGGTGAAGCCGGAAGGAAGCCGGAAAATACTCGATATTCACGGAGAAGGCAAGCTGTTTGGGGAGCAGGCAATCGATCAGCTGGCTTACTTCTCCACGGCCGTAGCTGTCGAGAACACGGTCCTCTATTATTTCTCGAGAGAAGTGTTCAGGGAGATGGTGCAGGCCTGTCCTGATTTCCTTTCCTTTTTTATCGATTCAATTGTCCAAAAAATGAGAATATTAAGCGAAGATATACTTTTGAAAACGTTTACAGCCGAGCAGTATATCGCGTATTCACTCTCCAAGTTTTGCAGGACGTACCGCTCCGACAGGATTTCGATGACGCAGCAGGACATTGCGAACTGTACGGGATTGACGCGCATTACGGTGTACAAGATCTTGAAAAAGTGGAAAGAGAACGATCTGATCGATATTCAAAATCGCATGATCGTGATTAAAGAACGCGAGAAGTTAAGCAGGTTGTATATCTGAGCCAATGGATTTTTGGTCATCATACCTTTATTTCTAAGCTTTAAATCGGATTCAACTTCTATGGTCCCGTACCTTTTTAGATATGCGCAGTGCTCAAATGTCGATGAGGTGATGCTATGAACGACGCAGATTATATCGTCGTTGGTTCAGGTCATAACGGGCTGGCTTGTGCGTTGAAGCTGGCACAGGCTGGCCACAAGGTACTCGTGTTGGAACAGGCGGATCAAGCGGGTGGAGCGTCGAAAAGCGGGGAAGTGACAATACCAGGCTTCACGCACGATTTGTACGCGACGAATATCGGCCTGTTTCTCGGTTCGCAGATCTACCAGGAGATGAAGACAGAATTTCATCGGAACGGTTTTGATATTGCTGTGAGTGACCAGCCGTTTGCCAGTGTGTTTCCCGATGGGGATGGAATCGGCGTGTACACAGATGCACAAAAAACGATCGCGCAGTTTCAGCGTCATTCTAACCACGACGCCGATTCCTGGAAGGCTCTGTTGAAATTTTTTGATGAAACAGCTCCACATTTCCTGCCTCTGCTGCAAATGCCTCTGCCATCCTGGCCCGCTGCGCGTCAGCTCTACCGGATGTGGAGGGCCCTCGGATATGCCAAGACTGTTGAGCTAGGCAGCATGATCCTGAAAAGTCCGCGACAATTTGCGGAGTATTGGTTTGAGAATGAAAAGGTACAATCGCTGTTTATTCCTTGGGCTTTCCACCTGGACTTCGGGCCAGATGTGTCTGGCGGTGCGCAATTTCCGTTTGTAGAACCGCCTTTGGATCATCGGAATGGCATGGCGATTGCCAAGGGGGGCATCAGCAACCTCATTCAAAGCATGGTCAAGACCTTGGAAAAGCGGGGAGGGCAAGTGCTGACCCAGCATCCGGTAGAAAAAGTGCTGGTCCAAAACAATCGGGCAGTCGGCGTACAATTGGCGAACGGAAACAAGATTCATGCCAGAAAAGCCGTGATTGGAAACATTACACCGACACAGCTGATCACAAAGCTGCTCGACCCAGAGACCCTTCCTTCGGCATATGTGGAGCGTTACCGAAAGTTCCGCTATGGACCCGGGACGATGATGATTCATTTGGCGCTGGATGGCCCACTCTCTTGGAATGCGGGTGAGGATTATGCCAAGTTTGCCTATGTGCATATCGGGCCGTACGTGGAAGACGTAGCACGTACGTATTCGGACGCCTTGAACGGAGAGCTGCCAGCCAGTCCCCTGCTGGTAGTCGGGCAGCAAAGCGCCTTTGATCCATCGCGAGCGCCAGAAGGGAAACACACCTTGTGGGTACAGGTGCGCGCTCTCCCGGCGAAGCCGCAGCGTGATTCTTTGCATGAAATCGGGATCGGCACCTGGGATCAGATGAAGGATGCCTATGCGGATCGTGTCCTGAAAAAGCTGGAGGTCTACGCGCCAAATGTGACTCAGCAGATCATCGGCCGCACCGTCTATTCCCCACGTGATCTGGAAGTCGCCAACCCAAATCTGGTGGGCGGGGACAGTGTATCGGGAAGCCACCATCTGGATCAAAACTTTTTGTTTCGACCCGTGCCAGGCTGGTCTCGCTACAAAACACCGGTGGACGGGCTGTTCCTCATCGGGGCATCGATCTGGCCGGGTGGAGGCTTGAATGCAACTTCCGGCTATCTGCTGGCAAAGCAATTATTGAAAGCTTGATTGGGCAGCAATCGTATACGTGGGAGGTTCATCGATGAAACGATATGATTCAGTGATAATTGGGAGCGGGATCAACTCGCTGACGGCAGCGGCGATGCTGGCGAAAAGAGGTCAAAAGGTAGCGGTGCTGGAGAGAAGCTCCTGGATCGGCGGCTGCATTCGCACCGACGAGATCACGCTGCCTGGCTTTAAGCATGATGTGTTCTCCGGGTGGCACCCTCTGTTTGTGACCGGACCTGCATACGGAGAGCTAAAGGACGAGCTTCACAAAAACGGGCTGGAGTACGTGAATACGGATGTGCCAACAGGTGTAATCCTGCCTGATCAGCGCAGCGCTGTGCTCTACAACAATCGCCAGAAGAATATCGAGCATTTCAACCGCCTCATGCCAGGTGATGGTGATCGTTATCATGAAGCGATGAAATATTTTGAAGCCAATTCCGAAATGATCTTCACGCTGTTCGGCAACGAGCCGATGTCGTGGGCCGCGATCCAGTCTGTGCTCAAATCCCTTCGCAACAAAGGGGTAACGGAATTTACCCGCCACGTGGGCAGCATGGTTGCTCCTACGCGAAAATGGCTGGACCTGCATTTTCAAAACGATGCGATCAAAGCGCTAATCGCGCCGTGGATTCTTCATACGGGAGTCGGACCGGACGATGCAGCGGGCAGCATCATGGCTCAGCTGATCGTCTTTACACTGGAAGCAGCGAGTATGCCGATCCCAAAAGGCGGGGGAAGCGAGCTGGTCAAGGCGATCATGAAAATCGTCACCGACAACGGCGGAGAGTTTTTCACCAACGCACAGGTGGAACAGATCCTGGTAGAAAACGGACGGGTCAAAGGGGTTCGGACTCTGGACAAGAGCGAATATCACGCTCAGTTCGTACTGGCAAATGTGACGCCGCAGCAGCTCTACGACAAGCTGCTCACACCAGATCAGGTGCCGGCACAGGTGCGCAAGGACGCGCAAAATTACCAGTATGGGCGGGCTGATATGCAGATCCACTACGCATTGGATCGACCGCTCGACTGGAAAGACGAAGAATTAAGGCGGGCTGCGATCATTCACCTGACTGGCGGAATGAATGGCGTCAGCCAATCCGTCACGGAAGCCGCCAATGGCTTGCTGCCCAAAGAGGGAACGATCGTGCTGGGTCAGCACACCTCCTATGATCCGAGCCGTGCACCGCAAGGACAGCATACGCTGTGGATTCAATTGCAGGAGATGCCGCGCAAACTGGCAGGGGATGCAGCAGGACAGATCGATACAGCGGGAGGTTATACCGATCAGGTGGTCCGTGCTTATGTGGATCGGATCGAGGAGCGAATCAGCCAGCATATCCCGCATTTCAAGGAATCGATTTTGAAGCGCGTCGCGATATCCCCGGTCGAATTGGAACGTTTCAACCCCAATCTGGTAGGCGGAGATCCTTATTCTGGCTCGTCGTCCGTAGATCAATTCCTGTTCTGGAGACCAGGAACAGGCTACAAACGGCATGAGACACCGATCAAAAACCTGTATCACATCGGTGCCTCCACGCATCCGGGGGCAGGTCTTGGTGGAACCTCCGGCTATTTGGCAGTTAAAGCGATGAAGGGCTGATCGGTACGACTCTGTAAAAAATCACTTACAAAAAAGCGATCCCAACGTCTTTGTTCGAGACGAAGGGATCGCTTTTTTTTATTCCTTCTTCAAGGTCTTCCAGTATTCGTAAGAGTGGATTGCAACGCCTGCGAACGAAGGATGCTGTGCCAGCAATCCGGGCAGCTTGTCCAGCTCCTCGTTCATATACGTGGCGCCCTCTTCGTAAAACGTGATGAAATCGCCTTCGTTGCTTTGCTTCGTTTCCACTGCGATCAATACCTTTTTGCCTAACTCATCTGCCCAGCCCAGCTCCTGCGGTACCAATGCAGAGATGCTGTTGGAGCCTTCTGCCTTGTCGCGATACGCCATCACTGTTACGTCATCGTGTTTGGCAATGAGCCATTCTGTGATCGTCAGCTGTGGATTACCAGGGATCGGGTTCTTGTCCAGCCAGAAAGGGATGTCGCAGCCGATTTCCAGAGTGGGGTCTGCACTGGCCCGTGCGAGATACGCCTCAACATTATCCATCCATTGGCGCATGACAGAAGCCTGGTCCTGTTTCCATTCCGGCAAAAGGTACGGTTCGATATCGAGATGGATGCCTTTGACTTTTTCATCCGGTGATACTTGTTGATTGTAGGCGTTCACCCAATCGACCAGATCCAGAATTTTGGAGCGGTTTTCCTTCAGGCCCCAGTTCGGATTGCCGCCCAACGCATGTACGGTTACACCTGCAGCATGTGCCTTTTTGATAAAGGGCTGGTAGTAGGCAGGCTTTCGCGTGATATCGATCTTTAGATAGAGCAGATTGACGCCTTGCTCCTGAGTAAAAGAGAGAATGTGATCCGGCTCGGAGACAATCATGGTGGTTTGCCACAGCCAGGTTGCTTTTATTTTTTGATCTGCAGGTGAAAAGCCAGTCAGGAACACGAACAGCGCAATGAACAAGAGACAGGAAACGGTACGTGATGCTTTCAATTTGATTTCCTCCAGATGAGAGAGACTTGGTGCAGATATGCCTGTATTAGTATCGGCACGTTCTATTCCTTTTGTGAGTATTTTCTATACCTCAATAAAATATATTTTCTCAATTTAAAAAATATTATAAACTGTATGTACAAAATAAAGATGTAGAGGGGGAGTAGGCATGATTACGTTGAAAAGACTGAATCAATGTACACTGGATGAAGCGGTACGGGGGTACAATCGAGGATTTGAAGGCTATTTTTTCGACCAATCCAAAACGGCAGACAGTCTTGCACACAAGCTCGGCAAGGAGGAGCTGTCTCCGGTACATTCCTTGGTCGCTTTTCACGGCCAGGAGCCGATCGGGATTGTTCTGAACGGGATCTGGAATCGCAAGGGAAAACGGATTGCCTGGAACGGCGGAACTGGGGTAGCGCCTGAATACCGAAGACAAGGAGTAGGGCAGCGCTTGATGGAGGAGACCTTGCAGATCTATCGGGAGCAGGGGGTAGATATGGCAGCTCTGGTCGCGATCAAAGAAAACAGCAAAGCCATCTCCCTGTATGAACGTATGGGCTTTCAGGTAGTCGGGCATTCGATTTTTCTGGAGAGCCAAGAGTGGCCGGATTCCCGCTCCACGAAAGAAAATCTGCCATACCGAGGTGAGCATGGCATACCGCAGGATGTCTATCGTCTGCCATTTTGGAATGAGCCAATCTGGGATGTGCAGTGGAATACGATTGAAAACAGGGAAGCACTTCTGATTCGTGATGAGCAGGAGCTGGTGATTGGCTATGCCTTGTATCGTCGAATCTATGGTGACAACGGGGAGCTTTCCACTGTGCTGCTGTTCGATGCTGGGGCGCACCCCGAGCGCACGGATGCGGACGAGATTATCCAGTATGCGCTGGAAGGCGTGTATGCGTCTCGTGATGCGGAAAATGCCAGCTATCATCGCTTGACGGTCAACCTGCCTGTCAGCAATCACCGCGTCATATCAGCCTTGGAGCGTGCGGCGTTTACGAAAATGGCGGAACAGGTATTTATGACGCTGGAGATCTGAAAGCAAGGCGACTGCCGACAAACACGGCAAAAAGGAAACATCCGAGAACGAATCCATCGATGATGACCGCCTCAAAATAGGTCTCAGGAATCGGCGGATACAAAAGAGTAGATGCAGCCATGCCGCTCAATTGGACTGCAATCAGCAGTGTAATGTCCAGGAGTGGGCGGTACCAGGCCTGGTTTTTACGCCAGTAGGTCCTGGAGAAGAAGAGCAGGAAGATATTCAGCAGCCCGATCATCGCAGATGGGGAATCTTCCAGAAAGTTGATATCTTCAATGGCCCAATGAGGCATCCACAATAGGGCGATCAGGAAGTTGAGGAACAGGGTACCATAAAAGACTGGTTTGAAAATTCTAGCGTCGTTGCGTGCCTGATGACCGGCTTCCACCTGTTTCATCCCGGTACTTTTCCATTCGGGGAGCGGTTCGTAGGTCTTAAATTTGCGTGTGAGGATCGATTAAGGAGATTCGAATTTCATCGGAAATGAAATCGTAAAGGTCGTACCGATCCTTGGTATGCTGTTTACAGCTACCTTCCCGCCCATGACGTGTATCGCATTGTACGAGTATGTGAGTCCAAGTCCTGTGCCGCTCGACTTGGTGGAAAAATAGATGGAGCCGAGGCGACTCATTTCTTTTTCACTCATGCCGATTCCGTTGTCCTTGATCTCCAGGATGGCCTGACTCTCTTCGGTTTTGAGAAGCAAGGTTACTTTCCCTTGTGCGGAATGAGAGCAGGCTTCGACAGCATTTTTGATAAAGTTGACCAGAACCTGTTTGATTTCATCGGGATTGGCCATGATCAGAACGGGTGTCTGGGGAGCTTGAACCTCCAGCTCCACATTATTCATGGTGGCAAAAGGGAACATGACGTCATGGATGGTAGTGATTTGGGCGGACAGATCGATCCGTTCATGCCTCTCTGACAGTGGTTTGGAAATCGAGAGGTAGTCGGACAGGATAGCCTCGGTGCGTTTTACCTCGTCCAGACAGATCGTGATATACTGCTCCACCTTGGGCAGGTCATCGGGAGCCTCCTTGATCAGCTTCAAAAATCCTTTCACGGCTGTAAGCGGGTTGCGCACTTCATGGACCAGAGAGGCAGCCACATGACTCATCGTGGTAATTTTCTCGTTTTGGGCATGACGGATGAACATTTCTTTATCTTCTACAGCCTTGCTGAACAAGGTCATGAGCAGCCAGATGCCGATACAATTCTTCAGCGGAATGGTAATCGCGTGGTACGGGATGTTTTGCACAAAAAAGGAATGCAGGAACAGGTAGGTCATCAGCATGGGAAGGGCTGAAAAGACGATGCCGGCTACTAGAATGATGGAAGTTTTGTTTTGAGAAGTCCGATATTTTTTGGCAAAGACCAGAGAGAGGGAAAACGAAACGACTAAGATCAACAAGGCGACCCATTTTCCATCGCCGCCCAGATAAAGACGGTATATGACGAATTCGACAAGGAGAATCAGACCTGTCTGAATTCCTCCGTAAACAAGTCCAAAAAACATGATGACGTAACGAATATCAAAAATTAAACCCTCTACGGCGCTGGAGGCAAAGGTCATCGCCAGCAGCAAAGAGATCGAGCTGGTAATCAGAATGAATAGCGAGCTGTAGCTCCTCATCTTGTCTCTGTAATAAATGTTGTACATAACAAAAGGGATCAGAGCAAAAAAGAGCTGAAGAGTAATTTCTTTGATAAGACTCAATTCGCATCCCCACCAGAGGTTTTCAGTCTATTTGGCCATCATAGTTCGACAAAACTCACATTAATTCCTTTTTTTACAAACGCAATGTACAGTTTGAAAGACAACTCAAATTTTTAAAAAACCAAGTTGACATCTAGGTGATTCTTGAATACTATTCTGTTATAGAACTTGAATTACACTTGTGAATATGTAAATTACTCTTATCCAGAGAAGGCTGAGGGACTGGCCCTATGAAGCCCGGCAACCTAGTACGAGTTATTGGCGTACCAAGGTGCTAATTCCTACAGGTAGATCGCATACCTGAAAGATAAGAGGCGTAGATCTGTGATTGAAGCCTCTTTCTTTATATAAAGAAAGGGGCTTTTTGATTGCTCAGGCCTCTTCTTTGGATCAAGGTAAACAGACAAAAGGGGGTAAAACAATATGAAAAAGCATGTTAGTCGGATTAGTTTTTTGGCATTGAGTTTGTCCTTGTTATTGACCGCTTGCGGAGGCGGTGCTGGTAGCACATCCCAGGGTGGAGATGCGGCAGCTGGAGACAAAAAGCGGATCGCTTTGGTGATGCGCCAGGATGTCGGAACCTTCTCGGCACAATACATCAGCGGCGTAAAAGCAGAGGTAGAGAAACATGGCGGCGAGCTGACTGTCTTTAACGCCAATACGGATCTGGCGAAAATGGCGTCCAATCTGGATGCGGCAGTCAACCAGAACTTCGATGGCATTCTGATCGACCACGGAACGGCGGAAGCGCTCCAGCAAGGAACCCAAAAAGCAGTCGACAAAAAGATTCCAGTCGTCTTGTTTGACACCGATATCAGCATTCCGGGAGTGCCTGTCGTCGAGCAGGATGACCAGAAGCTGGCTGAACTGAGCCTGGAACAACTGGCGAGTGACCACAACGGTAAAGGAAACATCGTGAAGATCTGGGTGGCCGGCTTCGCACCGATGGAAAAACGTCAGGTGAAATACGAGGAATTCCTGAAGAAATATCCAGATATCAAAGAAATCGCGGCATTCGGCAGTGCGACGAACAATACCGCAGTAGATACACAGACACAGATGGAAGCGATCCTGCGTCAATATCCGAACAAGGGAGACATCACTGCTGTCTGGGCAGCGTGGGATGAATTCGCCAAAGGAGCGACTCGCGCGATCCAGCAAGCAGGACGTACGGAGATCAAGGTTTACGGAATTGACCTGAGTGACGAGGACCTGCAGCTGATGCAAGCAGACAACTCACCTTGGGCAGCTACAGCAGCCGTCGATCCATCCAACATTGGCCGTATTCACGCGGAAACGGTCTTCAAGAAAATCAAAGGGGAAGAGGTTCCCGACAGTGTGAAGCTGAATCCATTGCTGGTCAAGCAGGATGACTTGCCAAAGGATAAAAAAGTAACGATGGCAGAGTTGTCCCAATATATCACTGAGTGGGGCAAGTAATGCGGATCGTGCTGGTTGGTTATTCCCGTTGATCCATCAACGGGAATCTTCCATTTAGGGGGTGAATGGGATGTCGATTCTACAAATGAAAGGAATCGTCAAGGCTTTTTCCGGTGTGCCTGCTTTGCGAGGAGTCGATTTTGAAGTGAAGGCAGGGGAGGTTCATGCTCTTCTGGGAGCGAATGGCGCTGGAAAAAGCACGTTGATGAAGATATTGACGGGGGCGTATCAGACTGACGAAGGCTCGATCTCGATCGATGGGGAGCAGCTGCAGATTCATTCGCCTCAGGATGCCAAAGCGCAGGGTGTACAGTGTGTCTACCAGGAGGTGGATACCGCTCTGATCCCTTATTTGAGCGTGGCAGAGAACATTTTGCTGGACCAGCTCGTGCAAGCCAAAGGCACGGATTTGATTCGGTGGCCGCGAATCTACTCACAGGCGGAAGACATTTTGCGCGAGTTTGGCTTTTCGATCTCGGTCAAAAAACAGGTAGAAGCATGTACGCTGTCTGAGAAACAGCTGATCCTGATCGCGCGAGCCACTGTGCAAAAGGCGAAGTTCGTCATATTCGACGAACCGACGGCCCCACTGAGCAACCGGGAGTGCGAGCGGCTGTTTCAGATCATTGCGCAGCTGAAACAGGCAGGAGTCGGGATTATCTACATTTCGCATCGCCTGCCGGAGATTTTTCAAATATGCGACCGAATCACGATCATGCGCGACGGTCAGCGGGTGCATACGACGGAAACCGCTGCAACCGACATGGACGAAGTGATAAGCCATATGCTGGGGAAAAGCTTTGCCGAGGAGTTCCCGAAGGTCGATGTGGAGATGGGGGAGCCCCTTCTGGAGGTTGCCGGGGTAAAAGGCGGCAAGGTTCGCGGTGCTGACTTGACGGTGCGTGAAGGAGAGATCGTCGGTGTCGTAGGTCTGGTCGGCGCAGGAAAGACTGAGCTGGCGCGCCTCCTCTTTGGAGCTGATCCATGCGATTCAGGTGACATTGTGCTGAAAGGGAAGCGGCTTCGCCTGCGAACACCCAAGGATGCGGTAGATGCCGGTATCGTCCTCGTGCCGGAAGAAAGACGCAAGGAAGGGATCTTCGTAGAGGAGTCGGTCAAGCGAAATTTGTCGGTAGCGACTCTGTCGTCTGTATTCGGCTTTGTACGCCATAGTCTGGAAGCCCTGCAGGCCAATGAGCTGATCGAGCGAGTCGGAGTCAAAACAGCGGACAGCAGCTTGCTCGTGGGTCTGCTCAGCGGCGGCAATCAGCAAAAAGTAGCGATCGGCAAATGGCTGGATACCGATTCTTCTATATTTATGTTCGATGAGCCGACCAAGGGCGTAGACATCGGAGCGAAGAGCGACATCTACCGCTTGATCGGCAATCTGGCAGCAAATAAAAAGGGTGTGCTCTACTTTTCCTGCGAGTTTGCAGAAGTACTGGGAATCGCGGACCGGATTCTGGTCATGTGCGAGGGCAGAATCGTCAAGGAATTGGATCGCGAGCAAGCAACTCAGGAACTGATCATGTATTACGCAAGTGGAGGTGAGTAAGATGGAAGGACAAAAAACGAGTTTGTTTGATTGGGTCTATAAATACGGTACGGTGGCGGTAATCGCCCTGGTTGTACTGTATTTCAGTCTGACCAATCCGTACTTTTTCACATACGACAATCTGAAGGATATATTGCGTTCGATCTCGATTGTGACGTTCGTTGCGATCGGGGTTACGTTTTCACTGATCGTCGGAGGATTTGACCTCTCGGTGGGCGCCACTGTTTCCCTGACGACGGTGACCGCAGCGTCCATGATGGTCTGGTATGAGCAGGGACCGTTTCTTACCCTGGTGGTGCCGATCGTACTCAGTCTCTTGGTCGGGCTGGTCAACGCTTTTCTCGTCGTAAAAATCCGCATTCCGGACCTGCTGGCTACACTGGCGATGCTCTATATCGTCAATGGCGTGCACATGACCTACTCCAAGGGCTACTCGATTTATGCAAACATGCCGATGCAAGACGGGACCACGGCTCCGGGCAAATTCCAGGAATGGTTTCTCTGGCTGGGCCAGGGGGAATGGTTTTCTGTGCCTGTTCCGGTGATTCTGACCTTTTTGTTGGTCGCGATCACGCACGTATACCTGACCTATACCAAGCAGGGACGCATGCTGTACATGACAGGTGGCAATCTGGAGGCAGCCCGCTTGTCCGGGATACCTGTCAATCGTTATCGCACGCTCGCCTACGTGCTTTCCGCTCTGTTTGCTGGACTAGGGGGCATGCTGTTGGCGGCCCGTATCGGAACAGGACAGGTGAGCAGTGGCAGCTCCATGCTGATGGATGCGGTAGCAGCAGCCTTTGTCGGCTTCTCGGTCTTTGGGGTAGGCAAGCCCAACGTATTCGGTACGTTCGTGGGTGCGATCCTGATCGGGGTGCTGTTGAACGGCATGACCATGCTCAATCTTCCCTATTACGCCTACGATATTATCAAAGGGGTCGTGCTGGCATTGGCACTGGCTGTTACCTACTATCAGGTGAGAAGAAAACGGAAGGCGTAATGCCGTCGTGTTCCAGAGAATGGTAAACCTTTTCTTATATGCACAACCTCTTATATAATAGGTCCGGGAGGTTGTGCTTTTGATTTACTACAAGACGTACATACGTGGAGAAAATTGTGAATGGGTGACCTTTGTACACGGTGCCGGCGGAAGTTCATCCATTTGGTATAAACAGCTTCGAGCTTTCAAGGAGAAGTTCAACATCTTGTTAATTGATTTGCGCGGGCATGGAAAATCCAAGAATGTGAAGCGAAAATGGTTTGCCGATTATACTTTTGCAGATGTAAGCAAAGATATCATCGATGTGTTGAACCATCTGAACATTTCCTCCACCCATTTTGTCGGGATCTCGCTGGGGACGATCATTGTTCAGTCGATTGCCGAGAAGGAGCCGTCCAAAATCCGCTCGATGGTCATGGGTGGTGCCGTCATTCGTCTGAATTTTCGTTCCCAGGTGTTGATTTCGCTGGGCAATTTGGTAAAGCACATCGTCCCTTACATGTGGCTGTACCGTTTGTTTGCCTGGGTGATCATGCCGAGCCAAAGACATCGGGAATCACGCTCCTTGTTTGTACGAGAGGCCAAAAAGCTCTGTCAAAAGGAATTCAAGCGATGGTTCAAGCTGACCAAGGGTGTGAATGGTTTTCTATCTAACCTGTTGGCAAAGGAAACCGAGATTCCTACTTTGTATATCATGGGTGAAGAGGATTACATGTTCCTGCCATCCGTTCAGTCACACGTAAAAAAACAGAAAAATTCCAAACTTAGCATGATTGCCAAATCTGGTCATGTGGTCAACGTTGATCAACCAGATGAATTCAATCGTCTGTCGATCGGCTTTATCCAGAGGCATCATAGTCGGGTGTTTGCGGGCTTGCATTTTGCCAGGTAGGATGTAGCGCTTTTGAGAAGGCTCTCCAGCTACTCGCGGTAGGAGTAGGATTCCCTAAAGCTGACCCCATGCTCGGCAGCATAGTCTACTTCAAGCAGCAGATAATCGCTAATCAGCGAAAGATCTGCTGTTTTGCTATAATCAAACGTCTGGAATGATACGGACAGTTCCCCTGCCCAAAAACCTAGATCCTGCAATTCCACAGAGTCTGTGTTGCTTTCTGAGGTTTTGATCAATACGTACGTTTTTTCGCCGAGCAGCAAGTAGTGTTTTTCCCAATCCGAAGAGGCCATCCATTGGGTTGCCCATTCACGAACTTGGACAGGAGCCTCCTCTATTTGCAACATGCGGTAGCGTTCGTCAGCTGAAGCGTAGCCAGTTGGTGTCATCCAGTTGGAACCCGTAACTCTCCATATGTGATCGAGGTTGTTCAAAATCATGGCCAGCTCCTTTATCATCCGTTGAGTTGAACATCTTCACCAGATAGTCATAATCTTGCATTACTTGGTTATCTCCTAGATTCCTCGTGGATTCAGCTTCATGTAAGTTCTCGATCTGCTTTTGAAGCTGTTCGATCTGGCCCAGCATGGTCATTTCCGTATGCTGTCGTATAGCCAGCTCTTTGTCCATCGTTACCGCTGCGTTGCTGGCGCCTAATAGATAACCACCATAGGCTCCAATACCTAACAGCAGGGCAAAAACAATCGAATAGAGCCATTCCTTCACACGTGCACCTCCCAACATATGGAAATATCCAATCAGATAAATATTTTTCTCTACGGAATGCTCAAAAACCTGCAATCAGGGTGATTTTGCCATTTATCTTGCCGGATACGGTATAATCAGGGAGATGAAGAGTTCTGCTTGACCATGAGCAGATATCAAGAAAGGTGGCCGCTTATGGCGAGAAGAGAAAAGCAGATCAAGCGGATGCTGCAATATTTCGTGGATGCGACAGTGGAGATCATCGAGGAGGAGGGCATCGAGCATGTCAGCGCCCGAAAAATCGGGGAACGTGCAGGATACACCAGTTCGACGATCTACAATTATTTTGAAGAGCTGTCCCATCTTCTCTACTTTGCCTCCATGCGATTTGTGAAGGAATACTTGCAAGAGCTTCCGCTGTATCTGGAGCGGGGAGAGACGTACGTGGACAAGTACGTGCTGAGCTGGGAGTGCTTTTGCAAACATTCTTTTGCCAAACCGCAAATCTATCACGCCTTGTTCATTGCCGATCTGGGGCAAAAACCCCAGGACATGCTGGAGCATTACTTTTCCATCTACTCCAGCGATCTGATCGGCTTTACAGAAGAGATCAGGCCGATGCTGTACGATCCGGATCTCACCTCGCGCAGCAGGGCATTGCTGGAATTGGCCAAGCAGGAGCAGCAGCTGTCAGATGAGAAAATTGAGGAAGTCAACGAGATGGCTGTCCTGATCTGGGAAGGGATGATGACGACAGTGCTGAACAAGCGTCGGGATGCCGACCCGCAGGAAGCTGCCGAGAAAACCATGAAATACATCCGAACCATCATGCGGACGCTATAGTCCGTTTTTTTCTTCTTGACCCTCTTTTTCAGGAGAGAGATAATAGGCTCAACTTAAATTATGAACGCGTTCATAATATGACCGTATTCAAAATACTCCATTCAAAAGAGGTGTGTTGGCATGGTAGCGCAGTCCAAAAGAACGGGTGGTTTGATCGATTGTGACATCCATCCGGTATTAAGCGATTTCAACGAGTTGGTTCCTTATCTGGACGAATCGATCCAGCAGTATATGAATATCGGCAAATTCGCCAAGGGTGCTCTGGCGAAGCAAAACAGCGGTTCCTTCAAGTTTCCTTCCTCGCCGTATGCCAATCCGTTGCCAGTGCCTTTGCGTGCGGATGCTTTTCCGCCAAATGGCGATATTCCCGGCAGTGATCCTGCTTTTCTGGCGCAAGATCTGTTGGATCGCTGCAATGCCACCTACGGTATCTTGAATATTGGTCACGGGACGATGGCTGCTTTCCACAATGTTGAGGTAGCAGCGAAATACACGTCCGCTGCCAATGACTGGCTGTATGACAAATGGATCAAAAGCGATCCGCGCTACCGGATGACGATGGAGATCACCCCGCTTGATCCGGCAATGGCGGTAAAAGAGATCGAGCGCATCGGCAAGCGTCCTGAAATCGTCGGGATCAACATGCACTGTGTGAATATTCCGCTGGGAAAACGTCACTACTGGCCGATCTATGAGATTGCTGAAGCGTACAATCTTCCAATCGTGCTGCACCCGGATTCTGAAGGTACAGGGGAGTACGCAGCGACTGCTGGGGTCGGACCGGCTTCTACGTATATGGAGTGGCATACCTCGTTGGGGCTGATCGGTCAGCGCAATGTCATCAGTCTCGTCGCAGACGGTGTCTTTGAACAATTTCCGAACCTGAAGGTCAATTTCATCGAATACGGTTTTTCCTGGATCGCACCGACGATGTGGCGGATGGACAAGAACTGGAAGGCGTTGCGTCATGAGGTGCCTTGGCTGAAAATGCTGCCAAGCGAGTACATTCGTCGCAATATCCGCTTCGGTACCCAACCCATCGAGGAGCCTGCCAGACCAAAGGACCTGATCGAAATCATTCAGATGATCGACGCCGAGCACATGCTGCTGTTCTGCAGTGATTATCCGCACTGGGACGGAGACGAGCTGGATCGGGCGTTCTTGCACTTCCCGCAAGAGCTGAAGGATAAGATCTTTTATCAAAATCCGCTGGAGTCATTCCGGTTTTAATAGGAAGGGGAGACGGGAAGTGAGTACAAAAGAAAAGCATCGTTTGGTCGTCTGTCCTGCCGAGGAAATGCAGGAAGGCTCGCGGCAGCTGATCGAAGTCAACGGAGTAGAAATCGGCTTGATTCGTGCAGAGGGAGTCTGCTACGCCTTTCGCAACAGCTGTCCCCATCAGGGTGTTCCGATGCTGTACGGCTCGGTAGTGGGAACGATGCTACCCTCTGACCCGCATCAGTACATCTACGGCAATCACAATGAAATCATTCGCTGCCCGCTGCACGGTTGGGAATTCAACCTGAAAACAGGGAAAGCGATGTTCTCGCCGGATGTGTCTATCAAAATGTACGAGGTTAAAGAAGAAGGCGGGGAAATTGTCCTGTATCTGGATCGACAGCCCGAACAGGTTACGCGCAAAGAATTCTCCTGTATCTTATCCTCCTGATGGCAGAAGCGTTATAGTACAATCACATCCATGAATGACCATACGATAAGTTTATTAATAAATAGAAAAGGGATTGACGAAACTAGAGAAGATGTGGATAATTTAATTCGTAGTTATCCAATCGGAAATATTAACAAAATTTGGGGGACATTATGAAGAAGTCATATCTATCTCTATTTATGGGACTCGCTCTGGCTTTGGTTGTGACTGGTTGCGGCGGCGGTCAGCAAGCAGCTCCACAAACCGGCACTGGGTCTGAAGGTGGCACACCAGCTGCCGAACAGCAAAATGAAACACTGAAAATCGGCGTAATGTCCGGATCGGAAGAAGAGATCTGGAAAGTAGCAAAAGACGTAGCAGCAAAAGACGGCCTGACTCTGGAGCTCGTACCGTTCAACGACTACGTGCTGCCAAATAAAGCTTTGGACAAAGGTGATCTCGATGCCAACGCTTTCCAACACGTACCGTACATGGAAGAGTTCAATGCAAACCACGGCACGAAAGTTGTGAAGCTGGCTGATACGATCAACTTCCCGATCGGTATCTATTCCGAGAAAATCAAAGATATCTCCGAGCTGAAAGAAGGAGACATCGTAGGTCTGCCGAACGACCCGACCAATGGTGCACGCGCTCTGATTCTGTTTGAAAGCGCTGGTCTGATCAAATTGAAAGAAGGCAAAGGTGTAAAAGCGACTGTCCTCGACATCGCAGAAAATCCAAAAACCTGACTTTCAAAGAACTGGATGCCGCTTTCATTCCTAAAACATTGGGTAATATGAGCGCTGCCGTGATCAACACCAACTTCGCGATCGAAGCTGGATTGGTTCCAACCAAAGACGCCATCTACATGGAACCAAAAGATTCTCCTTGGGTGAACATTATTGCCGTTCGTGAGGGAGAACAAGACAAGCCAGTGTTCCAAAAGCTGGTGAAAGCTTACCAGTCTGATGAAGTGAAGAAGTTCGTTGAAGAAAAATACGGTGATTCGATGGTAGCTGCCTGGTAATCGGCAGTCTGTCTATTCACCCTTCTACACAGGTCTCTTCCTATTAGGAGGGGGCCTTGTTTTTTAGAGATAAAGCCTGGAGGGGGTACTGGAATGAAGAAGAGAGTTGACGTCATCGTCTTAGGGGTAGGCTCGATGGGAATGGCTGCAGGGGCCTTTATCGCCAAGCAAGGGGCCAGTGTGCTGTTGCTGGACGCATTTGATCCGCCACATCATCAGGGCAGCCATCACGGTGATACGCGCATGATACGGCATGCCTACGGGGAAGGGAAAAAATACGTACCGCTGGTGCTTCACGCTCAGAAGCTATGGCATCAACTGGAGGAAGAGACGGGAGAGCGTCTCTTCGAGAACACTGGCGTACTGGGACTTGGGAAATCGGATTCTCCTTTTCTCATAGAGGAAATCGCCAGCTCCAAGGAGTTTTCCTTGCCGTTGGAGATCCTGGAAGCGGCAGAAGTGAGGAAGCGTTGGCCGGGGATTCGGATTGAAGACGACTTGATTGGCGCCTTTGAACCGAATTCCGGACTGCTCTACAGTGAGGCGTGCATCTCTGCCTATCGCCGGGTCGCACAGCAGCATGGAGCCGAGCTCTGCATGAACACAAGAGCGAATCGGATCACCTATCATGCAGACGGCGTGACCGTGCATACAGAAAAGGGAGATTTTCAGGCGGACAGGCTGATTGTGACCGCCGGAGCGTGGACGGGCTTACTGCTGCGCGATCTTGATATTCCCCTGCAGCCCTTCCGAAAAACAGCAGTGTGGTACGAAGCCGACGAAGCCTTGTACGGACTTGGATCTTTTCCTTCGTACTTCATGGATTTGCCGGGAGAGCGCTTTTATGGCTTCCCCAGTATCCAGGGCTCCGGGTTGAAAATAGGCAGCCATGATGCAGGAAGAATCGTTGACCCTGACGAGGTAAACAGGGAATTTGGTTCCCAGCCCGATGATGAGGGGGATTTGGCCCTCATGGTCGAACGCTTTTTCCCGGGTGTGTCCCGCCAGAACAAGCGCGGACAGGTATGTCTTGTCACCTGGACGCCCGACCACGATTTTATTATCGATCGTCATCCCGACCACGAGCATGTCCTGCTCATCTCAGCCTGCTCGGCTCACGGCTTCAAGTTTGCCAGCGCGATTGGCGAAATCGCCATGCAGATGAGCTTGAAAGGGAAGACAGAGATGGATATCACTCCATTTTCACTGCGACGTTTTATGTGATTAGGCTATTTTCTCACCACTGCCCGAGGCCGCTGTCTCGGGTTTCTTTTTGTACATGGGAATAACCGGAAAGGAAATCCTGTATTCATGTATAATGAAAAATTGTATAATTTGGAAAAGAAACCTACTGACAGGTGATCAACGTGAAATTTAACAAGAAAGAAAAATGGGTCTTGGCGGGATTGCTGGCCATTCCTACAGTGCTTACCCTCCTGTTGGCCTATCCGCGCTACGAAAGCTTTTACGCGACGGGAGAGATCGTGTCGATTCAAAAGCTGGGCATTGATGGCAACGTGTACTTTACTTATATCGAAGGTGGGGTTACGGCCAACAATCTCGAAAAAATCCTGGTGCAAATGGATTATTGGGCTGAGGAGCGAGATGTGAGGTTTCGCCCCATGAGTGAAGAAGAGGTCGAATTGGACGATGAGGCAGAAGAGATTGGCGACGATTATAAAGAAATGGTTGTCTCCAACGCTATTGAGGTTTCAGGATATTCTGTGAACCAGGAGGACTCACAGGACGAGAAATATGCGAGCATCATGGATCAGGCTGCCGAGTATCACGGTGATTCCTTTGGTCTGATGGTCGCGATCGGGCTAGTGGAGGAAGAGACGGGCGAGGATTTCTCCAGAGGTGGGAAGTACATGATTGCAGGGACCGGGACGATGGAATTCGATGGAACGGTTGGCTCTATTGACGGAATCCAGGAAAAGCTGCTGACGGCAGAAGAGCAGGGCGTCACCCACTTTCTGGTTCCCAAAGACAAGGAAGTGTACTCCTTTTTCTACGATGGCTTGAGCAATCAGGAAGAAGCAGAGCAATATCAGCTTACGGTCAATCCGAAGATGAAGATTGTCCCCGTGGAAACCTTGGATGAAGCCTTGGTTTATTTAGCGAGTTTGCCGTAAGGGAGAAAAAAGGAGAGTCAGTGAGATGCAAGAAAAAGTCGATGCATGGGGCAAATATTTATTTGTCTTTTTGATAGTTGGTTTGGCGAGTTCAGGGGTCAGCCTGCTATTTAGCCTGGTCGAAGCGTGGAATGAGCCGTTTTACATGGAATTCGTGATAGATCTCGATATTGCAGTTGGGATTTTTACCAGTATTGCGGCAATTATTGCGACGATTTTATTTTTAGGCTGGATTTATCGCGTGCATAAAGAATACAAGGAGATCAGCCCGGATTATCCGGTCACACCTGGCGGGGCGCTTTGCCGAATCTTGATCCCGTTCTACAACATCGTCGGGCTTTGGACGATCTATTCAAATATGTCGCGTTTTTTGATCCAGTATGATACCAGTGTCAAAAAGCATGGGAAAAGACTGCGCGCGTTCATTCCCTACTATTATTTTTCTCATATGATCTATAGCTTTCTGAACAGAAGATTGTTGATGGAGGAAGAGTACTCTATCAACCTGCTCTTGCTTACGGTGGGTATGGAAGTGATTGTCTCGTTGTCCTATATTGCGATGTTCGTCGCGATTACGAGCGGGTTGAAGGCGGTGAGGGAGCATCAGCAGCAGCTTCAATTGGAACAGGAAGCAGCCACAGCTGCTGAAGAAGCGGGGGCTGCTTCCGGTGAAGAGTCTGAAGCAGGAGTATGATTGGAGCATTCTGGCAACAAAACTTGCACTCCCTCCAAAGATCATCTATCTAAGTTAAGCGAGAGTACCCCCACTTCTATAAGTGGTGGGGTGAATCGCTTTTCTTTTTTCCTTCTTTTGCATATAATCAAAGAGAACATAACGAACGAATGTTCCGTATGCAGGACGCTTGCAAAAGGAGGTGAAAACACATGCACGACAAAGGTTCCTACCAAACCTACCAGATCTGGATCAAACCAGGACATCGGCTCTTTCCGTACTTTCAGCAGTTGTGTCAACAAGCCAAAAGCTGGTACAACACCACGAACTTCTTCATTCGGCAGGTGTATACGGCTCTCACCCAAGGCAAGGAGCTTCAACCCCTCCAACAGGAAGTGATGGACCTCATTCATCAACATTTGGATGCAATGAATGAGAATCAATTTCTTGCTTTCCAGAAAAAGGTGGTAAAGGAAAGCATGAAGCCTGAGGAGCAGCGTAAAGACGTGAAAGCGAACCTGCTTCCCCTTCCAACCAAGGAAGAACCGATGCTTAGCTACCACTTCCTCGATGCGCTGTTCAAAGCGATGGGGCAGGAAAACTATCGAGCCTTACCGACGCAAAGCAGTCAGAACATCATGAAAGTAGCGTTTCAAAATTGGAAGAGTTTTTTTGCCTTAATCAAGAAGTATAAGAGCAATCCAACTTCCTTGTCAGGAAAGCCACGGATTCCGAAGTATTGCCGTACTCCACAAAAAGAGTTCATTTTCACGAATCAGGATTGCGAAATCAGGAATCATCGGTTCTTGAAGCTTCCTTTTACGAAGCAACGGTTGAATATTGGGAAAGTCGGCTTTACAAACGGGAGGCTTATGCAAGTACGAGTGATTCCGTCCTACGGACGCTATGTGGTGGAACTCATTTTTACTTGTGACGAGCAACCGCAACAGCATCCTTTGGATCGAGTGATGGCGATTGATCTGGGCATTGATAACCTTGCAACCATTGTGACCAATACAGGCAGAACGCCTACGTTGGTCAAGGGCAAAGTTGTCAAGTCGATCAATCAGTATTACAACAAGCAAAAGGCGTATTTTGTTGGCATTTTGCGCCAAGGAAAGAAGTCGCATGAAGGACAAAAGACCTCGAAACGACTGGAACGTTTGCATCGCAAGCGATTTCTCAAAATCAAGGACATCTTCCATAAGGCAAGTCATGCCATTGTGGAAATCGCTTTACAAGAGCAGATCGGAACGATTGTCATTGGTCATAACACCCAATGGAAAAGCGAATCCAATATGGGCAAAAGGAACAATCAATCGTTTTGCCACATTCCGCACAACCTGTTGATTCAAATGATTCGCTACAAGGCAAAGCGGTCAGGGATGACAACCATCGTGAGGGAAGAATCCTACACTTCAAAAGCAAGCTTCCTAGATAACGACGACATCCCTACGTATGGTGAAAGCGATACAATCGCAATCTTTTCAGGGAAGCGAATTCACCGTGGCATGTACCGTTGCGCAAACGGGACATTGATCAATGCCGATGTGAACGGAGCCTACAACATTTTGCGAAAAGAAGTTCCAAAGGTATTCGCTAATGGAATAGAGGGGTTGGACGGCCTGTCGGCTGTCGCTGTGTCAACTCCGCTTGTGTTAAGCGTCCGATAAGGACGACACATAAGAAACCCCCACCTCTATAGGTGGTGGGAGTATTCATTCTAGAATAAGAATATACGTTCGCTATTAAAGGGGTGCAGGTAGGATGAACCGTTGTGGCTGGGTGACACAAGATCCTTTGTATGAAGCATATCACGATCATGAATGGGGTGTCCCGGTATACGATGATCGACTGTTGTTTGAATTTCTCAATCTCGAAGGGGCGCAGGCAGGGTTGAGCTGGTACACGATTTTGAAGAAAAGGGAAGGGTATCGCAAGGCCTTTCACCAGTTTGACCCGGCGAAAATCGTCCAATACGACGAGAAAAAGATCGAGGAGCTGCTTCAGGACGAAGGCATTGTACGCAATAAACTGAAGATCCGCGCCGTCATCAATAATGCCCATGCTTACTTTAAGGTAGTAGAGGAATTCGGCAGCTTTCACGAATACATCTGGTCCTTCGTAGGGGGCAAGGCGATCCAAAACCATTTTCAGCAGCTGAGTGAAGTGCCGGCTTCGACGGAAATCAGCGACCGGATGAGCAAGGATTTGAAGAAGCGTGGTTTCAAGTTTGTTGGATCGACGATCTGCTACGCCTATATGCAAGCCGTGGGCATGGTGAATGACCACATCACGACGTGTGATTGCTATCCAAAACACGCCCATCAAGTATAAAGAAACTGTCCTAAGAGTCCCGCGACTCTTGGACAGCTTTTTTGTACTCTCGGAATGTGAAGTGCGCTAATTCGTCCGTAGTGGTGGACAGTTTGGATTGAGCGGATGCTTATCATTTCGCGACAGTTACTACGAAGCAGAACAGAGGAAGTTGTTTGTAAGATAGAACAAGCACGCAAGCTGGTGAGAGGAAAAAGAGAAACCTGCCTTTAGCGTCCACCCAACGGCGGTCGATTACAAAAAAGGGTTTTCCTTTTTAATGTGCATTTTTAGAAAACAAAGAAGAATAGAAAAATTACATATACAAACAAAAACAAAACATATATAATCAGCGATATAAAGAAAAACAGACGAAAACAAATAAAATAAAAGCCGTTAATCAAACGTAGAAACATATATTCGGGCAGAGAAGAGGAGATTTATGTCGGAATATGTTCTGGAACTGAAAGGAATTACGAAAGCGTTTCCAGGCGTGCGGGCATTGGATCAGGTCCAATTTCAGCTCAAAAAAGGCGAAATACACGCATTGATGGGGGAGAATGGAGCGGGTAAATCCACGTTTATCAAAATCATTACTGGCGTTCACCTCCCCGATGAGGGCGAGCTCTACCTGAATGGGGAACGGACAGAAATCAAAAGTCCCAAAGACGCGCAAAAGCTGGGGATCGCTGCCATTTACCAGCATGTGACCTGCTTTCCTGACCTCAGCGTGACAGAGAACATATTCATGGGCCATGAGAAAATCAGCAGACGAGCGAAGCGGATTCTCTGGTATGACATGCATGCGGAGGCCAAGCGCCTGTTGCAGGAGCTGGGCAGCAATCTGGACCCGAGAACAAAAATGGGCGCTCTCAGCGTAGCCCAGCAGCAGGTCGTCGAAATAGCCAAAGCTTTGTCCATGCAGGCTCGCATCATCATTATGGATGAGCCGACGGCCGCCTTGACGACGCGTGAGAGCGAGGAGCTGTACAAAATTACGGAGAAGCTGCGAGATCAAGGGGCGGCTATTATCTTCATCTCGCACCGATTCGAGGATATGTATCGGCTGGCAAGCAAAGTGACGGTTTTTCGCGATTCCCGCTACATCGGGACCTGGGGTGTGAACGACATCGCCAACGAGGACTTGATCGTCGCCATGGTGGGACGGGAGATCACCCAGCTTTTTCCCAAGCGGCAAGGTGAGCCGGGAGAAGAGCTGCTGCGGGTCGAGGGACTGGGCAAGACCGGGTATTTCGCAGACGTCTCGTTTGCCCTGAAACGTGGGGAGATTCTTGGTCTGACAGGGTTGGTCGGGGCAGGCAGGACAGAGGTGTGCCAGGCGATCTTTGGCATTATCGATTACGATAAAGGGCGGATATTTCTGCGTGGAGAGGAAATTCATATCAGGCATCCCTGGCAGGCGATGGAGTCGGGGATCGGCTATTTGCCAGAGGATCGGCAAAAGCAGGGCTTGGTGCTGGAGTGGGGCATCGGGCGCAATATCACGCTATCTGCGTTGGACCAGCTGTCCACTCGCGGTTGGGTGGATGAACAGAAAGAGGCGGAGTTGGCGAAGTCTCTGGCGGAAAAGGTGCAGGTCAAGGCTCAGAGCATTTTTGATCTGGCCAGCTCTCTTTCTGGCGGCAATCAGCAAAAAGTGGTCGTGGCCAAACTTTTGACGGCGCAGCTGGACGTCATCATTCTGGATGAGCCGACCAAAGGTGTTGACGTGGGAGCCAAATCAGCGATTTACGAAATGATCAGCGAGCTGGCAGCAC
This sequence comes from Brevibacillus sp. AY1, assembly GCF_029870785.1. Classification (NCBI taxonomy): domain Bacteria; kingdom Bacillati; phylum Bacillota; class Bacilli; order Caryophanales; family Paenibacillaceae; genus Brevibacillus; species Brevibacillus sp. AY1. The sequence continues at coordinate 47,211 of NZ_JAFLPN010000002.1, forward strand.
AAGGGTACGGCATCATCATGGTTTCCTCTGAGATGCCGGAAGTGATCGGGATGAGTGACCGGGTCATCGTCATGCGCGAGGGGAGAGTGACCGCTGCACTCGATGCCGCGACCGTCACCCAGGAGGCGATCCTGGAGGCTGCGATGGTAAGCCAGACAATTTCCTAGACACCTGCCAGAGGCATGCTGGCAGTAGAAGGTGGTGGTTGAGTTGACAGGCAATACACTGGCGAAGACCTCGCTCGGGGCGAGATTTGCCCGCTTTCGTGAGCTGGGCTTGCTGCTCTTTATCCTCTTGCTCTCCATCGGGGTACAGCTTCGCAATCCGAGCTTTTTGACTCTGGAAAATATCCATGACATGGTCACCAATACCGCGATTTTAAGCATCCTGGCTGTAGGAATGATGCTCGTCATCGTCACACGCGGAATCGATCTGTCCATCGGAGCCACTCTGGCCTTGTCAGGAATGATCGCGGCATTGACCGTGAGTGCGTACCCCGACATTCATCCGCTGTGGGCGATTCTTCTGGGGACGCTGGTCGGTCTCCTATGCGGGTCCATCATCGGTCTCCTCGTCTCCAAGTCAGGCATTCTTCCGATCATTGCGACGCTGGGGATGATGAACGTATTTCGCGGCGCTACCTTTATGGTCAGCGGCGGAAAATGGGTGAGCGCCCATCAGATGCCTGCGTCGTTCAAGGCGATCGCCACAGGCTCCGTTCTGGGAATCAACACGCTCATTTTTATCGCCATCATCATTTACATCCTTTTCTACTATTTCATTACGTACACACGCACCGGCAGGCAAATCTACGCCGTCGGCAGCAATCCTGACTCAGCTCGGATCAGCGGAATCAACAATGACAAGATCCTCTGGCTGGTCTACACGATCATGGGCGGCTTGTCCGGTCTGGCCGGTGTGCTGTGGGTAGCGAAATTTGCTTCCGCACAGGGAGATACGGCAGTTGGCTACGAGCTGAGCGTTATCGCGGCATGTGTCCTGGGCGGAGTCAGCATCGCGGGAGGCTCCGGCAAGATCTCCGGAATTATTCTGGGCTCGATCCTGCTCGGCATTCTGAACAATGCGCTGCCGCTGATCAATGTTTCCCCGTTCTGGCAAATGGGAATCCAGGGTTCGATCATCCTCATTGCGGTCGTGATCAATGCACTGGTAAAGCGGGGCGTCGATCGCAACAACCTGATGAGGAGGAGGATCTAGGCATGGAGAAGCGAGTTTTGCTCGGCCATCGTGATTTTTCGTGGAAATCGTTTTTTCTGCAGTGGGAATGGATGCTCGTCCTGATTTTTATTCTTGTAAACGTTATCAATGCGTATCTCTCCCCCTACTATCTGAATGGCGACAGCCTGCGAGATGCGACGATGACCTTTCTGGACAAGGCGTTCATCGTGCTGCCGATGGTGCTGATCATCATTCTCGGAGATATCGATATATCCGTTGCTTCTATCGTCGCCTTGTCCTCTGTCGTGATGGCGGACTTGTTTACGCGAGGCGTACCGATGGAGCTGGCAATATTGAGCTGTCTGGCGGTGGGAACGCTCTGTGGCTACATAAACGGCCTTTTGATTACGAAATTCAAGGAGCTTTCTGCGGTCATCGTGACCCTGGCGACGATGATTATCTACCGGGGAATTGCCTACATCATCCTGGAGGACCAGGCTGCCGGTAAATTTCCCGAGTGGTTCAGCTATCTGGGCTGGGGGTATGTGGGGACAGTCCCGTTTATCTTTCTCGTCTTTGTGCTTTTCGCCATTGCTTTCGTTCTATTGCTGCACAAGACGACCTTTGGCAGGCGTGTGTATGCGATGGGCAGCAATGCGACGGCCAGCCAATTTTCCGGGATCAAGGTAGATCGAATCAAGATCATCGTCTTTACATTGGCTGGGTTGATGGCGGCAGTAACGGCACTTTTCCTGACCTCGCGGATGGGCAGCACCAGACCCAATATCGCGACAGGCTATGAGCTGGACGTGATTGCGATGGTGGTGCTTGGTGGAATCAGCACGTCAGGAGGCAAGGGACGCATGATCGGGGCGATTTTGGCTGTATTTCTGATCGGCTACCTGCGCTATGGGTTGGGTCTTGTCAATGTGCCTGCCCAAATGCTTCTGATCATCATCGGGCTTCTCCTGATCGCCGCAGTCATGATTCCCAATCTCAAGGGGAGGCCATCCAAGGGCAAAAAAAGTGGTTGATGCAGGATACATCACAGGATGAAACCTGTTGTGTATAGGAATTGAAAATGGGGGGAATGGGCATGAAAAAGATTTTGACATCATTCTTAACCGTTCTGCTAGCGGCATCCATGCTGGCTGCGTGTAGCCAAACGGCGAGTCAGCCGGGCAGCTCCGGTGGTGACGCAGGCGGGAAGAAACGATTCGCCATCATCTTTAAGAACACCGGCAATCCATACGGTGAAAAGCAGATGGAAGGCTTCAAGATCGCCATTGAAGAGACAGGCGGCGAAGCGATTCTGAAAGCGCCGGATCAGCCGACAGCAGAGGCGCAGATTCAAATGATCGAAGAGTTGATTTCGCAAAAGGTAGATGCGATTGCCGTCGTCGCCAACGACCCGGACGCTTTGCAGCCGGCTCTGAAAAAGGCGATGGATGCTGGCATCAAGGTGCTCTCGCTGGATTCCGCAGTCAACACACAAAGCCGCTTGGTCCATATCAATCAGGCAGACCCCGAGCGGATTGGTCGTGTCCAGGTCCAGGCTGCAGCTGAAATGATTGGCAGTAAAGGGGAGATCGCGGTACTGAGTGCCACTTCCCAGGCGACGAACCAGAACCTGTGGATCGAATGGATGAAAAAAGAGCTGGAAGATCCCAAATACAAGGATATGAAGCTGGTCAAGGTAGCTTATGGTGACGACCTGCGCGACAAAAGCGTATCCGAGACAGAAGCCTTGCTCAAATCCTATCCGGATTTGAAAGCGATCATTGCACCGACGACGGTCGGGATTGCGGCGGCTGGCAAAGTGCTGACGGATAAAGGCCTGAAGGACAAAGTGAAGCTGACCGGACTGGGACTGCCAAGCGAAATGGCCGAGTACATCGAAAGCGGAGTCAGCCCGTGGATGTACCTGTGGAACCCGGTGGATGTCGGTTACCTGTCGGGCTATGCCGCGGATGCGCTGGTCAAGGGAACGATCACCGGCAAGGCGGGGGAGAAGTTCACCGCTGGCAAACTGGGTGAGAAGGAAATCATCGCGGATGGGGATGGTACGCAGATCATGCTGGGTGATCCGTTCAAATTCGATCCTGCGAACATCGGGGAGTGGAAACAGGTCTACTAGTCTTCCTGCCCCCAGCATTCTGATTGCTGGGGGCACCACTTAAAATCCTTACATTCGTTGGAGGTACGAAATGATACGAAGCTTATGGGATCGTGACCAAGCAGATCACCTGCAAAGCGGATTGGAAGAGCTGGTTTATCGATCGAACCTGATCGGAGCAGATCGTCGGGTTTGCAACTGGGGCGGGGGAAATACCTCTACGAAAACAAAAGAGACGGATTTTCGCGGCAGAGAAATCGACGTGATGTGGGTGAAGGGAAGCGGTTCGGATCTCGCCACGATGAAGGCTCAGCAGTTTACCGGCCTGCGTCTCCAGGACGTCCTGCCGCTCATGGAGCGAGAGGAAATGTCGGATGAAGAGATGGTTGCCTACCTCGCTCACTGCATGATTGACAGCAAGCACCCGCGCCCTTCTATCGAGACGCTGCTGCACGCATTTCTGCCTTTTGCGCATGTGGATCACACGCATCCGGATGCGATCATCAGCATTTGTTGTTCCGACAACGGCCAGGAGGTAGCGTGCGAGATATTTGGCGACCGCTTTGTTTGGGTGCCGTATGTGCGGCCTGGCTTCACCCTGTCCAAAATGATTGCAGAGGGAGTCAGGCGAAATCCGCATGCCGAACTGGTTCTGATGGAGAAGCATGGTCTGGTCACCTGGGGCGAAACATCCGAAGCATGCTACGCCAAGACGATTGCCATCATAGCCGAAGCAGAGGCGTACATCGAGGCGAGAATTCAGGAAGATCGGATATTTGGCGGGGCAGTATGTGAAAGTCTTCCCGAAGTGGAGCGAAAAGACATCCTCGCTCAGATCATGCCGCTGGTCCGCGGTGCCGTCAGCGGACAGAAACGAATGATCCTGACCTATGATGACACAGAGGATGTCCTGCAATTCGTAAACAGCAGGGATGCCAGAGCCCTTTCCCAGATCGGAGCGGCTTGCCCGGATCATTTGGTCCATACCAAGATGGTGCCGCTGTTCGTCGATTGGGACCCGGCAACACGAGACGAGGGTTTGCTCAAAGAGCAGATTCGCGAGGGCATTGCCCGCTTTCAGGAGGAGTACCGAGCGTACTTTGAGCGCAATCACAGTGAAGGGGATCAAATCTCGGAAACCGCACCACGCGTTATTCTGATACCAGGAATCGGCATGATCAATACGGGAAAAAGCTGGTCCAACTCGAAAGTGAGCGGAGCCCTCTACCATCGGGCGATTGCAGTCATGCGCGGAGCGACGGCACTCGGTACCTTCGTCTCGCTGCATGAGCACGAATCATTTCTGGTGGAGTACTGGCCACTGGAGCTGTATAAGCTGACGCTGGCACCACCCGAAGCAGAGTTTTCCCGTCAAGTCGTGCTTGTGACGGGAGGAGCCGGGGGAATCGGAAGCGAAACCTGCCGCAGCTTTGTGGCTGAGGGCGCTCATGTCGTGGTCGCTGATCTGAACATAGAGGGTGCTACGCAGGTGGCGGAAGAGATCAATGCGCGCTACGGTGAGGGCAGGGCCATCGCAGTCAAAATGGACGTCACGCGAGAAGAACAGGTAGAGGCTGCGATGCAGGAAGCGGCGCTCGCCTACGGTGGAATCGACGTGCTGGTCAACAATGCCGGCCTGGCTACCTCCAGCCCTTTTGATGAGACGACGCTCAAGGAGTGGGAGCTCAACCTTTCCGTGCTTGGCACAGGCTACTTCCTCGTGGCTCGCGAGGCCTTCAAACAAATGAAAGAGCAGGGCATCGGGGGCAGCATGGTATTCGTCGGCTCGAAAAATTCTGTCTACGCAGGGAAAAATGTGACCGCCTACAGCTCCGTCAAGGCATTGGAGGTTCATTTGGCCCGTTGTATCGCTGCTGAGGGGGGCGAGTACGGGATTCGTGTCAACTCGATTCTTCCAGACGCGATTTTGCAGGGCTCGGCCATCTGGAATTCCAATTGGCGCAATGAGCGTGCCGCTGCTTACGGGATCGAGCCGGATGAGCTGGAAGAGTACTACCGCAAGCGAACCACTCTTTTGGTCAATATCTACCCGAAGGATATCGCGGAGGGCATCCTGTTCTTTGCTTCTTCCCGAGCGGAAAAAACGACGGGCTGCATGCTGACGATTGACGGCGGTGTACCGGCGGCATTCACGCGATAGTGGCAGGTATCTGTGACCGCATCCACGAAGAAAAAGGGATGACGGAAGAATGAAGGTGGAAACGGTGAAAATTTCCTTGTTTGTGACCTGCCTGTGCGACAGTCTGTATCCGCGCGCTGCGGAGGCGATGGTTCGCCTGCTGGCCCGATACGGCATTGTGCTTCACTTTCCTGATGTGCAGACCTGCTGCGGGCAGCCGGCGTTCAACAGTGGCTACTGGCAGGAAGCCAAAGCGTCAGCACACACGATTCTGGAGGCCTTCGAAGAGAGCGATTACGTCCTCTCTCCCTCCGGTTCCTGTACGGGCATGATTCACCATTACTATCCCGAGCTGTTTGCTGACGATCCGGTCTTGCTGGAAAAAGCGCTCCGCTTGCAAAAGAAAACGTTTGAATTTTCCCAATTCATGATTCGCGTGCTGGGCATACAGGATATCGGGGCGACCTTTCCCCACAAAGTCACCTACCATCCTTCCTGTCACGGGTCTCGGCTGCTCGGGGTCAAGGAAGAACCGCTGCTGTTACTGGAGCAGGTGAAGGGGCTGGAGCTTGTTCCATTGCCTTTTGCCGAGGACTGCTGCGGGTTTGGCGGTACGTTTGCCGTGAAGATGAGCGATATTTCCGGTGCGATGGTGAGTGAGAAGGTCGACCACATCCTGGAGACCGAGGCACAGGTGCTGGTTGGGACGGATATGGGCTGTCTGATGAATATCGCGGGACATCTGCATGTTCGAAAGGAGCCGATCCGGGTCATGCATCTGGCGGAATTGCTGTACGAGGGGGTGAGCGGACATGCGATCAGCCGATCCTAGCACGGTTCAGGAGCGGGTACGCCACGCACTTTCCGACGAATTCCTGCGCAATGCCGTCAAATTTACGACAGAACGGCTTCGCGCCGGCAAGCAGGCAGCTTCAGAGGAGCACCCCAACTGGGAGGAGTGGCGGGAGCGCGCGCGGCAGATCAGACTGCACACCATTGCGCATCTGGACTACTACCTGCAGGAATTCGTTGAAAATGCGCGGGCCAACGGGGTTCACGTCCATTTTGCCGACACGGCGGAGGAAGCGGCTGCGCTGACGCTTGAAATCGCGAGACTGCGCGGTGCACGCTCGGTCGTCAAATCGAAATCCATGGTCTCGGAGGAGCTGCACATCAACCAGGCGCTGGAAGGGGCAGGAGTGGAAGCGGTGGAGACGGATCTGGGTGAGTACATCATCCAGCTGGCAAAAGAACCTCCATCTCATATCATCATTCCGGCCATACACAAGAACCGCTACCAGATCGCCGAGCTGCTATCCAAGGAAGCAGGAGAGGAGCTGCCACCGGATACGACTGCTTTGGCAGGCTTTGTGCGCAGAAAGCTGCGGGAGAAATTCCTCGAAGCTGATATCGGGATGACAGGCTGCAACTTCGCGATCGCGGAGAGCGGCTCGATCGTTCTGTTTGAAAATGAAGGCAACGCCCGCATGGTGACGACGGTGCCAAAGACTCAAATCACGCTGATGGGCATGGAGAGGATCATTCCCACCTGGGCTGATCTTGAGGTGATGGCGACACTTTTACCTCGTTCTGCGACGGGACAAAAGCTGACAGTCTACATGTCGGGGATTTCCGGGCCACGCCGTGCAGAGGATCGTGACGGTCCCGAGCAGATGCACCTGATCATCGTCGATAACGGACGCTCCCTGCAATTGGGCGATCCGCATTTTCAGGAGCTGCTCAACTGCATTCGCTGCGGCGCTTGTCTCAATGCGTGCCCGGTCTATCGGCACATCGGCGGACACGCGTACGGCAGCACTTACAGCGGACCGATCGGCGCGGTGCTGAAGCCGGCGCTGAACAAAAACGTGGCGGAGTGGGATGACATCGCCAATGCCTCCAGTCTGTGCGGCGCCTGCTATGAAGCGTGTCCGGTCAAGATTCCGTTGCACGACATGTTGGTCTATTTGCGCCAGCGCAAAGTGGAACAGGGCGAAAGGTCGCGGGAAGAGAGCACAGGCATGATAGGATTTCGCTACGTCATGTCCTCGCACAAGCGGTACGGCAGGGCTCTGCGCTGGGCACGAGTCATGCAAAAGCTCCTGCTGCAAGACGGTGTCATCAAAGTGAGAATCGGGCCGCTCAAGGGCTGGAACAGCTACAGGCATACAACTCCGCTGCCCAAGAAATCTTTTCGCGAGGGCTGGCAGGCATTGGAGCAGGACATCCAGCGGGAGCATGGCGGGATGGATGAGCGGGTAAGAGAACGGCTGCAGCGCTATCTTGAAGGACAAGAGAAAGGAAGCAAGGGCGATGAATGAAGCGGATCGGGAGGTACTTCTGAGGCTGGAAAGGGCGTCGCGAAGCAAGCAGGAGCGATTCATGCAGCAGATCGCGGATCGGCTGGGACGGCAGAGGGTGACGGAAAAGCCAGAACATCCATTCAAAGGCGCTCCGCCAGAATGGCATCGCTATGCGCTCGACCAGGAAGAGCAAATCGCACTGTTTAGCGAGAACTGGAAAAAGGCTGGCGGTCATGTCTTTCGCTTCCCTCATCTGGAGGCAGCGAAGCAATTTATAGCGGAAAAGGCAGAGGAGCTGAGGGCACACGCAATCATTCGACAGAATCAACCGGAGCTGAACGCGCTGGGCTTAGAGAGCGCCATGCCAGATGTGGAGGTGGTCGTCTGGCAGACTGGACAGACGGAGGATGTGCTCCGCTATGCGGCAGGAGCGGATATCGGGATTACGATGGCGGATTATGGCGTCGCTTATACCGGGTCTCTGGTTTGCACCTCGTCAGGCGACCAAGGACGATCCGTGAGTCTCTTGCCCGCTGTCGTGATGGCGATCCTTCCAGCAGAACGGATGTCGACGCGCTTGGGCGAGGTATTGGCGCATTTTGATGGTCGTCCCCGAGCCGAATTTCCTGCCGGCATTCACTTTATTTCCGGGCCAAGCCGCTCTGCGGATATCGAGAACGATCTGACGATTGGCGTTCACGGACCGGGCGTCGTATTTGCCCTGATCGTCGGCTGATGCATCTGCCCAAATAAACGGAGGAGGAATCCACGATGATTCGCAAAGCCTTTACCATGAAGGTGTTTGCCGATTGCCATGAGGAGTACCAAAGACGCCATGACGAGATTTGGCCGCAGATGGTGGAGATGCTGCGCGAGTATGGCGCACAGAGCTACTCCATTTTCCTGGATGCCCAGTCCAATACACTGTTCGCCTATCTGGAGATTGAGGACGAAGAGCGTTGGAGCAAGACTGCCGAGAGGGAAATCTGCCAAAAGTGGTGGACGTTTATGAAGGACGTCATGGAGACAAATGAGGATCACAGCCCGGTCACGGTCGAGCTAAAAGAAGTGTTTCATCTCGGGCAAAGGTGAGGTGCAGCCAGTGGAAGACCATATTGCCGTAGACATAGGAGCATCCAGTGGCAGGCTTGTCTGGGGCCGGGTGATCGATGGAGAGCTGTCCTTGCAGGAGATCCACCGTTTTGCGAACGGCTTTACCGAGCGAGGTGGGCATTGCTACTGGAATATCGACCATTTGTTCGGGCAGGTGCTGATCGGGCTGCAAAAAGCGAAGAAGCAGGGCATTACGGCCTGCACATTGGGCATCGATACGTGGGCAGTAGACTACGTCCTGCTGGATCGGCAAGGAAACAGGCTGGAGGAAGTGTACGCCTATCGGGATGAGCGGACAGGCGATGCGGTAGAAAGGGTGACCAGTCAGCTGTCGGCGCGGGTGATTTACGAGAAAACCGGTATCCAGTTTCAGAAGTTCAACACCTTGTTTCAGCTGGCAGTCCATGATCCGGCACAGCTTCAGCAAGCGGACAAGATTTTGCTTGTTCCCGACTATTTGTATTATCTGTTGACGGGAAGGCATATCAATGAGGTGACCAACGCTTCGACGACCCAGCTGCTCAACCTGCACACACAAGATTTTGACGAGGATTTGCTCCGTCTATTGTCGCTTACGCGGAATCAGTTCGCCGAGCTGGTGCAGCCGGGAACTGTTCTGGGGCCGATCAGACAGACTTGGAGAGAGAAGTACGACTTGCCGGATTGCGAAGTGATTGCAGTCGCCACGCATGATACGGCTTCGGCAGTTCTCGGAGTTCCGGCAGCGGAAGAAGAGTCCTTTGCTTATTTAAGCAGCGGCACCTGGTCGTTGATCGGCGTAGAGACGATCCGAGCGATTGTTGATGAGCAAGCGCAGACCAGCAACTTTACCAACGAATGGGGCGCCTTTCATACTTACCGGTTTCTGAAGAATATCATGGGATTGTGGCTGATTCAGGAAGTGCATCGCAGCTATGACGAACAGTACTCGTTTGCGTCGTTTGTCGAGATGGCCACGCCGCTAGAGGCGTTTCGGTATTATGTCGATTTCACGGACGACCGCTTTTTGCATCCGTTCGACATGGTAGCGGAGATCCAGTCCTACTGCAAGGAGACCGGACAGGAGATACCCGGAACTCCGGGCGAAATCGCACGCTGCATCTTTGATAATTTAGCGATCTTGTACGCACTCGCCGTCAAGGAAATGGAAGCGATTACACAAGCGCCGATTGAAGTCATCCACATCGTAGGCGGTGGGGCGAACAACGAGCTGCTCTGTCAGTGGACGGCAAATGTCTCTGGGAAAAAGGTGGTCGCGGGACCGACCGAATCGACGGCGATGGGCAATCTGCTCGTCCAGATGATCGCCAGCCAAAAGGTGAAGGATGTGCAGGAAGGCAGAAGGCTGATCCGGGACTCTTTTGTCGGGAAGACGTATCTGCCACAAGACCCGGGCGATCAGAGAGTCTGGTTCGAGTCGTTTACCCAAATTACCAAACGTGGAGCAGGAGGGAGCAGGGGACATGCAGGTAAATCAGATTGCGAGCTTTCAGATGGCGAAGGAACTGTACGCGAGTCACGGCATTGATGTCGAGAAGGCCTTGGAAGCATTGGCCCAGGTCAAAGTGTCCATGCATTGCTGGCAGGGAGACGACGTACGCGGTTTCCTAAACCGTGACCAGGAACTGACGGGGGGCATTGCCGTAACGGGGAATTACCCGGGTGCTGCACGTACTGCGGATGAATTGCGTCAGGATTTGGAGAAAGCCTTCTCCCTGATCCCTGGCAAGCACAAGGTCAATCTGCATGCGATCTATGCGGATACCGATGAGCGGGTGGAGCTGGATCAGCTTGCTCCCAGGCATTTTGCCAAATGGGTCGAATGGGCAAAAGAGCAAGGGCTGGGGCTCGATTTTAACCCGACCTGCTTTTCTCATCAAAAATCGGCTGACGGCTTTACGCTGAGTCATCCTGATCCGCAGATTCGGCAGTTTTGGATCGATCACTGCAAGGCATCCAGGAGGATCGGTGCCTACTTCGGGCAAGAGCTGGGACAGACCTGCGTGACCAACGTCTGGGTGCCGGACGGCTACAAGGACATTCCTGTCGACCGCATGGGGCCGAGAAGGCGGTTGAAGGAGTCGCTCGACGAGATTTTTGCCGAGCAGCTGGAACCTGCCCTGCATCTGGATGCGGTGGAGAGCAAGGTGTTCGGCATTGGTTCGGAGAGCTACGTGGTCGGCTCGCATGAATTTTACATGGGCTACGGGCTGCAAAACAACAAGCTGATTTGCCTGGATGCCGGTCACTTTCATCCGACCGAAACGATCTCCAACAAGCTCTCTTCGCTGGCGCTGTTCGCAGAGGGGATGCTGTTGCATATCAGTCGTCCTGTGCGCTGGGATAGTGATCATGTGGTCATTATGGACGACGAGCTGCTGGACATTGCCCGTGAGCTGGTCCGTCACGATCTGCTGTCCAAGACGCATATCGGTCTCGACTTTTTTGACGCGAGCATCAATCGGGTCGCGGCGTGGGTGATCGGGATGCGCAGTACGCTGAAGGCTTTGCTGCGTGCGATGCTGGAGCCGACCGAGCTTTTGCGGCAGGTGGAGCTGGCTGGGGATTATACGACCCGACTCGCGCTGATGGAAGAGTTCAAATCGTATCCTTTTGGAGCAATCTGGGATTTTTACTGTGCAAAAAATGGTGTTCCGGTACGCGAAGCTTGGCTGCCTGAAGTGAAGGCTTACGAGAAGGAGGTCTTGTCGGCACGGGGAAGCAAGCTTGGGGAAGCAAAAAAGCTGGTATAGGACATGAAAGTCATAAAAAGCATCATCCCGAAAAAAGGGGTGGTGCTTTTTTGCTGGCAAAGATTAGTAAAAATTGCTTGAACTATACATGTAAGTATGAGATACTTGTACCAAATAAGGAGAACGCTTGTTCTCGTTTCGGTTAGGGAGGGAAGCGGAATGGTATCGAACACATTGTTGAGCAGTGATTGTCTGAGGGAGATGGTTTGCGAGCAGTGTCCTGCGACTGGATGGGGGAAAAAGGCGCGTTGTCAGGTGCACGACCAGCATGTCGGGATGATTGAGTCCTGCCCGGAATGGGACAAGTTCATCCAGGATCAGCAAGGCAAAACGATGCAGGAGCCAGGCAGAAAAGCCCCATCTTCCGAATGGCAGCCTGCACTGGAAATCATTCAACAAACGGAGGACGACATACGCGACTACCCGTACATGCAGATAGAAGTGATTCGGATTCAGCGTTACCTGCGTGATGCAGGAGAGGGCATGGTAGCTCAGTACGGCTTGGAGGCGGCTATGCCCAAAGGAAAGGGCTTGAACGGGGATAAGACGCATGCTGAAGTCGTTCGTCGGGAACGCAAATGGAATCGGCTGCAAAACCTGCAAAAGAAAATCGAGCGGATCAATCGGGCAGTGGACTTGATTGTGGATGAGCAGGAGCGGCTGATCGTAGAAGCGCTGCTGGACGGGGATAAGAATACGGTGATCGCCAAGGTGCTGGGGGTTTCGCGTCAGCGGTATTACGAAATCAAGCGAAGCGCTGTGCTGAAAATGGCCATCGCTATGCGGGGCGAGTAGCGGTGATTAGGCTTAGCCGCTATAAAAAGGAAATGAATGATCATTGGCGTATACCTTATACGAATCATAGAGGGACAATCATGAGAGGAGTGGGAAGATGGAGAAGGCATCGGGGAAGCTCTTTTCCGTCACGCGATCGAACTGGCAAAAGAGCATGGTTGCGGACTCGTTCAGCTGACGACAGACAAGAAGCGGCCGGACGCCCACCGATTCTATGATCGGCTCGGCTTCGTCGCGAGTCATGAGGGAATGAAGCTGTCGTTGACATAAAGAATTTGAATAGGGTGTAATGGCAGGGCTGTCTGATGGATACCATCGACAGCCCTGTTGGATTTAGAGGGAAAAGTGCAGCATAAACTGTCTGCCGATCGGTCCCATGCGCCGGATTCCCTTGTCCACAAAGCCGGTTTTTTCATAGAGCTGCTTGGCTGCCAGATTTCGCTCGTTGACCACGAGAATGATCTCGTCAATGCCCGGCAGGTGATCAGCTACAAAGCCAGGCAGGGCTAGCATGGCTTTTTTGGCGTAGCCTTTGCCTTGATGGGCTTCGGTCACCGAAAAAGCGCGCAGAAGCAAGGCGTGGGGATTGGAGGTGTAATCTGAGACCCCTTCGCCTTTATGCAGAACGAAAAAGCCGACTGGAGTCTGATCAGCCAGAATCACGACTGGATAGCGATCCGGATCTCGCAGGGACTCATCCAGCACCCAGTTTGGCAGCGCTGTAAACTGCAGCTGTTCTTCGGGGAGGTAGAACTGACTGAGAGCCTCATCAAATGCTGCCTCATACATGGATAGCTGTACGTCTTGGGTTTCTAACGGTTTCATTCCGTCTATTCTCCTTTATATACCTCATCATTTTCTAGTAAAAGGAAGTCCATCTCTACTATCTATAAATCTTCGAGTCAAATCAATCACTTGTTAAAGTTGGAAAGATATCATGAGTAATAGAATGATGGAGTTGAGACTGAAAAATACATATATAAATTCCGTTTGTAATATATAATTGACAAATAAAATGTATATGTTACATTTGTAGTAACGAAATCAATAAGGAGTAGGGTGATATGAAGGATCCATCTATTAAAAACAGAGTGAAAATTGCTCGTATTGAAAAGGGAAATCTCAAACAAGAGGAGTTGGCTGAAATGGTGGGAGTAACCAGGCAAACTATTAGTCTGATTGAGTCTGGAAAGTACAATCCCACCATCAAACTATGTCTGCTATTGGCACGAGCGTTAGATAAAAAACTTGATGAACTTTTTTGGATCGAGGAGGAAAAATAAAATGGGAAAAAGCATAGTAGTTGATGAGCGTATTATTGCTTCCAGAAATGAAGGTGGGAATATAACCTCAAAATTATTAACCGTATTATTGTTTGTTGACCTTGTCCTTCATGCTTTTCTACCAGGTATGTTACGTATTCCAGTGGATTTTCCAGGAGGTTTGTTTAAAGAAGGGTTTCCTGCTGATCTGTTCTTTTTATTCGTCTTTATTCCTGTTATGAGCATGTATAACGCATGGAAACGGGAATTTACAGTAGGTGGAAAGGATATTATCCTGACCGCAGGGATAAGCCTAGTCGTTACAGGGATTATTGTAGCTGTTATTTACTTGAAAAGCTGACTTGTATTCTGTTGTCTTTCATACTTCGATGGGGATGGAAATCCTTTTCTTTTACAATCACATCGAGAGAAACAACAAAGGGAGCGTGCAAGGATGAATACAATAACCGTGAAACCAAAAATCCTGTATTACGGCACACCTGTCGTCCTGCTGAATACATGGAACGAGGATGGAACGACCAACATAAGCCCGATTTCCTCATCGTGGGCATTGGGGTATACAGTCGTTCTGGGAGTAGGTGTAGGAGGAAAAGCACTGGAAAATATGCAGCGTCACCGTGAATGTGTGCTTAATCTTCCGGACCCGACCCTGTGGGAGCAGGTAGAGCGGCTGGCACCCTATACCGGGAAAGATCCTGTACCCGATTACAAGAAAAGCATCGGTTTTTCTTATCAAAAAGACAAATTTGAGATGGGTGAATTTACTTCGATAGCATCTACTACCGTAAAGCCGACGCGCATTCTGGAGTGTCCGTTGCAGTTGGAAGCCGTGGTCAAAGATATTCGCATTCCGGACTATTCACCTGACTTTGCCATTGTGGAAACAGAAGTCACCCATGTCCACGCACATGAACGAATTCTGAAGGACGATCAGCATATTGATCCAGCAAAATGGAGTCCAATCCTCTATAACTTCCGCCACTATTTTGGCCTTGGTCAGCCTTTAGGAAAAACCTTCCGTGCATAAAGAAGAGTTGGAAAGGTCTTGAAAATGAGGCGAAATGTCCGGGTGGTCTTTCCGTTTTTTCGGAGTCCACGTACCTTCACGTAGTGGGAACCTCTCTTTTACGGGCGAATATCATGGAGGTATCGCTTTTGTGCAGGAGGGGTTCTTTGGTATCCAATGTATCCGTATATCGGCTATAAGACGACCTGCGAGGAAATGCCGATCAGCTTTCCGCCGCAGCATCAGGACCGTCAGCCAGGCTTCGAGTATCTCATGGTCCCACGACCCATTTTCGATAATCCTCACTATCTTGGCAGCGGCAAATTGCAAGGAAAAGTCGCCATCATTACGGGAGGAGACAGAAATGGCGCTCGCCCATTTGCAAAACCGGATTATCCCCACGATTGAGCTGATGAAAGCATGCAGGGAG
The DNA here is from genome assembly GCF_029870785.1 of Brevibacillus sp. AY1. NCBI lineage: Bacteria > Bacillati > Bacillota > Bacilli > Caryophanales > Paenibacillaceae > Brevibacillus > Brevibacillus sp. AY1. Next base: position 62,329 of record NZ_JAFLPN010000002.1, read on the forward strand.
TACGGGGGATATGTAGTCAGCGAGGACGGTTCGATCAAAGGCTTGATATACCGCCCGTTTGTAGCCTACATAGCGGAAAGGTTTTCCCTTCAGGCCGAGGTGAAGGAGCACACCTCGATTGAAGAGATATACGACCTGCTCGATCAAGGGTATGTGTATATCGCTTCAGTCCACCCGAGCATTCGTAACCCTGAGGTGACACCGCCCAAGCAAGGCGGGCATCTGGTGTACGTCTTTGGAAAAGACGAGCAGCGTCGGGAGATCATTTTTCACAATCCGTCTGGAGATTCGCAGCAAACACAGGAGAATGATCATCTATCTTTGGAGGACTTTGCCCGTTACTATGCCAAGCGGGGGATTTTGATCAGAAAGGATTACTCTCCTTGTATAGCGGAGCAAGGTGAATAAAGCTTCTCAGGTTATCCTCGAGCCAAGTGTAAAACATTCAAATGAAAGAGTGACAGCAGCCATCCGATACTAAGCCGGGTGGCTTTTTTGGTGACTGTAGCAGAGGGGGAGGTGATTGGAGTACGGAAATCATGCCCATTTGCGTAGAGGTTGCAAACGGATCTAAAGGCATTTGCATAGGATAGATAGATACAAAATTAAACACGGGGGAGAATGACAATGTATCCTAATCTTGGCCGCCACTATCTATGGCCTAACCCTATGCATGTCAACTGGTATAACAGCTATGGTGGTTACTATTGGAATCCAAGCAATTTTGCTTGGAACCAAGCCAATTGGAATGAAACCTGGAATCCTTACTCCGCATCCATCCCATTAAGAGATTATGGACCAACGCCGTTTGTAGTAAATATTGAGCAAGCGGCGAAACAAAACAATAATTATCGCACCGCCTTGTGGACAGGGAAGCACATGCAAGTAACTTTGATGAGTATTCCTGTAGGAGATGACATCGGTTTGGAAGTCCATCCAACAACTGATCAATTTATTCGTATTGAAGAAGGTCAGGGACTTGTTCAAATGGGTGACAGCAAAAATCATTTGGACTTTCAACAAATGGCTTATGATGACTACGCGATCATGATCCCTGCCGGAAAATGGCACAATGTAACCAATACAGGTAATAAGCCACTAAAGGTATACGTGATTTATGCGCCTCCACACCATCCCTTTGGTACTGTTCACCAAACAAAAGAAATGGCCCAGGCTGCTGAGGGATAAAATAGACAATCCTTTACACATCTTTACACAAGCGTTCATTTTGCCAAAGCTTCCTCACTTCCGGTTATACTTGAGCCAAGCGAAAGAAATCAAAAGAGAGCAAGACAACAGCCATCCGGTACTTATCCGGGTGGCTTTTTACATGCCTGAGCAGAGGGAGGTGATGGAATTGAACAAGCACAGCAGCGTGATCAAAAAGGCAGGTGCAGCCAAGCTGCCAAAAAGGCACAAATGCTTTGGGTGTGTGTGGGCGCATGTTCTCGAGCAGCGTGTTCTTTGTGTACGGATGCCCTGTGTCAGAGTCAAGCAGATGAAGTAGAGACGCCTGACGAGCAGGGATATCAGGCGACAGCGCCATATAGATTAGCGAGTTGAAGGCTTGTGTCCACTCGCTCCTTGCTCGACGGGCGTTGCTCGTCGATAGAATTCATCGGTTTCATAACGACATGTGGGGGAGGTGGTCAATGATGAGCCAAACAGGAACGATCCTTGCCCAAAGGGGGAGAGGGTCGCCATTTACGGAAGCCTTCGGTGCAAATACTCGGAGGTGGTGGCGGATGCGGGAATTGTCCTTCATTATCCCCAGGTGGACGGAATCTATCAGCCGATATCGGCCGAACCGCTGCGCAAGCTGTTGCGACAAAAGGGGTACAGCTTCCGAGGCCAGTCGAGTGGTACGCTCATCGAGATCGACAGTTCGACGTTTCGAATCTGGAACGATCAGCGAGACCGGACCGATATCACCTTTCGCTTTACCTATCAGGTAACGGTTCCGAGACAGCCTGAAACCAAAATCAACGTATTTGAGATCGAGGGGGACTGGACGTAGTGGCTAGACGAGCGGCAAAGCAAGAAGCGGTGCTGAGCTGATGAAAAGCAAGCAAGAGTGGATCAAGAGCGCCTTCTATCTGGGAGCAGAAAGTGACGGGGCCATTGACGACGGAGAAATTTTCCTTTGCAGACGCGTCAGAGCTGGTGAGCAAGACCCAGCAATCCGTCTATGTACGGGTGAAAAAGCTCGGTGAGGCAGCGGTGGCTCGTGTGCAGCAAACAGCCTACCTCGGTGGAGCCGTATTTGTCTCTGCTGTACATGCCTATTTGACCGTACGTGAGCAGCAGGGGGCATCGATTCGGGCTGGACCTTTACCGACCAGAAAAACGGCTCCGGGGATCGTCGAGGCTTCATGCTTTCTGCGAAACCGCTGGATGCGATTGAATACTTTATCATCGATTGGGAGGTGCTGTAAATGGCGATTGCACGCGATATCAAGCTGAAGAACTGCCAGATTTACGACGAGAATGGGGACCTGACTGTCACGGCATACGAGTTAAGCTGGTATTTGCAAAAAAACGAAATCTCGCGCATGAAGTTGGACGGAGATGCCGGTACGGAGCCTGCCCGAGTCATTCGCTCATCAGGCATATCCTTTTCGTGTCCGGCCTTTGGTTTTTCGATCAAGGAGCGGATCATGCCGCAATCCTATACGGCTTTGTTTTCGATGCTGACGGAGCAGGCGTACGAAAAAACAGGGGTACGCTATTTTGTTACTCATCAGCGAGACAAGCTGACGGTGGTTCCGGAGGGCGGGAACAGCATCATCCCGATGTTTCAGGCAGGGATGCTGGAAAGCAGTTCGATTGGGGAAAGCATCGAGGATGTGTACACCGTGGTCACGGTCGAGCGATACAAGGACGACAAGCTTGCGAGCCAGGTAACAAAAGAAAATGAGAGCCTGATCAAACAGATCGGACGTATGCAAAAGGTGATTGATGCAGGGGAGGACAAAAAACTCGCGGCTCTAGCAGCCAAGCAGCTGTCGGAGCTGTCGAGGATTCCTCGCACGCGCTCCATTACGGTCAGGCATCAGGATGATCAGGCGGCCAGATTGCGTGCAGGTTGGCTGTTTCGCATTTTGGAGAAGGACCATGTGAGTATCACACTGGATTGTGACGAGCAGCAAAACCCATTGGAAGGGCGGCTTTTACACAATGGATTTGCAGCTGGAAAGGAGGGGGTAAGGGATGTATTCGGTACTTGCTAGATTGAGAAAAGCAGCTCAGGAAGGGCTGGTGGACACGCAGGGGGAATTTGGGGTTTTACTGTCGATCACACCGCTTTCCGTAAAACTGGACGAGGACCCGACGCCCTTGGAAGACTATGAGCTGGAAGTTTTGCGTTCTGCCAACTTGAGAGTGGAGGATATCGGCAGGACGGTAGCCCTGATGCGCTGCACAAACGGTCAATATCTCGTTTGCGGGGTGGTGGAGTGATGTTTCCTGAGCTTGGTGGAGGAGAAGCATCATTTGACCAATGATTTTCGGGATAACCGGTTTGTGATTAGTTTTAATACGTTGGATGGCCGCCAGTAAGCGATTGGAATAACTTTAGAAGAGGTTCTTAATCATTTACCTCAAAACGTTTCATAATCAGGAGGTGTGTTCATTGTCAGTCGAGCTGTACAACGCAAAACCGCTTTCGCAAGTAAAACAGGAAAAACAGAATCAAAAAAAGCCGTTTCAAACCATGGAAGCTGAACTATCTGCCTTGAAAACCGCCGATCTCGAAAAAGAATCGATGATCTACACCTTGGGTCAGGAGCTGGCCCTGGTCAAGCTGAAGCTGATCGAACGCAAAGGAGGAGAGGCCCAATGACGTTCTGGAAGATGGCTTATACGCTGAAATGGGTATCTCTCGAACAGCTTCGCCTCGCCGTGAAAACCGAAGAACGGCCACACGGGGAAATCACCGCAGAAGAATTTTTCGCGATTACGGGAGAAGATTTTTAAAGTCAGGTTAGATTTCCCTTCCGCGGGACATACTAACGAGGTAAGTCAAACATTACGAACATGTATGTGCTACATGCTAGGAGGCAATCAATGGAACACGGTAAAGTGAAATGGTTTAACAGTGAAAAAGGTTTTGGATTCATCGAGCGCGAGGGAGCAGAGGATGTATTCGTACACTTCTCCGCCATCCAAGGAGAAGGGTACAAAACGTTGGAGGAAGGACAAGAGGTTACGTTTGACGTTGAAAGTGGCCAGCGCGGGCCTCAAGCGACGAACGTCCGCAAGGCATAACTGATAAAGCGACAGACCCTGGAAAAAGGGTCTGTTTTCATTTTCGCCATTACAACAAGCCTTGCCACACTGGCAGGGCTTGTTGAATTTTTGTACAAAAAAAGGAGGGAGCTGTATATGCGATTTCTCCAATCTTTGGATACACTAGCCACACACGCCAATGGGTGGGCCGTGTCAGCAGGGGCCAGTATGGCTCCTGTTTTTCATTATCTGTACGGGAGTGAGCGCAGGGACATTCTCGTCGTCCTGCTGGTCATGATCGCGCTGGACTGGCTGACTGGCGTGTATGCAGCGAAAAAGGATTTGACGTATTCCTCGGATTACGGGCTGAATCGTGTCCCGCGATCGCTGTTTTTGATTGCCTTGCCAGCGGTCGCCAACCTGCTGGATCGAGTGGTGGGGACACCCGGCTTTTTGTTTTTCGGCGTCACCTTCGGGTTGATCTACCATACCTGGACCAGCCTGACTGCCAACGCTTACCGCGCGGGATGGCCCCTGCCAAAGTCTGTCGTCAAGCTGGTCTCATCTGAGATCCAGGCCAAGGCAGAGCGAGCAGCGCGAAAGGGGAAGGGGTGATGAGGATCACGGAAGCTTTGTTGACGAACAAAAATGCCCGTCCAGGGAAAAGCATTGTCCCTAAAGGCGTGGTCATTCATTGGACGGCCAATCCAAAGGCAGGGGCCGACGCGATGGCCAACCGTCATTATTTCAACAAGCCGACGACCGTAGCCAGCGCGCATTACATTGTGGACGACAAGCAGATTGTACGCTGTTTGCCTGAGACGGAGATGGGGTATCACGTCGGGGCAAAATCCTACAAGCAGGATGCACTCGCCAGACTCAGCAGCTATCCGAACAACTGCACGATCGGGATCGAGATGTGCGTGAATGCGGATGGGCGATTTTCGATCATGTATCAACAGACAGTCGAGCTGGTCGTCCACATCCTCAAGCGCTATGGTTGGGATGTGGATAAGTTGTGGCGGCACTACGATATTACCGGAAAAATCTGTCCCGCGTTCTTCGTAGCAGACCAGGAAGCCAAGATGTATCGCGGGTTGTCAGCCGAAGAGGCATGGAAATGGTTTAAGGAAGATGTCCACAATTTATTAACAAGTCATCCACAATATCCAGAGGTGCATGTGGATAAGTGTGATGTGCAACTCTCTCTAGGAGCTCAAGGATATCTGAAACAGGGGATTTCCTATCTGCCTGTTCGTGCAGTCGCAGAAAAAGCGGGTGGCAGTGTGGAGTGGGACCCGCATACGAAAGTCGTCCGAGTGAATGGCCAGACCGTGACAGCAGAAAACGTAAGCGGCATCTCCTATACACCTGCACGCGAGCTGGCCGAAGCCTTGAGCATGCAAGCGACATGGGATGCCGTACGCAAAGCGGTCATTCTGGAAGCGAAACAGAAGTAAACGGATGATGTGCCTGCTGCTGCGGTCGTACATGGTGAAAGTCAGATCATATGGCAACGAATGTCGGTCCCGAGTATCCCCTGCGGTGTACCATCTGAATCCTTCAACAAAATAGAGATGGTGACGCAGGGGCGCTTGGTGATGGCGGATACATAAGGAGCAGAAATGTAAAATTCGTCTTGCAGGGCTCCAGCAAACCAAGGCCGACGTTTGGCGTTGATAATGCCAGCAGGGGGCAGGGAGTGGAGAAAATCTCCGTTGGTTTGATTGAGCCAGACAGCTTCCAGCTCGTCGGTTTCTTCCATCCAGGCTTGAAAAATGGACTGTAGCAGTTCAGGTGGTGATGTTATCAATTGTGGATGACTCGCCCACAGCTCGAGTTTATTTTTCCATTGGGCGTATGGGTGCTTTCCCTCGATTTATGTAACAAATGAGAGAGCTGGCCGGTCATGTTTTGCACGATCTCCACTTGCTTGATGCAGGATGCTTCATTTTCAGAAATCATTTGCTCCAGTACGTTGAATTGCCCCTGAACCTGGCCCAAAGAGCGCCGGGCTTCCTCCAACTCCTCCTTATTTACCGCGATCCACTCCTGACTTTCCTTAAGCACGCCCAATACCTCGTTGGATGCCTGTTGAATACTGTTCATCAGTGGATCGATTTTGAGCAGGTTTTGTTTTCCTTCATCTGCCAGCTCCTGGATCCGATGCGCGACAATAGAAAAAGTGCGACCGTGCTCGCCTGCGCGATTAGATTCAATCGAAGCATTCAGAGCAAGCAGATTTGTCTGTTCGACCATGTTTTTGAGCATCTGCTGGATCTCCGAAATATGCTGCATTTGTTCGAGTAAAAAGTGAATGGACTCCGAGGTGCGCCGCGTATTGGCTGTCAGGTTGGAAAAGGTCTCGCTCGTATTTGTCAACGCGTTGGTAGCAAAGTCAATATCTCGCTCCAGAGAGGCATTGATTTCACGCATGATTTTGGCTTGAGCGGAGGTATCTTCTGCACGATGCTGAACCGTTTGCAAATAATGAGTCAACGTTTCCACTCCATCTAGAGTCTCTGTCTGGTTGCGCACGATGTTTTCGCTCATGTTCAACACGTTGTCAGATACTTGCTCTATTCTTCCGGATTCGTTATAGATCCGCTCTACGATGGACTCCAGGCGATCCGTTGCGACCAGGATGTCGTCCGTCAAAAGCTGACCATCCGAGGTGCTTTCCGGATTCGAGGGGTTTTTATACGCATTGACAATTTTCAAAAGCAATCCCAAGCGACCTCATCCTTTCCTTATTTTTTCATGTTACTTACATGTTATATAATATTACATCAACGTTTGCGAATATGACAAGTGCTTCTGTGTGAGGCAGTATTCATAAAATCCCGTTTTCTGAAATATGGTGATAGTAAGGCAGTCTGCGGACAAGCAACGAGCCACGCGTGTAGTGAAATGGAGGGTGTCAGCGAATGTCACTGCCCAACATTCCCGATATCACACCACGAATCGATCTGAAAAGAGATGAAGTGGTCCATCTTCTGCTGTCTTCGATTGCGATGGAAGAGATCAGCCTCTCGCAGATCATGACAGCTGAGGGAGAAAAAATGCAGCGAATTCTGGAGCAAGAAGATGTTTCCGTGGAGGATCTGATTCGCATGAATCGGAGCGTTGAGCGGATGCTTCGGACGATGGTTGGAAAGCAAATCCTGTTGCAGTTCAAGCTGGATCAGATCGTGGAACTAGACGAAAAAAGTCGTGTACACGATGAAAAATAGAGGGAACAGCCCTGTATCGGAGCATGTTCTGAGAATAGACGCCCACAGCGTAAGGACGCTCGCCAGAAAAGCGGAGGGCTCCAGCCATTTGGGCTTGCTCGAAGCCGCAATTTCGATGGAAAAAGCTGTAGCCGCCATCGTCATGACACAAGCAGCGCAAATGAAATCCTGGGTGCATGCCAGAAAGGAACAGCAATCTGTTGTGACGACACAACAGCTCATTCGCTGGCTGGATACGTACCGTGCCTGGCTGGATGCCATACTCCTGATTCAATCGGCATTGTATAGGAGAATGCAGGTTCTCTTCGTCGGTTCTTCCTTGACCATGATCAGAGATCTGGAGGGATCCTCTCACAAGCAGGCTTTGAAGCAAGCGTTGGTGGCCAATGAAGCCTCTGTATGCACGTTGCTGGAGTCGCTTTATGGTTTTTTGAGCTTTTATGTGACACAAATTCAACCTGGGAGCCAAGAGCGTCAAAAGGCGGATGGTGTGGGAAGCATCATGATGATCTTGCTGCTGCAGGGAGAAGAAATGCTGCGTTTGCAGACAAGGAAGCGGGAAGTGCTGGAGCTGTGGAAGGATTTGCAGGATTGGCAGGCAGAATCAGGGGATGAACAACAGCGTAGCAAGCATTCTTTTCGTCTCGCTTTGGAAAAGCTGAGAACTCAGCTGGACCTGCACTCTCCTTTTTCAAAGTCTGTCACCCAAAAAACCAAAGAGACGTTAATTCGGATGAAGCCATACAGCGTGTTCAAGACCCCTCAAGTGCAAGCCTCTTTTCACTCGGCAAGACCTGTGGAAGAGCCCTGGCTGAATGAAGGTGTGACACCGGGAATTAAGCGCAGGAAGCGGGCCAATCGTTCCACGAAAAAAGATGAAGAAGAAAACAGTGAATAAAGTAAAAGAATCGTCTCGGTCGCGAATATGGTGTAAAGGAGGAGTGTCGTTCAAGAGAGGGGGAGGAGTATGTCTTATCCCAATTTTCCGCATATCAACCCGGAGATCACGCTTACCAGAGACGATGCCATCAATTTGCTTTTATCTGCGGTTGCGATGGAGGAGCTGAGTCTCACGCAAATCCTGGCGGCAGAAGGAGAAAAAATGAAATATGCGCTGGGAACACTGTCGGGAGCAGACAGTTCCGGCGTGGGTGTGGATGAGCTGATGGCCATCGACCAAAGTGTCAAGGGAACGCTGGATACCGCTATTCGACTAGAAATGCTGCTGCAATCCAGGCTGGAAACACTGCTGAATGTATCGGAGCGCTTTGCGGGGGAACGTTCTGAAGGGAGATCGACTCATGCGAGCGTCAATCCTGTCGTCACCACCGAAGCAGTGGAGTCGGCTGAACCTGCAGCATTCATCAGAGAGGCGGAAATGTCGGAAGAGGAAGAGATAACGGCAACAGCAGAAACGGATGAAACCGCGGAAATAGGTTGGGATCCTCGCACACCGCTGTCGCAGGTAAGTGCTTTTGGAGCCAACACAGATGGCTCTGATATCAGCATTGAAGACGAGGGTACGAATATTCCCTTACCGCAAAGTCAAGTGCTGCAAGGAATTTCCGTAGATGACAGTAATGCTGTTTTCACTGTATCGGTTGCAGGTCATTACGTTGTGACGTATTCCGTGCATTTGACGGAAGCGATACCGATCAGCGCGCGTTTGATCATGAATGGATCGAGCTTTACACCGTCCGTCATTGGTTCTGATCACGAGGCTTCTACTTTCTACAATACCGTGATTGTGCCATTAGAGCCTGGCGACACGCTTTCCTTGCAATTGTTTGACTTTACTGGGGAAGTGATGCTGATTGCTGGAGCAGGTGCTACATTGACGATAGTGAAACTGCTATAAAGATAAAAAGGAGGCTCCGATTTTTGGTGCCTTCTTTTCCTATTGTTTCCTTTCAACATCCAGTCGGTGATTGTATAATGATGGCAGATATATGTAAAAAACTCATACGAGGTGAAAGCGTTGTTCATGGATCCATTAACAGTATTTCTGGACGAACAGGAAGAAAAAATCGTAGAACAGTTTAAAAACCAGGTAGTGGTATCCGAACACGATCATTTAAAAGACAGAATTCATCTAAATGGACAAGCGATGTATCGAATGGTCATCGGGTATTTTCGCTCCGAGATAACCGAGGAGGATATTCGAAACCTGGCCTTTAAGGTGGCTTGTGAGCGTAATCAGGCAAAAATCAATATTGGTGATTTTGTTCACAACGTTTGCTTGGGACGTAAACTGATCCTCGATTGCTTGCAGGAGGGAGGAATTACTGCTTCTGTTCTGCTACCGGCCTTGTTGAAAATAAATGAATGTTTTGATATTTTCCTGGTGCATGCCGTATCCAGATATACAGAACTGAAAAACAGGGATCTGGCAGAAAAGCAGATGTTTATCGAGCGATCGCACAAAGACAGGCTGACCATTTTGGGCCAATTGGCATCCAGCTTTGTGCATGAATTCCGCAATCCGTTAACTTCGATCATTGGGTTTTCCAAACTAATTCGCGAAGATCATCCAGAATTGCCCTACCTACATATTATTGAAAATGAATTACATCAGTTGAACTACAGCGTGTCACAATTTTTGCTTGTTTCAAAAAAAGGTTCGGCTGTGCTAAAGAATGACGAAATCTTCAATGTCCATCAGCTGTTTGAAGAGATTTTGGCTTTTCTCTACCCTACGATTGTGGATGTCAACGCTGAGATCACGTGTGTCATCGATCCAGCATGCGAATTGACTGGCAGCAGGGATGAAATCAGGCAGGTGCTGATCAACATCATTTCCAACGCCCTGGATGCCCTGCAGCGGATCACAGGAGAGAGGCTCATCAGCATCGAAGCGAGTCAGGAGGGCAAACAAGCCAACATCGCTATTTCCAACAATGGGGTACCTATTCCGCCAGATGTGCTGCCTGTTATTTTTGAGCCATTTTTTACAACCAAGGAGCTAGGAACGGGTATCGGACTGTATGTATGCAAGGAGATCATTGAGCGCCATGAAGGTACGATTACTTGCGAATCCTCTGACGAACGGACGACGTTTACCATGTGCTTTAAACAAATACATGCCTTCCATGAGTATGACAAAAAGCAGGTGTAGATCGGATCGTTGATCCGACTGCACCTGCTTTTTTCAGTGAAAAAGACTAGCGTTTATTCTATGCTTTCTTCTGTTTTTGGAGTCGCTCGATCTCTTCGCTTACGACAAATGCCAATTCGTCATTGCCGAAAAGGGAGAGAACGCCAAGTAAAGTTCCGTCGGGAATCTCCTCAGCTTCTTCCTTGGGAACCGTATTGTCAAGCATTTGGGCAAGAAGCGGATTATCGCCCTGATCAGGGTAAGCGCGGCGATACAATTCACGCGCGTCAAGCCCCTGATTGACGCACCACTGCGCAAAGACGAGTATCATCATGCCCTCGTCTCGCTGGTAGGCTTGAATCACTTGGGCTTCCATCTCTTTTTTGTTCATCGGCATGCTCCTCAAAATCATCGTATGTATATTGTAGGGAAGTAGAGGAGTTCCGGCAAGAGTTCGAGTGAGAAGAAAATCAGGAGTTTCGTTTGCTATGATTCATCAACACGGGGAGCATGCGGGTGTCCTTGGTCATTTCGCCCTGACAAAAGGGACAGGTGGGGCTTTTTTCAAAGGAAAAGTTATCTCTCATCCAACACGTACAGCCGTCCGTACTGCAAGTCCATACGTCAGTTTCTTCTTCTTCGACAGGAACTACTGCTTTTTTTGAGAAATACATGTGAACTCCTCCTTCGCGGGGCATCCTTCCAAAAAAGTAACCTCTATTAATGTGTGAGGAAGCATCGATATTTATACCAACATTATTTTTAGTCTGCCCATTATTTATGTTCCCTGAGCTTTGATAAATTGCCGCCTAGCAACTTGACCTGAAACTTAATGGATTTGATCGAATTCTCATCCAATGGCAGCTCCCGGTCAACCGCCAGGCGATGCCATTGATGTGGATACTTTCTGTACAAGGCGTTCGATAGCTGGAGCGCATCGACCTTAAATTTCAATCCTTCCTGATACGTTCTCCGAATCTCGCCGGCGATAGCTTCTCGAATCCATTTCTTTCATTCAGCTTCTTTAGTTACGCGCAACAGCTGTGTAATCTCGCCTTCAACAGAAACATGGAGAAGAAGATTTTGCCCGCACAGAAATCCACGAGTCTCGTTTTGCTGCATCCAGTAGAATCGGAATGACGATCACATGGTTCATTAAGCCTATCGTCAGCATCATCATCATGCCAGTCTGAAAGAAGGTAATGGTATGGTTTTTCATGGGGGTGATTTCTCATCTTCTCAATGACTTCCCAATCGTTCTCGCCATCCTTGAGTACCAGATCCAGGACCACGGCGTCAGGCTTCAGCTCCTCGATGGCACGCAATGCTTGCGACACCTGGGAATAGGAATGGACGGTAAAGCCAGATCCGATCAGCTCGTCGCGCAGCAGCTCGGACAGGTTCAGGTCATCCTCGATGATGACGACCTGTCCTTCTTCACTGCCATTGCTGGAGCTGATGTCAATAGGGTTAGACTCCTTGGATAGTACGTTAGAATGCGGGAGATGAGGGAGTTCATGGATTTCGTCGTCAAAAATGAGCTCCTGGTGAGGATGAATTGCTGACATTCCGTTGATTTCCAATCTTTTGGCGGCAAGTTTTCTAGCTGGTTCAGCAAGACTTGCGCAACGTCAGCCAAATCCTGAAGTCCGATCGTGCCAGCAGTCCCTTTTAACGAATGCAGGAAACGGTAAAGCTCCTCATGAGGAATAGGCCCGGTTTGGTCAAACCAGGCCTCCAGTTGCTTGTGTATATTGAGAATCAAGGTATCGCGGTATTTCTTCATGCCGGTATTGTCCCCCGTTGGTTGCGATCGCCACATACAGTCATCAGCGCTGTTGGTGCAAGTTGTTGAAACGTCAGCGATCTGGTAATGTACATCTAACTAGGTCGAAGAGTATCACAACAGGTGCGTTTATCCAATCCATATTCCTTGTCAGATTAGCGAACGAGGGGACAGCTGAAAGGAGACAGGTCCTGCCTATTTTTTAAAAAAGCCTTCTTCGTTCAGATACTGTGCAGCTTCCTTGTACGATTCAAAGGAAGCCTCCAGGTTCAAACCGTGGTAGACGTTCCACAGCGTGTCTTCCTCTTGAAGGATCAAGGTACGGTTCTCTTGGTCGACCCAGGTTTCCTCCAGCTCCTCTTTTTGTGCGGCTGCTTGTACGACAGGCTCCCGTTTTTCCGAGAGCATCTGAATGGAAGCCTCGATGATGGTGCGAAGCTCGTCTTCTGAGAAATCGCGAATGTTGACGAAGCCTTTATCATCTTTTCTATAGCCTTTGAGGTACGCCCCATAGACAAAGCCATTGCCGTTCGGATGGAGATGATACACGACTGTTTTTTTATCGTGCAGGCTGCCTTCATAATGGAAATTGACACGCTTGAGGGAGACGTTATTACGGGTTAACTGGGGAAATGATTCGATGATCGCCAGTTTATCTTCAAAAGATAGCATGGATTCCTCCGTGATTTGGATAGTTTGTTCGTCGATTATATCACACGTAGGCACAAAGAATGAAAATCTTGAGAGGCAAGGGAAAAGAGGGAATCAGCATGAATGGCAAAAATCGCAAGGATGTCCTTGCAGGACTTGAAGTTGATATTGTTTTGAAACAGGACCAGCGTACTGGCAAAAGGACGCGGGGTATCGTCAAAGACATTCTGACCAACTCGGCGACACATCCTCATGGAATCAAGGTTCGTCTGACAGATGGACAGGTGGGAAGAGTGCAGGAAATCATCCGAAAGGGATAGTGTAGGTCAGTAATGAAAGAAGGATAGACCCGTTTGCTGGATCTATCCTTCTTTATGATTCAATTGTATTGGCGTTAACGATACGAGTCGTGAGTAGGTTCGAAGACGTTTTCCTGCGAATGGCGAACCAGAATAAAAGGCTCCAGATTTCCAAGACCATGCAGGCAGGTATTGTGATGGGCAATGATCTGTTCACCAGACAAAACCGCGCTGTCGCTGGTCGAGTGGCCGTCACGGACCAGGGTGACATCATAGCCGAGAGTCGTTGCTTTGCGGCAAGCGCTGTCGATGCAGTATTCGGTTTTGCATCCCACGATCACGAGATGGTTGATGCCGTTCGCCTGCAGCTGTTCATGCAAGGTGGTTCCGTGAAAGGAATCCGTTGCTCTTTTCAAGACGACTGGTTCATCAGGCAGGGGTGCAATGGCGGGATGAATAGCAAAAGCCTCTTCTCCTGCCTCGGCAACATCCAGGTCCTGTACATACAGAACCGGTATCGATCTTTGACGTGCTTCTGTGAGCACATGCTGGATGGTCTGGATCAAGCCTGCTGGATTGTGAACCGGACCATTCGATGGATCTTCGATAATGCCTGTTTGGGCATCAATGACGAGTAGTGCTGTTTTGCGAATCATTTCGTTTCCTCCTATGGTGGGAGAACGTCAGTCTGCCAGGTTCCCCCTTTGGTTGCTGGTGGTTTGCATGCAAGAATAAGAAAGCTCATAGTGTTTGTTCATTTTCGTCAGCTCCTTTCAAGGGAAAGAATGGCAGCGAAGGGCTGCAAGAGAAGTATATCATGAGTCATGGGAAACAAATACAAAAACGCTCCTGCTGTTTGCATGATCCCAACAGCAGGAGCGTTTTTTGTATCTGGGCTTCTTCTCATTCTTTTTCCTGTTTCGGTACAAACTGAAAGATATCGTGGGATTCAAAGGAGTCGATCAAGCGGGAGAGCCATTGGTAGTACTCCAAGCCATTCTCGATCCTTTGAATACTGAGGTTTACACGTTCAAGGTCTTCGGCAGACCATTCTTCCGACTCCTTGAGCGCATAAAGCTCCTGCAAGGACTTTTTCAAAACCATTACATTTTGCTCACAGGCATGCCGCCATTTGGTGGAAAAAAGATCGATGAAATTCTGGTACCAGTCCAGATTTACCTCGTAGTGATCCTTGCGAGTTCCTTTTTTCCATATCTTATCAACCATATTCATATCGAGTAATGTACGCACGCTGGTGCTCATGCTCGTCTTGCTCATTCCCAGCGCCTGTCCCATTTCATCAAGCGTCATGGACTTGTCCTGAAAAAGCAGGGTGCCGTACAAGAGACCGGTAGACATCGTGATGCCGTACAAATCCATGTTTCGGGCTAGAGTCTCAATCACGCGATCTTGTGCCTTGGCGAGGATTTTTTCCTGATTGGGTTCCATTTTGAAAAAAGCACTCCTCTGGTCAATTTGCCTGAGTAGATTGTACGTTTCTGACTGCAAAAAGTAAATGGATATATCGTACAGTATATCCGAGTTATTCTGCGAATACGGTAAGAAAAGTACGTAAAGTTTTTTCTGAACGCTAAAAACGCCCGAATATCACGCCTCACCCAATTTGAGGTAAAACCGACCCCTCCGATAGAATGGATAGTGTAAAGAAAAGTCCGGATTCGGGCAGAAAGTTGGAGGTGACCATATGCCCAAGATTCAAGTAGAAAATCTGACAAAAATCTTTGGACGCCAGCCCCAACGTGCCTTGCAGCTGTTGGAGCAGGGACGATCCAAACAGGAAATCCTGAAAGAAACGGGTCTGACTGTTGGTGTCAACCAAGCTAACTTTGAAGTGCATGCTGGAGAGATTTTCGTGATTATGGGTCTTTCCGGGAGCGGGAAATCTACACTGGTTCGGTTATTGAATCGTCTGATTGAGCCGACGAGTGGACGGGTGCTCATTGACGGCCAGGATATCGTGCGGATGAATACGGAACAATTGCAGGAGGTACGCCGCAAGAAGCTCGGGATGGTGTTCCAGAAATTCGCTTTGTTTCCGCACAGAACCGTGCTGGACAATGCCGCGTATGGCTTGGAGGTCCAAAACGTTCCAAAAGCAGAGCGCGAGAAAAAAGCGCAGGAGTCCCTCGCGTTGGTGGGGCTCGCCGGTTGGGAGAAGAGCTATCCTGATCAATTGAGCGGCGGGATGCAGCAACGTGTTGGTCTCGCTCGTGCTTTGGCGAACGAACCGGACGTGTTGTTAATGGATGAGGCGTTCAGTGCGCTTGATCCGTTGATTCGCAAGGACATGCAGGATGAGCTGCTGGAGCTCCAGAGCTCGATGCAAAAAACGATTATCTTCATCACGCATGATTTGGACGAGGCATTGAAGATCGGAGACCGGATTGCGTTGATGAAGGATGGAGCCGTGGTACAGGTAGGGTCGCCAGAAGAAATCCTGACCAACCCCGCCAACGAATATGTAGAGCGATTCGTTGAAGATGTAGACCGTTCCAAAATCCTGTCAGCAGAACATGTCATGAAGCGCGCCGAGACGATTACGCTGGACAGAGGTCCGCGTGTAGCTCTGCAGTTGATGCGGGACAGAGGGGTTTCTACCTTGTACGTGGTGGACAAAAGAAAAATGCTGCTCGGCGTACTGACAGCTGATGCGGTGAACGAAGCCAAGCAGGAAGGCAAGACACTGGAAGATGTCTTGAGAAAAGAAGTACCTACGGTAGGACCGCAAACCCTGTTGAACGATCTGTTTGACCTGGTGGCGTTCTCGGATGTACCCGTTGCGGTAGTCGAAGAGCAAGGGAAATTGCTGGGTGTGATCGTGAAGGGGGCCGTTCTGGGTGGTTTGGCAGGTAAGGTCAACCAGGAAACAGGTCTGCCGACAGATGAAGGGCAGGTGAAGGAACAATGAGTCAAATGATCCCCAAGCTGCCGCTCGATGAGTGGGTAGAGACGATTGTAGATGTCTTGGATGACAAGCTGGGATTTTTGTTCGACCTGATTTCGGCAGGAATTGGCGGGACAGTGGATCTGTTTCACTTTATTTTGACAGGCTTGCCATTTTGGGTACTGTTGATCGTTTTCACACTGCTCGCGTACCGGGCAGGTAAAGTATCGATTGCTCTTTTTACATTTATTGGGCTCCTATTGATTCAAAATCTTGGGTACTGGGAACATTCGATGCAGACGCTGGCGCTGGTGCTGACCGCAGGACTGATCTCTGTCGTCATTGGGATTCCAGTCGGGATCTGGTGTGCGCGTAAGGATGCAGTGCAAAATGTGATCACACCGATGTTGGACTTCATGCAGACGATGCCAGCCTTCGTCTATCTGATTCCAGCGATTTTCTTCTTCGGATTGGGACAGGTACCGGGGGTGATCGCATCTGTGATTTTTGCGATGCCACCTACGATTCGCCTGACCAATCTGGGTATCCGGCAGGTTCCCTCGGATTTGATCGAAGCTGCAGATTCGTTCGGCTCTACCTATTTTCAAAAATTGTTCAAGGTACAGCTGCCTATCGCCAAAACCACGATGATGGCCGGGATCAATCAAAGCATCATGCTGGCGCTCTCGATGGTGGTTATCGCTTCGATGATTGGAGCAAAGGGCTTGGGTGCCGACGTCTATCGCGCTGTAACCCAGATCAAGATTGGGGAAGGCTTCGAGGCTGGATTGGCAATCGTCATTATCGCCATTCTGCTGGATCGAATCACCCAAAGTGTAGGAAAGAGAAAAAATGCCTAGGAGGGGTTTTTCATGAAGAAAAAACATATCTGGAAAGGTTTGACCGTGGCACTCGGAATCAGCATGCTGATGGTGGGATGCTCCAACGCTACGCCAGCACCTGAAGGAAATCAGCCAGCACCGAATAACGGTGAAAGTGCGCAAGGTGCCGTCGGTCAACAAGTCGATTACAAAATCATCGGAATTGACCCGGGTGCCGGCCTGATGAAGGCAACCGAAAAAGCCATGAGCGAATACGATCTCAAGGATTGGGAGCTGGTGGAAGGCTCCAGTGCGGCGATGACCGCGGCACTGACGCAAGCGTACAAGGATCAAAAGCCGATCATCGTGACAGGCTGGACACCACACTGGATGTTCTCCAAGTTTGAAATGAAATACCTGGAGGATCCAAAAGGCGTGTATGGAGCGGATGAGCAAATCCACACGATCGTCCGCAAAGGCTTGAAAGAGGAGCAGCCTAGTGCGTATGCCTTCCTCGACAAGTTCTCTTGGACGCCAGCAGATATGGAAAAAGTGATGCTCGAGATCGCCGATGGCAAAAAGCCGGAGGAAGCAGCTGATGCCTGGGTGAAGGAAAATGAACCCTTGGTGAACCAGTGGGTCGAAGGCATTGAGCCGGCAGAGGGTAAAAAACTGACCCTTGCGTATGTTGCTTGGGATTCCGAGATTGCCAGCACCAATGTCGTCAAGCAAGTGCTGGAGCAAAAGCTGAAGTACAAGGTCGAGCTGAGCCAGGTGGAAGCCGGACCGATGTGGATTGGTGTTTCCAATGGGGATGTAGACGGTATGGTAGCGGCTTGGCTGCCAACTACGCATGAGGATTACTACAAGAAGCTGGGCGACCAGATCGAAGACCTCGGCCCCAACCTGAGCGGAACCAAGCTGGGATTGGCTGTGCCGAAGTACATGGAGATCAACTCCATCGAGGATCTGAAGAAGTAGGAGCTATAATTACAAGGATAGAGCAAGCACCGTCGGATGTACCTCCGGCGGTGCTTTTTGACGTGAAAAATGAATAAAGGACACGTTGATCCAAACGTTGTGGTGGGCAGGAAACAGGAGAAAACGCTTCAGCTTCTTGGGCTGCCTGCATAGGAGGTTCACTGCCCGACTCCATGAAAAAAACGAAACCGCGTCCAAAGCAGTCACCTCCAAGGAGTCTCTCAGGGGTGGACGCTTAAAGGCGTGTTTCGTTTTTTTCACTCCGTCTCGGTAGGCAACCCAACGATCTTCGCTTTGTTCTCTCCTCCTCTAAAGTCCGACCGTCATCCGAGTTTAGTTTCATTCAAGGAAACAAGGTTGCCGCCAGCGCAATGCAAAACGTCAGCGTAAGGGTACTGAGCAGGGTAGAGACCAGGACAGCATGTGCAGCAAACTCCGGTTCATTGCCGTATTCCAAAGCCAAGAAGGCATCCGCAAACAGTCAGACTTAGGAAGCTGACGAAGAAAAGCCAACTGCCTAATGATGTTCGTGAAAAGTCCGTTCCTCGGCATAACCGGGAACGGGCTTTTTTGCTGCGATAGGGCCAAAAAAGCCAGAATGGGAATGGACGTGCTGAGAATAAGATAAAGGAGAGAAGGGATTACGGGGGGCTTGACGTGGAGCAAATACTGGATGTTTTGGTGATGAAGTACGGATACCTTGGCATCTTTTTTTCTCTTGCGCTGGGCGTGGTGGGTCTGCCTATACCAGATGAAGTGCTCATGACCTACGCAGGCTTTTCCGTTGCGCGCGGCGTTTTGCTGATGCCATTTGCGCTGCTGAGCGCTTTTCTTGGTGCGACGGTAGGGATTACGGTCAGCTATGCGATTGGTTTGAGATGGGGTCTTCCCTTCTTGCTGCGGGTAGGGCCATACCTGCATATCACACCCGACAGGATCGCTGCTACACAAAACATGTTCACCCGCTACGGCACCTATTTACTGCTCTTTAGCTACTTCTTGCCTGGTATTCGCCATTTGACGGCCTATCTGGCAGGAATGGCAGCGATGGAGGTGCGAAAATTCATCGGCTTTGCCTATGCGGGTGCTTTTATTTGGAGCATGACCTTTTTGCAGCTAGGACTCGCGTTGGGCAAGGAGTGGTATCGGGTGATCGTCTACGCGAGACATTACGGAGTCTGGCTTTTGGTGATTGTCATCTTGGTTCTGATGGGCGTCTATGTGTGGCGAAAGTCTCAAATCTCTCGTCACTAGCAAAAAGGGGAGAGGGTAATCCGATCATGGATTACCCTCTTGCTTAGAAAAATTTCGTATGCTCTTTTTTCTCTTCATTTACAAGCAATTGAAACACGTCTGGTCTCGCGTAGTGTCCGACGACATCGAAATCAAATTGGCTTTCCGTGATCTGATCCAGATTGAGCTCGGCGTAAATGATTTCCTCTTTTCCGACTACAGGCTCAACAATGAACTCGCCTAATGGACTGACAATACAGCTACCGCCACGCGAACATTCATCGTCCAGATCTGCGAACTCTGCACGCTCTACAATATCCTGCGGGTACATGGCCTTCGTGGAATACTGGTTGCAGGAGAGGACGAAGCAGCGTCCTTCCAGTGCGATATGGCGCATGGAAGCGAGCCAGGAATCACGCGCATCAGCGGTAGGGGCCAAATAAATTTGAACACCTTTGGTGTACATGGCTGCACGGGCAAGCGGCATGTAATTTTCCCAGCAAATCAAGGCACCTATGCGACCGTATGGCGTATCGAAAACGGGGAGCGTACTTCCGTCGCCCTCGCCCCAGATCAGTCGCTCCGATCCGGTAGGCTTCAGCTTGCGGTGCTTTCCGAGAATGCTGCCGTCCGGTCCAAAGAATAGTGCAGTACAATACAGGGTTCCACCGCTGTAGGCAGCATCCTTTTCGATAACCCCGATCACGACGTAGGCACCAGCTTCTTTCACCGCTTTTCCAATCGCCTCCGTCTCTGCACCTGGAATGGTAATGGCGCTTTCCGAATAGCGGGCGAAATCCTTGCGTCCCTCCGGTGAGCGGCTTCCTACCTTGGCACCGAATGACATGCCACGCGGGTACGCGGAAATAAAGGCTTCAGGGAACAAGATGATTTTTGCCTGATTTTTTCCGGCTTCTTTAATCAGCTGAATCGTTTTGTTTACAGTTGCCTCTTTGTCCATGACGATAGAGCCTGCTTGGACGACCGCGACTTTAAATGGTTTGTTTTTTGACATGATCTTCAATCCCTTCCTTTACCTTGAGTTTTCTGGATAAAAAATGCGATTCAGGTCACTGTGAAACTGCTCTTTAGTCTGGGTCTGACGATCTTGTGTAGCCAGGCTGACGAGAAAGAAAGTTGCCAGACCTAAAATCAATCCGGTTGCCGCAGGGCCAATCGGTAATGGAGAACCGCCTAAATAGACAAACGTGAGACCTGCCAGGCCGACGAAGATCGAGGAGATGGCTCCGATCTTGGTGCCGCCCTTCCAATACAGAGGACCAAGTGCAGCTGGTACGAGCTGCAATACAATTCCATAGCCCAGTGCTGCGACTGGAACCAGGAAGCCCTGTGCAGCAGGAATGAATGAAATAACGATAATCAATACGGTCATCAGCAAAATGGTTGCCTTCGCAATCAGCGTTGTCTTCTCTAGCGAGGCATCTTTTTTCACGAAGCGAACAAACAAGTCATTTACCAGTAAGCTTGCCGAGGATAACAAAGCACTGTTAATCGTAGAAATACCAGCTGCAATGACCGCCGCCACCACGATGGAACCAAAGATTGGCGCATAGCTTGAGAAGAACAGGGGGATAATCCGATCACTATTTTCCACGGTCAATCCTGGAACCAGGCCGGGAGTATGAGCGAGCATGCCGATGAACAGGATGAGCATATACGGAACCAAGCCGATAATTCCTACCGCGGCAAAAAGGATTCGCAGGAAAGGACTGTCGAAGTATTTCTCTACCATGTCCCCGGGTGTGATGAAGTTATGCTTGCGGCCCAAATACCAAATCCGTGTACCGAAAAGCCAGATGAACATCGCGTGTACGACAGCCCATGCGGCAAACGCGACGAACCAAACCCCATCCCGGTAATGAGAGCCGATTGCACCCAGAAGTGTCCATGTACTGAAATAGCTTGCTCCGGTTGTCATCGTCATGACGATTGTTCCCAAGCCGCGTCCAGCGAGGAAGAAGTCATTCGGTGTTGCCACGTTTTCTTTTGAAGCCCGGTTGCTAATCCATAGCAAGATCGACAAGAAAAGAACGAGTACGATAATGGTTACAACAGCTTGGCTCATTTGTTTTCCTCTCCTTCCTCGTAAGCTTCAAATTCTCTTTCTGCTCGTTCAGCGAATGGTTTAAAGAATTTCTTATAGACTATGAAAATAATCACTGTATTAAGCGCATTTAACAGAAGTACCCAGATTAAGGGCTGCGGAAAGAATCCGATGAATGTTGCCTCATACGGAAAATTGTTTATAGTATAAATAGTAAGACATTTTAACTATAATGAGAAATATATATATCATATACACACTATTCCGTTTTGGAATGAAAAGCGAAAGTAGTGATAACAGTGAACCTTTTAGACTGTAAAATAAGAGACTTGAAAATACTGGTAACCGTGGTGGAAGAACGTAACTTTACGAGAGCGGGCGAAAAATTGTTTATCGCCCAGCCTTCTATCAGCAAGTCTGTTCAGAGGTTGGAGGAAGAATTGGGAGTCACTCTGTTTGATCGCAGGATGAGGGACGTCACGCTGACAGATGCTGGAGAAATCGTGTACGAACATAGCAAAGAGATACTCGCGATGATGAAGCGCATGCAAATCGGAATTGAAGATTTGTCGGATTCAACAGCCGGTCATTTGAAAATCGGGTTGCCGCAGATCATTGGGACGTTCATTTTTCCACCGATTGGAAAGGCGTATACGGAGCGCTATCCCGGAGTGACATTAAAAATAGAAGAAAGAGGCGGCCTTCTAACAGAGAAGCTCGTGGAAAAAGGAGAGCTGGATGTTGGATTCGTCGTCTTTCCGGTAGACAACCCACTCTTGGATACGGAGCAAATCTATGAGGATTCCTTTGTTCTTTGTGTGTCAACCAACCATCCGCTCAGCAATCGTACGCATATCGAGCTGCATGAAGTGAAGGACGAGCCATTTATCGTTTTCGCCAAGACGTTTGCGTTGTACAAAATCGTCATGAACGCTTGTGAGCAGTCTGGATTCCAGCCGAATGTCCTATTGGAAAGCACGCAATGGGATTTGATATTAGAGCTGGTTTCCGTGCAGATGGGTATTGCCATTCTGCCACGGGTGTTTGCGCATAAACTAAAAAATATCGAAATCGTCTCCATCCCGATTACCAATCCTGTATTCAAGTGGAAAGTAGGGGTGATTACGAGCAAAAAATACTATCAGTCTACGGCGTTAAGGCGCTTCCTGGAAACTATACGTAAGATCTACGGCTAAGATGAAAAACGCTCCCTTGAACAAGCCAAGAGAGCGTTTTTGTGTTACATTACTTCATTCAGCGTTTGATAACCAGACTGTCCTTTACCAAACGGACGAATTCAAGCTGCTGTTCTCCTTGGGCCGTAGCTTCTGCTGATGCCAACACCTGCTCTAGGGAGCTGTCTTTTGCCCAGTAGCTCTCGCGTAATATTTCCGCAAACTCCGCGACAGTGGCGAGGAATTGCAATTCCTGAGACAGCTCGGAATGAATCTGCACGGGCTGGGCAACCTCTGCTACCTGATTGGCAGCAACATCGTGGTAACGGACGCGAACGGTGCCAAGATCAGTCTTTTGTTCCGTCTTCAGCTTGACTTCATACAGGGCAGTCACGGCATGGCCGGCACCGATCTCTCCTGCATCTTTGGCGTCATTGCGAAAATCTTCGTCCCGCACATCGCGGTTTTCGTATCCGAGGAGGCGATAGCGCTCGACCTTTTGCGGATCGAACTCCACCTGGATTTTAACATCGCGGGCGATCGTTTGCAGAGTCCCGGTCAATGCTTCTGTGAAAATTCGCCTTGCTTCTGAAAAGGAGTCGATGTACGCGTAATTGCCTTCTCCCTTATTGGCGAGCTGCTCCATCAGGACATCGTTGTAATTCCCCATACCGAAGCCGAAGGTACTCAAGTAAATATCCTTGCGGGCGTAATCTTCAATCGAGCGTAGGATACCGTCCGGGCCGGTTTCCCCGACATTGGCGACACCGTCTGAGCAGAGAATCACCCGGTTGATGGCCTGCTTATCGAAAGTACGCGATGCCATCTCATAGCCCAACATCAGCCCTTCCTCCGCATTGGTCGAGCCGCCGGGAACGAGGCGGTCGATGGAAGCAAGGATCTTTTTCTTGTCCTCAACCGATGTAGGGTCGAGGATGACTTCTCCTGTCGAGCCATAGACGACGATGCCTACTGTATCGGAGGGCTGGAGCTGATCGACGAGGATGCGCAAGCTTTTCTTTACCAGCTCCAGGCGGTTCTCCTGCTCCATCGATCCAGAGACGTCGATCACAAAGACGAGGTGAGCTGGCTTTCGATCCACGGCCGGGATTTCCTTGCCTTTGATTCCGATGCGGACGAGCTCGTAGCCTGAACCGAAAGGAGAGGGGCCGCCATCCACTTGAATAGCGAATGTTTGGTCCCGGGGAGCGGGGTAATTCGGCGAAAAATAATGGATATATTCCTCCACGCGAACAGCATCTGCGGGCGGAAGATTGCCTTCCCGGATGTACTGGCGCATGATGGAATAGGAGCCTGTATCCACATCAGCGGCAAACGTGGAGAGATTGTCTTCATCGGTAGAGATAAACGGATTGGTGCCGTAATGCTTGAAGGTCATAGCTTCCGGTTGACGAGGAGCTGCTGGCATTTCTGCCTGGCTGGAGCTGACCGCTGGATAGGCTCGATCCTGCATGGAGACTGGCGCTGAATTCTCTGGAGCCATTGACATACTGCAACCCATTAGCGATGCCACACATACGGCAGCTGTTGCGCTTTTGATTTTTTTTCTCATCTATTAAAAACCCCCTTTGACCTATCTGACGTGGAAAAAAATAGGTTGTTACACTGGTAGGCTCGGTCCAACCCTTGTATGATGAAAAAAAGAGCGGGAGGGGAAGGTCGCATGAACACATACAGCTATTATTGCTCGACCAGAATCGAGATGGGGACAGGGAAGTCACTGGAGCTGCCAGCTATCCTGGAATCCTTGGGTCTGGGGAGGTCCATTCTTCTGGTAAGTGACCCAGGCGTCATTCGTGCAGGGCTGGTCGAGCCGATTCAGTCCGCTTTGGAGAGAGCGGGATTTTCGGTCACGCTGTTTGACGCACTCAGCCAAAATCCACGCGATACCGAGTGTCTGGCAGGAGCGGCACTTTTCCGTGAGTCCTCGGCCGAGATGGTCGTTGCGATCGGGGGAGGCAGCGCGATGGATACGGGCAAAGCGATTGCGCTCATCGGCCGAAATGGGGGAACGCCTGTTGAATATGCAGACGGGCTATTGCCATACGCGAACATTGCGCCCATCATTTGCATACCTACCACTGCGGGTACCGGATCGGAAGTGACGCGCTCCTCCGTGATCACGGAAGCGGCGACCCATCGCAAGATGACCTTGAAACACGCAGCACTTCGACCGACACTGGCCGTTCTGGACCCGGCACTGACTTACAGCGTACCGCCTGCCGTGACAGCAGCCACAGGGGTAGATGCTTTGGTGCATGCCATCGAGGGCTATACCTGCAAAGTGACCAATCCCATCTCCCAAGCGTTCGGCGCACAAGCGATGCGAAAAATCGTGAAGGCTTTGCCCGATGCGTATGCAGACGGCAGAAATGAGCAAGCCCGCTATGACATGCTGGAGGGAAGTCTCTTGGCAGGGCTGTGCTTTGGTTCGGCGGATGTAGCCGCAGTGCATTGCCTGGCAGAAGCGCTGGGTGGCTTGTACGACACGCCGCATGGTGTAGCGAATTCGGTCTTTTTGCCGTATGTCCTGCGCTTCAATGCCCAAGAGGATCAAGCGCTGCACGCGAGTCTGGCACGCTTTATGGGCTTTGCCAGCGATGCAGATGCAGACGAGCTGGCCTGCGAAAAGCTGGTCGCGGGAATCGTGGACTGGACGAACAGCCTCAATATTCCGAGGCTCAGGGACTTGCCGGGAGTTCGCGAGGAGGATTTCCCACGGATAGTCGAGCTCTCTGTCAAGAACGGCTCTACACCGAGCAATGTCCGCACCGTAACAGCAGAGGACTACCTGCAAATTTTGCAGGAGGCGTATCGGGCTTAATAGGCATACTTATAGGAACAGCTGCGGAAAGCCATTTTTCCGCGGCTTTTTTTTAATAATAAAAAACGAATGATAATGAACCATTTACAATAGTGTGTGTAACACAGTATAATAACCGCAGGAGTTGGTGATATGAAGGACGTTCAAGAGGTTATCCAAGGATTAATGCAGGAATTACGGCGTGGAACGATCATTATCGGCGTTTTGAGCCAATTGTCGGAGCCCCAATATGGATACTCCCTTGTCTCCGTTTTGGAGGAGAAGGGCATCTCGATAGATCCTGGCACGCTGTACCCTCTCCTGCGCAGATTGGAAAAACAGGAGCTTTTGGAAAGCAAGTGGGACACGAATGAAGCTCGCCCACGCAAGTATTATTTGCTCAGTCCGTTTGGCAAGGAAGTCTACGAACAGCTTTGTATAGAGTGGAAAAACATGATCGCCAGTGTGGAAAGCCTGATCGATCATCCGGGAGGCTAGAAGATGGAACAAGTCAATCGATATATTTATGTCGTGACGCAAAAGCTGCCCAAACAGCAGAGAGCTGACATTGAGCGAGAGCTGCGGGGACTGATCGAAGACATGATCGAGGAGCGGGTCATGGGTGGGGAGGAGGATGAGTCGGCTGCGGAGCAAGTATTGATAGAGCTGGGGAATCCGCATGACTTGGCTGCCAAATACAGAAGTGAACCGAGGTATTTGATTAGCCCTCTGCTGTTTGACACGTATCTGTCTGTACTCAAAATCATCCTTATCTGCATCGTGTTGATTCAAATCTTTGTCTTCGGCATCTCCTTTATCCTTGACCCCACACATGTTCAGGAACAATTCAATCATTTGTTTCGTGCCTTGATTTTTGTACCTGTGCAGGGGTTTGCCTGGACGACACTTACCTTTGCCTTTTTGGATTACGCCATGCGAAAGGAGAAGAAGGCAGGCATTGCGGGCAAGAGCGGATGGCATCCAGCCAAGCTTCCGCCGATCCCCGACGCGAAATGGGAAATCAAGCAATCCGAGTCCGTGCTCGGGATCATGTTTACCATCTTCTTTCTGGTGCTCTTTACCTTCTCGCCGCATCTCATCGGGGCTACGGTATTTTCGGAGGGGAATTTGAAAAATGTCATTCCCTTTTTCAATCTCGAAGTATTTCGTGAATACCTTCCATTCATCTGGATATTGGGATTGCTCGGTCTTTTCAAGGACACCGTGCGTTGGGTGAAAAAGAGCTGGACGAATAGCGTCTTTCTTACCCACATACTCTTCACGATCATCTCGGGCTTGTTCGGTGTATTCATGTTTGCCAATCCTGAGCTGTACAACGCGGAATTTATGAATGAACTTGTGGTGTATGGCATGGTGGAGGCGGGCAGTGAGAAGCTGGATACGCTTTCCAAGATCTGGAGTCTGGCTATCGAGTGGATCGTGTATCTGATCGGAGCATTTACGCTGATTGAAGGGATCCAGTCCGGTGTGAAGTGGATTCGTTTTCGCCGTAGTCACGGCTCCAAAATCGTCTAAGCCATGATGAGAAAGGTAATATCTCTCCGGAAATAAACGGGGAGATTTTTTTTGTCTCTTTACATACGTACAGTATGTATGTAAAATGAATACCAACATCATCCAACAGGGGGCTCTAAGATGAAAACGAATAGCTTTTATCCCGTCATTTTGACAGAGCAGGTCGCATCAAGTGCCGCATTTTATACGGAGTACTTTGGCTTTGAGAAGGTTTATGAAGCTGATTGGTATGTGAGCCTGAGGCTGGCGACGGGGGATATTCCATTTGAACTGGCTCTTCTGGATCTCACACATCCGACCATTCCAGCTGCCTACCGCAAACCTGTGCAGGGCTTGATTCTCAATTTTGAAGTAGATGATGTGGATGCGGAGTACCAGAGGTTGATTGTAGAGGGAAAGCTGGCATTGGAGCTGGATATCCGTGACGAGGAATTTGGACAGCGACATTTCATTACGCGTGATCCAAACGGAGTCTTGATCGATGTCATCGCCATCATCCCGCCGTCAGAGGCAGAAAGCCTGCAGTATGCAGAGAAGATCTGGCAAGAATGAGTGAGACGGTCGCATTAAAAGAGTATTTCGGAGTTGAACTGGCGCATCGTCTATCCGACTTGATCAAGCCTAGCCATCCCGATTTTCCGGATGAATGGTTTGTGCACGCAGTTGCTGATCAGGTAGGACCCCTTCCACTCAAAGCAAGAGTAGCTGTCATCGCGGATGCCTTGCACCGTGCCTTGCCGCCTGATTATGCACAGTCCTTGCAGATTCTCTTGACGATACTGGGGCAGGAGAATGAGACTGAGGAGGGGATGTTTACGAACGGCTATTTTTTGATGCCTGTTGCGTTTTACGTAGAGAAATACGGGTTGCAGCATTTCGACCTCTCTATGCAAGCCATGTATGAGATCACCAAGCGGCACACCTCGGAGTATGCGATTCGCCCGTATCTGACTTGTCATCAGGACGCGTGTATGGAATTATTGAACAAATGGCGCCACGATCCGAATCTGCATGTGCGTCGTCTGGTCAGTGAGGGGACGCGACCTCGTCTGCCTTGGGCCAAACGCATGCCTGCTCTCAAAGGCGACCCTGCCTATAATCTTGCTTTGCTTGTCCCATTGTTGAACGATCCTTCTTTTTATGTCAGGAAGTCGGTCGCCAATCATCTGAATGATTTGACCAAAGATTACAGGGAAGCGACGCTAGGCTGGCTTCATGTACAGATCGATCGCAGGGGGCGAGACGAGCATTTTGCCTGGATTGTTCGTCATGCCTTAAGATCGCTGGTCAAGTCAGGGGACGTAGAGGCATGTGCCCTGTTGGAAAAGCTGTAAGAAAAGGAGTACACAACATCCATGAAACGGAATCAAGAAGAGACGAATGCGACAATCCGCAAGCTGCTCGAAATTGCCAGACTTCATTTTACCGAACGCGGGTATGCGGATACGGCATTGGAGGATATCGTCCAGGAAGCACAGCTCACGCGCGGTGCACTCTACCACCATTTTCGCAGTAAAAAGGGTCTTTTTCAGGCTGTGCTGGAATCAGTCCAGCAAGAAGTAGCCGAAAAGGTGGAGACGCAAGCGGCAAAGAGTGAAGACGTCTGGGAACAGCTTGCACTCGGATGTCGCGCATTTGTGGGTGCTGCCCTAGAAGCACAAAACAAGCGAATTCTGCTCTTGGACGGACCAGCCGTACTCGGATGGGAAGAGTGGCGCAGGATGGACGAGCAGCACTCCATGCGATTATTGCGCGAGCAGCTTCAGGGCATGCAGCAGCAAGGTCAGCTCAAACCGGTCAGCATCGAGGCGTTGACCCATTTTCTCTCTGGCGCATTGAATGAATCTGCGCTCTGGATTGCCCAAATGGCGGATGCAAGTCAAGCCTTGGAGGAAACCGCGCAGATGATTTCGTTGTTGCTGGAAGGGTTCCGGAAACCCGAGTGAATGAATGGAGCGCAAAGGGGGTTTTGATGTGGATGCTGCCTATGTCACATTCTACGAGTTTGGAAGTCCCGGGCAGGTACTAAAAGTAGAAAATAGAGAGCTTCAACGACCCAAGGCCGGGGAAGTGCTTGTCCAAATGACTGAACGCCCGATTAATCCCTCGGATTTGCTCCCGGTTTACGGGGTCTACTCGCACCGGATCTCCCTGCCAGCCATTCCCGGCTATGAAGGAGTTGGAGTGGTCGTAGATGTAGGGCCTTCCGTTTCCAGTCAGTGGATAGGCAAGCGCGTCCTACCTTTGCGAGGAGAGGGGACCTGGCAGGAATACGTCACCTGCAATGCGGAACTCGCTGTACCTGTGCCGGCTTTTATGGAGGATTACATGGCGGCTCAGCTGTATATCAATCCGATCACGGCTTGGGTAGCGTGTACGGAAGTGCTGGCATTAAAACCGGGTGATGTGCTGCTGGTCAACGCATGCGGCTCGTCTATTGGCCGAATCTTTGCCCAGCTGTCTCAGGTTCTCGGCTTTCAGCTTATTGCAATCACCCGTAATCATCACTATACGGAAGAACTGCTTCAGCTCGGAGCCACGCATGTCATCAATACGGCGGAAACCCCGTTGCAGCCGACAGTGATGGAATGGACGAATGGACGAGGGGCAAAGGCCGCGATTGACTCGATCGGTGGGACAGATGGCTCCGACTTGGCTTTTTTGGTTCAGTCAGGCGGCATTGTATTGACGATAGGCCTGCTGTCTGGGCAGCCTGTCCATTGGGCTGAGATCTCGAAAAGGACCAACGTTCAGGTGAAAATGCTTCATCTGCGGCATTGGAATCAACAGGTCTCCGTACAAGCCTGGCAAAATACCTTTCAGCATCTGATCTCACTCATCCAGAAGAAAAAGCTGACCTTCAGAAGGCCTGACGCTCATTACAGCCTGTCTCAGGTGCACGAGGCGGTGCGTTATGCAGAATCCAGCAGAAGAAACAAGGGGAAAGTGTTTCTGACGAGCTAGCATCAGCCTCATAAACCAGCAAAAAGCAGACTGCTCATCGAATCGAGCAATCTGCTTTATTTGTGTTCTTACTTGCACGTTTCTTTTCGTACGATAGGTGCTACCTCCGAAGCCAGCAGCTCAATGCCTTCCATGACTTTCTGAAAGGGCAGACCACCGATGTCCATCTGAGCCAGGAATCGCCGATGTCCAAACAGTTCATGCTGGCGTAGGATTTTCTCGATGATTTGTTGAGGACTTCCTACGAATAGAGCGGTGTCAGCAGCAGCCATCTGTTCAAAATCATCTCTGGACATCCTGAACCCCATTCCCCGCTGTCGATTCACGTAAGCCCAGTAATTGGAGTAATACGGAAAGAACTCGTCTTTGGCTTGTTGTGTAGTCGAAGCGAGATAACAGTGACCCGTTACGCCGATGCAAAGCTCTTCGGGCGCATGTCCTGCATGGGCTGCTGCTTTTCGGTACGCATCCACAAGGGGAACGAATCTTTTAGGATCTCCTCCCAAAATCGCCATTGCCATCCCCACACCTAACCGCCCAGCACGAATGGCACTATCGGGTGTACCGCCAACCCCGACCCAGATCGGTAATTTGTTTTGTACAGGACGAGGGGAAATTTCTGCCGCATTTAATGAAGAACGAAAGCGACCGTTCCAAGAGAGCTTTTCATGTTCATTCAGCTTGAGGAGGAGCTCGATATTTTCGGAGAAAAGGGCATCGTAGTCATGGGTGTCATAGCCGAATAGAGGGAATGATTCCACAAACGCTCCTCGACCCGCAATGATTTCGGCACGTCCATCCGAAACCAGATCTGTTCACGTCTGCTGTCATAGGTGTACCTTCTTTCGCTTACGCATGCTGTAAAAGAATCCGATTCCCCGAAGGATCAGTGGTCACCCATACATCCCCATCCTCGACCACAGTCGCACCAATCTGTTTTAAGTCTGAGACAACCTGTTTTCTAGCCTCATCGCTTGGCAAAATTAGCGAAAAGGATTCGAGACCGACACTGTTTGCTGGCGGTGGGGGAGCGCCAACCCCATTCCAGGTATTGAGGCCGATATGGTGATGGTACTTGCCTGTAGAAATGAACAATGCCCTTGTCCCAAATCGGTTGACGACTTCAAACCCGAGCCCCTTCGTATAAAATTCCTCTGTCTTTTTCAGTTCGGATACATGCAGATGGATATGCCCCATGACGGTATCGGCCGGCAGCCCCGTCCAAGTAGCTTGCTGGTTCTCAGCCAGAAGGTCTTCGAAATTCAATGGATCTACCGCCATCTGCACTTCTTCGTTTACCCAGCTCCACACAGACGCAGGACGGTCCGCGTAGATTTCGATCCCGTTGCCATCGGGGTCCGATAAATAGAGCGCCTCGCTAACCAGATGATCCGATGAGCCAATCCGGATGCCTAACTGAGCGAAATGCCTGACGATATTCGCCAGGTCGGAGCGACTCGGCAAAAGCAGCGCAAAGTGGTACAAGCCAGTCGTCTTTCCTTCCTTCGGCAAGGCGTTGTCCGGCTGTTCGAGGGACAGCACGCTGCTTTTGCCATCTGTCGTCAGTTTGGCTGAGGTATCAGTTCGCTCCAAAATCTGAAAGCCGATGACCTCCTGATAATACTGGAGAGAGCGCTGCAAATCCTGAACCTTGATCCTGACATGACCTACGTATGTGTTCGGCTCGCGATGAAAGTCCATCTTGATTACCTCCCTTTGGATGTTATCTTCCGTACAGTCGTATGTACGTTCAGCCGGAAATCAGATCTTTATGTAAAAATAATAGCGTACAGACGCACGGACAATCCAGCCTGCGAGTGTATAAAACCTATTTCTGCCAACAGAATAAATTATTCCATTTACATCCCGAACATCCATTCGTACAATAACAG
Source organism: Brevibacillus sp. AY1 (assembly GCF_029870785.1). Classification (NCBI taxonomy): domain Bacteria; kingdom Bacillati; phylum Bacillota; class Bacilli; order Caryophanales; family Paenibacillaceae; genus Brevibacillus; species Brevibacillus sp. AY1. The sequence continues at coordinate 94,015 of NZ_JAFLPN010000002.1, forward strand.
AAAGTAGGTGATGTAGGTGAACAGAAAAAAACAAATTGGCGAAATCCTCGATTACCTGAAAACAGAAGAACGTTTCGCCCAAAATATTGTCCACTGGCGAACGATACCCAGCAGAGAGGCCAAGAGCGTACCGTTTCCGACAGAATTGGATGCGCGCATACGGGAAGCGCTGGAGAGAAGGGGCATTCCTGCGTTGTACACCCATCAGGAGACCTCGTTTCGCCATGTGATGGCAGGCCAAAGCATTGTGGCAGTCACGCCGACGGCTTCGGGAAAAAGCATGTGCTATCATCTGCCTGTCCTGCAGACCTTGTCTGAGGATACACAGGCACGAGCGCTCTATCTTTTTCCGACCAAGGCACTGGCGCAGGACCAGAAAAGCGAGCTGCACGAGCTGATCAATGAGATGGGGCTATCCATCAAGTCCGAAACCTACGATGGCGACACGCCGGCACAGATTCGGCAGACCGTGCGAAAAGCAGGCAATATCGTCATCACCAATCCGGATATGCTGCACTCCGCAATCCTGCCTCACCATACCAAGTGGGTTTCCTTTTTTGAGCATTTGAAATACGTCGTCATCGACGAATTGCATACATATCGCGGTGTTTTTGGCAGTCATGTCGCCAATGTCATTCGCAGACTGAAGCGGATTTGCGCGTTTTACGGGAGTCATCCGCAGTTTATATGTACATCGGCGACGATTGCCAACCCGCGCGAGCTGGCAGAACAGCTGACAGAGGAGCCTGTCATGCTGGTCGACAACAACGGGGCGCCAGCAGGGACCAAGCACTTCCTGTTCTACAACCCGCCTGTGGTGAATCGGCAGCTCAACATCCGGCGCAGCGCCACCCTGGAAGCGCGAGACATCACCGAGCAGTTCCTGACCAATGGCATCCAGACGATTCTTTTCGCACGCAGCCGTGTTCGTGTGGAAATTTTGCTGACCTACCTGCAGGAGCTGATCAAGCGAAAGCTGGGACCTAAGACCATTCAGGGGTACCGCGGTGGCTATTTGCCAAGTCAAAGACGTGAGATCGAACGCGGTCTGCGCAATGGCGACATCATGGGTGTCGTCAGTACGAATGCGCTGGAGCTGGGCGTAGATATCGGTCAGCTGCAGGTGTGTGTCATCACGGGCTATCCGGGCTCTGTCGCCAGTACCTGGCAGCAGGCTGGGCGCGCAGGCAGACGGCAAGGGGAGTCGGTCGTCGTCATGGTGGGCAGCTCGACACCGCTCGACCAGTATGTCATCTCCCATCCGGAGTATTTCTTTGACCGCAGTCCGGAGACCGCGAGAATCAACCCAGACAATCTGATCATTCTCGTCGACCATCTCAAGTGCGCTGCTTATGAGCTTCCTTTCAAGGAGGGAGAGCGCTTCGGCAGAGCGGAGATCACGGAAGTTCTTGAATTCCTCACCGAAGAACAGGTCTTGCATTTTTCCCGAGGAAAATGGTTCTGGATGAACGATTCCTTTCCGGCTCACAACATCAGTCTGCGCTCGGCTTCGCAGGAAAACGTGGTCATCATCGATATCAGTGAACGAGGCAACGAGCGTGTCATCGGGGAAATGGACCGCTTTAGCTCTATGACGCTGCTGCATGACGAAGCCATTTATCTGCATCAGGGGATACAGTTCCAGGTGGAAAAGCTGGATTACGAGGAAAAGAAGGCGTATGTGCGGGAAGTCCAGGTCGATTACTACACCGATGCCAACCTTGCTGTCCAGCTCAAGGTGCTGGAAGAGGATCAGTCGCGACGACATGCGGAAAGTGCCTTTGCCTACGGGGAAGTGTCTGTTCATGCGATGGCGACGATTTTTAAAAAGATCAAGTTCGAGACGCACGAAAACATCGGTTCCGGCCCGATCCATTTACCTGAGGAAGAGCTGCATACCAATGCAGCCTGGATCAGCTTTTCCAACACCTTATTGGAAACGATCGGGAAGGAGGATGTGGAGCGCGGGCTGGTCGGACTGGCACATGTCCTGCAGCATGTCGCGCCGTTGTTTGTCATGTGTGACCCGATGGACCTGCACGTGATTCCGCAACGAAAAGCGGTGCATTCCCAGCAGCCGACGATATTCCTCTACGACCGCTATCCGGGCGGCATCGGACTTAGCGAGCAGGTATACAAGGAAATGGAGACGATTCTCACACAGGCGGAGCAGCTCATCACCTCCTGTCCTTGCGAGTCAGGCTGTCCGTCTTGTGTCGGAGCAACGGACGATGGCAGCAAAGGGCTGGCTATGACCTTGCTGCGTGTCGCGCAAGGGGGAAGCACCTATGTCTCTTAAAGCCAAGCTGCAACGCATGAAAGGGCATCTCGTTAAAGAAGGCGACCAGCAGAAGACGGACACTCGGCAGGAGCAGGTGCCGGACTCTTCGCTTCTAGTGGAGGCGGACATTCCTTTTTCTGATCGCTGGAAAGAGCTGCAAGCAAAGCCTTACGTATGGGAAGGCGAGCATGTGATGATTCGCGAGGTGCGCTATCCTGTCGCCCATCAGCATGGAGCGTATTCATTCGCCGAGCTGCATGATGCGATTGCCGCCTGGGAAGCATCTGGCAGGCAGCATCCGTTGTCGACGTCAGGCAGAAAGGCCGAGGATTTGCTCTTTTTCGATACAGAGACGACAGGACTTTCCGGCGGAGCGGGAAACACCGTGTTTCTGCTCGGCTACAGCCGCGTAGAGGGGGACGAGGTCGTGATGCGCCAGCATTTTCTTCCCGCCCCGCACGCGGAAGTCACCTTGTATCACTCGTTTTTGGAGCAGGCCAAGAAGTCATCCCATCTCGTGACGTTCAACGGCAAATCCTTTGACTGGCCACAGGTGAAGACGCGGCATACCTTGATCCGCGATCAGGTGTCAGCCCTGCCGGTGTTCGGCCATCTGGATCTGCTGCACGGGGCGAGGCGCTTGTGGAAGGATGAACTGGAATCCTGCCGCCTGTCTTTGATCGAGCAGGTAAAGCTGCAGGTTACTCGTGAGGACGACCTGCCCGGTTTTTTGGCGCCAATCCGTTACTTCGACTTCCTCCACAGCCAGGACCCATCTGTGATCGAGGGTGTTCTGCGCCACAACGAGCTGGACGTCCTGTCTCTGATTACGCTCTACACGCATATTTCCCGCTTGATCCTTCAGCACGAGCATGAGGACGTGTCCTGCGAAGAATGCTTTGCCATAGCCCGATGGTATGATGCACTGGGTGATCAGGAAGCGGCGATCCAGGCCTATGCGTTTGTCGCGGATAGTGAGCACCCTTGGAATGTTCGGGCGAAGCTGGCGCTCGGGCAGCTTTATAAAAAGCAAAAGGACTGGAGGCGAGCGCTGCACATCTGGGAGTCCTGCATGCAAGGGACGCGCTTTGTTCCGGAAGAGATCTACATCGAAGCGGCAAAGCTATGCGAGCATCAATTCAAGGACTGGGAAAAAGCTTTGTCTTACACAAGAAAAGCGTACGAACAATGGAAGCAGCGTTCATCCCTGCTGCGGCAAAAAAACAGAGCAGAAGCGCAGGCCTACGAAAAGCGGATCACGCGTCTGGAACAGAAGCTGGGCGGAGCTGTTGAGGAAGTGGATGGGATGGGGAGTCTGTTTTTCTGATTCAAAAAGGGGACATCCATCCCATTGTCTAGAATGGTCGGCTGGCCATAAGGAGGAGTTGGCACGATTGAGCTTGGAATGAGCAAGCAGGAAGTGGAGGCGTGCATCCAGGCCTATACAGCGAAGTACATGAAACCATCCTATAGCGAAAGATTTTTTGAACATGTCTTCATGGTGAAATACGATTCCGAAGGTCGGGTTGGAGCCGGACATACAAGAGGACGAGCGGAAATACTTGTATTTTGAATCGGTCAGTATCAGCAGATAAGCGAGAAAGCCTCCCTTTGCCAGGTGCAGAATAGACGCGCAGGCGAAGGAAGGCTATTTTTTATTTGGAGGACTTCACATATTTCTCCCGGTACTCGTCTGCAAGCATCGCCATCAGGATCGAGTCATGGTACTCATGGTTGTAGTACAGGGCCTGACGCTGTACGCCTTCGCGCTGGAAGCCCAGTTTTTCGTAGGTGTGAATCGCACGTTCGTTAAAAGCGAAGACGTTCAATTCGATTCGATGCAGATTGAGGATGCCGAAGCCGTAGTCCAGCATCAGCAGCATGGCTTCGCTGCCATAGCCTTTGCCTTGAAACTTGGAGGAGTCGATGGCGATGCGGATGTAGGCATTTCGATTGTTCCGGTCGATTCCTCCGATCTGCACATCTCCGATCACTTGGTCGTTCTCGCGCAGTGCAATCAACAGCAGCACACTTGACGAGTCGTTGGCTTTTCCTTGAATATATTGAGCGATTTCCTCGCGGGTAAATGCCTTCTGGGTGCCCGTCAAGCGACGTGCTTCGGAGTTGAACAGCATTTGAAAATACAGCTCGGTATCATCAAGCCCGACTGGACGCAGATAGACGCGCTCCCCTTCCAGAAAGCGCACGGGAGTGATTGAATGTTCCTGATGAGACATGGTGATTTCCTTCCTTCCGATTCGTTTCCACTAGCTTAATTGTTTTGTGTATACTTGAAAATATGCAGTTTTATCAAAGTGAAAAGGACAGATTGGAGAGATTCGATGCTGCTGACACCGGTCTGGACAGATAACGGGAATGAACCACAGTATGTACAATTGTACGCCTATATCAAAAAAGAGATCGTCGCGGGAACCTTACCGGAGAAGACACGCCTGCCTTCAGTGCGGAAGCTGGCGGATATGCTGGGGCTGAGCACGACGCCTGTCGAGATGGCGTACCAGCAGCTGCTTGCAGAGGGATTTATCATCAGCCGGCCGCGCAGCGGATACTACGTCGAGCATTTGCCGGAGCCGGAGATAGCTCCCCGAGCGAGCCGTCCAAGGGATGGACAGGCGGGAGTGGATCGTCCGTTGCTCAGGGATGCTCGCCAGTACGAATACGACTTTCACATGTCACAGAACGATTTTTCTCTTTTTCCTTATACGGATTGGCGCCGTCTCTACAATCAGACGCTTCGTCTGGAACGGCAGGAGGATCTGTTTTTCGGCGATCCTCAAGGCGAGCCTGGACTGCGCAAGCAAATCGCCGAATACCTGCACCAGCATCGGGGAGTCGTCTGTACCCCCGACCAGGTCGTCATCTGCTCTGATCAGTTTGGATTGCTCTCTCTACTCAGTCTGATGCTGAAGACAGATTATCCGCAGATTGCTGTGGAAAATCCGGGCTATTTGCTGTTCGCTCATACGTTTGCGCGTCATGGCTTTGAAGTAAAGCCCATCTCGCTTCTGGAGGATGGAATCGACGTGAGGGAGCTGGAGCAAAGCGGCGCCAGACTCGCGGTCGTCTCTCCATCGCATCAGTATCCGCGCGGCATGATTATGCCAGTTGCCAAGCGCATGCAGCTGCTGGAATGGGCAAAAGCGGTGAACGGCTACATCATCGAAGACGATTACGATGGAGAATTCCGCTATCACGGCAGGCCGATCCCATCCTTGCAGGGACTTCAGACGAACGCCCGCGTGATTTACATGGGCAGCTTTTCGCAGGTCATCGCGCCCGCCCTGTGCATCTGGTATATGGTGCTGCCACAGAGCCTGCTGGATCGCTATTATCAGCTTGTAAGAGAGACGCTGCTGGAGCAATCCTCGTCGCGACTCCACCAGGTCACCCTGGAAGCCTTTATGAAGAAAGGGATGCTGGAAAAGCATCTCCGCAAAATGCGCAGCCTGTATCGCAAAAAGCACGATGCCGTCATGCATGCAGTACAAGAGCATTTTGGCGAGCGGGCTGTCCTCTTTGGAAAAGACGCTGGCTTTCACATGCTCCTTCGGGTAGAAACCCCTCATAGCGAGCTCCAATTGAACGAGCGGGCGCGACAGGCAGGAGTGCACACTTCCTCGGCATCGTATACCTGGCTGCGCCCTCCGGCAGAGCAGCACAAGGAATTTTTCCTCGGCTTTGCCGGTATACCGCTGGAAAAGATTGAGCCGGGTATCAAAGCGTTGGCTGGAGCCTGGCTTGACTAACTGCCAGCCCTTTTTGCAGCCTGTCGACGCCCTCCATAATTTGCTCTTCGGACAGGTTGCCATAGCCGATGATTAGCTTTTCCGTGTGTTTGTCTTTTTGGATGGTGTGATCAGAGACGGGGTACAGACGAACGCCGCAATCTTCCAGCTCTTTGAGCAGAGCGGGTGTGAAGCGTACCCCTGCAAAAGCCGCGACTACATGCAGACCAGCGGAGGCCCCCCATATGCTCACCTTGTTCGAGAATGCCTGTGTCAGAGCATCGTACAGGCATTTTCTTCTTTTTTTGTAGAGTTTTTTGACACGATTCAGATACTTTTCCAGATGTCCGTCCTCGATGAAAAGCCCGAGAGCGAGCTGGTCGAGTGAAGGCGTATGCAGGTCCGTAAACCATTTCGCCTCCTGGTAGCGATGGACGAGCTCTGGCGGAAGGACGAGATAACCGAGGCGCAAGCCGGGCGAGAGGATCTTGCTGAAGGAACCGACGTAAATCACGCGCTCGGCTGCCAGTCCTTGCAGGGAGCTGATCGGCGGACTGTCGTAGCGAAACTCACTGTCATAATCATCTTCTACAATGTAGCAGTTCGCTTGACGAGCGTATTGGATCAGTTGGATGCGCCGCTGGATCGGCAAAGTACCCCCCAGCGGAAACTGATGCGAGGGCGTGACGAAAACAAAGCTGGGGCGCACCTGTTCGGGATCTGGCAGCAAGTCCGTCATCATTCCGGCTTCATCTGTGGGTACAGGGATCAAGCTGGCGCCAGCAGAGGAAAAAATCGTCTGGATGTCTTGTGTGATGGGATCCTCCATTACAACCTGGCTGTTTGTGGTCAGCAGCACCTTCGCAATCAGCGTCAGCGCCTGTGTGGCACCGGAAGTCATGACGATTTGCTCAGGCTCGCATTGCACGCCTCGTGTCCGGTACAAGTAGCGGCTCAATATTTGGCGCAGCTCCAGACGTCCTTCGGGGCGATTGTAGCCGAGCGCGGAGAGCGGAGCCTCGTGACAGACGCGCTGCACCATTCGGCCCCAGACCGTACGCGGAAAGAAATCAAGTGCCGGCACACCCGAGCGAAAATCGATCAGAGAAGGAGCTGCTGGCAGGTCGTTTTCTGGTATCAGCCATGCTTCCTCCTGCCGAGCTTGTTGCTCCAGGTACATGTCGGGTACGACGTAGAAGCCCGAGCCCTGCTTGCTTTCAATGTAGCCCTCAGCGAGAAGCTGGTCAAAGGCCTCGATCACGACATTGCGGGAAATGCACAACTCCCGAGCGGCTTGTCGTGTAGAAGGGAGTTTTTGGCCTGCCTTTAATTCCCCCTGCAAAATTTTGCTTCGCAGCTGGGTGTACAATTGCCGAATCAACGGCAGCGGACTGTCACGGTCGATGGTTAGATAGAGCATGTGCGTGCACACCCCTTAAAAAGTGGTTCTATTAAAATAGCTGGAAACTGGTCCTAATCGAGTTTAGCTTACCATGATATGGTTGTGCGAAGAAGTCCACATCCATGACGGGAGGCAAGACCATGCGAGGAGAGGAAATCAAGACAGCGGAAGTGTTGAGGACGATTGCGCGCAATCCAGCAATCCAGGAAATGGTGATGCAGTCACCGCAGTTGTACACGCTGCTGCTGGCTGCAGCGAAGCGATACGTGACTGGGGAGACAAGTGCGGAGCTGTTGGAGCGGGCCGTCGTGCTGGCGGATCAGGGATACCTGTTGTCAGCCGAGTACATCGGGGAAAATACCAAGACCATACAGGAGTGTAGCCAGGCAAAAGAGCATTTTATTCAGCTAGCACGAGATTGCGGGAGAATCCGCCGACCTGTTGGAATATCGTTCGACTTGTCACATATTGGGCTGCTTCTCGATCCGCAGCTGGCGTATACCCATGCGGAGGAAATGGCGGAAGAGGCGCGCAAACAGGATCATTACCTCATGGTCAGCATGGAGGAATCGACTAAGACAGAAGCTATTGTCCAGCTGTATGAGCAGCTGGCAGAGAGGCATGAAAATATCGGGATCACCATTCAAGCCCATCTCCATCGGTCATTCGACGACCTGACGAAGGTCTTGCAGAAGCCAGGGAAAATTCGGCTGGTGAAAGGAGCGTTTCGGGAGCATGAAGCGGTCGCCTTGGGACGCGGCGAGGAGTTGAACGAACGGTATTTGCTGCTTGCAGAGCGGTGTGCCCTGTCTGGTCACGACATTTCTTTTGCGACCCACGATCAGCTCCTGATCGACGAGCTGGAGAGAAGAGGCTATCTGCACCTGCGGCACGCTGAGCTGGAAATGCTGTACGGCGTTCGGCCAGAGCAGGCCAGATTGATGCGGGATAAAGGTGTCACTGTGCGACTCTACCTCACCTACGGGACGGAGTGGTACCTCTATCTTTGTCATCGGTTGGCAGAATATCCGCCTCACATCCACCAGGCCATTGCAGATATGGCGGAGCCTTCTCGTACCCAAAATCCGGGTTACGAATGAGCAGACCAGACAGCAAAATCCACTCTTTTTGGAAAAGAGTGGATTTTTTTACAGTATCGGAAAGTATAAACTTCTGTGAGTAAAACGTCCCGATACTGCAAGAATAACCTACCTCTAAAACGCGGTCGCACGTCATTGAAATGGCCTCGATAGAGGTTTTCTTACTATATAGGAAAGTATATAATTTTGAGGGGCGCAAGTCCCTCTATTTGTTGGTAAAATCGTTATATGGAGACAAATATTCTTAAACAGATTTTTATCGATCATTGGAATCCCTTTGTTAAAAAGTATGGGGAAAGAATCCGTCCTTCGGTTCTGAAAGAAGTTCAAAAGTTTCTTAACTGCGGAAACCCTAAAAACGGATTTAAACTATTCGTTTGTGAAGGATGTCATCATACAAAAAGAGTTCCATTCCGTTGTAAGGGACGATTTTGTACTCGTTCTTCCTGCATAATCATGTAGCTTTTTCATGATTGTAAACGTCTATATTTGTATGAAAAAGACGGACCATTCGCAGATGAGCCGTCTATGGGGGTATGCATTCATGGTTACAGGAAAGTCGAGGCGCTGGTTGCTGGCGTTATGCATGTGCTTGATGATGATGGCAATGATGCCCACGGGCATTGCTGCAGTTGCGCAAGCAGAAGTGGCGATCAAGCTGGATGCCAAGATCGGCTTTGAAGGGTCATTTAAAGAAACGGGTCTGGTTCCCGTCCAGGTGAGTATCACCAATCTAGGCGCTGATATCGAAGGCGACTTGGTTGTGACGGCTGGTGATCATAATGCGAGCACGAACGGGGTTGCGCATTACCAACCTGTATCCGTGGCGAGCGGGGTTACGAAACAGGTCACGATTGTCGTTCCGGGACATCACATTCAAACGTATACACACGTCTCCTTTATGCAAGGCGATCAAGTGCTGGCGCAGACGCGCGTATCCAGCATGGGATACAGTGGCAATACCCTGATGATCGGCGTGTTGGCCCAAAATCCGAATACAGCCAATTACCTCGGTGTCATGCCAAGAGATGTATGGACCAAGAACGTCAAGGTTTTTCCCATGAAGCCGGAGCTGGTACCCGTATCAGGCGTACAGCTGCAAATGGTAGACATGCTCATCTTGAACAATTTTGCGCTTGATACGCTGAATGCCGGACAAATTCAGGCTATTCGCGAATGGACCCAGTTAGGTGGATTGCTGGTCGTAGCAGGAGGACCTCAATATAAGAAAACAGTCGGAACCTTGCAGGACCTGTCGCCAGTTGAGGTGACAGGGGAAGCACTTGTGCAGACATTTACTGCATTGCAGGTGGAGGACAATGCGCTTGAACTGACTTCTCCCTTTACGGTGAGTACAGGTACCCTCAAGGAAGGGAAAGTGCTCGCAGAAGAAAACGGGATTCCTTTGTTCGTCGCCCGCAACTTTGGTGAGGGAAAAGTCCTGTACGTCGCCTATGATCTGGCGCAGGAGCCATTGGCAAGCTGGTCTGGAAATGGCCGATTGTGGGCAGAAATGCTGCCCAATGCTTTTGGCTCGACACTGTTTCAGGAAAAAAACTACCAGCTGCAGGATCAGGTCTGGCCGCTGCGAAGAGCGTCCGAGCAGATTCCTTCTTTAAAGCTTCCAGAGGTGAGCTGGTTTGCACTGCTTTTCGGTGTCTATGCATTGATTGCTGGCCCCATTCTGTTCTTTATTTTGCGATATAAAAGAAAACAAAACTATATGTGGGTAGTGGTGCCGATTCTTTCGGTGATCACGGGTCTGGGCATTTTTTCATTCGGGGCCTATCAGCGTGGTACAGGCATTTCCTTGCATCAGGCTGGATTGGTAGAGCTCAATAATTCCGGACAGGCCAAGGTGAGTGCCGTCACCGCGATGTTTGTGCCGAGCAGTGGCGATTACAAGATGATCGTACACGGTCCGGGCTTGGCGGAACCGTCACTCACAGGAAGACGATCAGAAGAGAATCTGAATCTCTGGTCCCTGCTGGATGTGGATCGTGCCGAGCTGAACTTCCGCAATGTAGAGTTCTGGTCGATGCGCAATGTCGTATCCCAACAATATGTCGCAGATACAGGCGGGTTTGTATCGGCCTTGACGTATTCGAATGGAAAACTGAAAGGAACGGTCACCAATCAGACCAAGTACCACTTGCGTGACGTGCGAATCCTGGCTGGAACCCAGATACAGGACGTCCCCGAGCTTGCGCCTGGCAGCTCGGTCGAGGTAGATCTGAACTACGCGCCGTCTGCACAGCTGCTGCAGGGCAAGATGCATCGGATCAGCAGCAGACTGGTACCACAGAACAAACAGACCGGCATGCGGTACGAAACACGTGAAGAGCTGATGGTTCAGGTACTGGAGGAAAGAGATTACGGCAGCTACGACCCTAGTCTGGCCTCTCCCTTGATGATCATGGGCTGGACAGATCAGGCCGTGACAGAGGTCTCCGTAGAGGGTTCGCCAGCAAAGTCAGAAGGCATCTCGTTGGTCAAAGCACCATTGCAGGTGAAGCCATCCGAGAGTGGAGAGGTGTTTTATCCGGCAGGTTCCTTCGATATCATCAAGTCGGGAAATACAGCCAAACTGGAAGAGGTCCCGAATGGCTATTACATGGAAAAAGGGAATATCACCTTTGACATCGATCTTCGTCCCAATGGTGAGCAGCTGGAGATCAGCAAGCTCTACATGTTCACCTGGTCGGAGGACAGTGCCTATTTCTCCAAGGAGATCTACAACTGGCAGACGGAAAGCTTTGAAGCGTATGAAAATGTGTTTGTGAACAACATCATGACGGGAGACAAAGCCGCGAGCTACGTGTCTGAAGCTGGCACACTTCGCATCCAACTGTCTCATGACGCAGATGATAATCGCCACCTTGGCAGACCGCTTGTCAGTGTGGAAGGGAAGGTGATCACCCGATGATACGGATTCAGGATCTGCGAAAACGATACGGCAAAATGGAAGCTCTCAAAGGACTGACACTGGAAATCGAGAAAGGGACCGTGTTTGGCTTCGTCGGACCCAATGGGGCAGGAAAGTCTACGACAATGTCTATCTTGGCTACTCTACTGGAGCCTACCAGCGGAAAAGCGTACGTGGGTGGATATGAGGTCACAGAGCGGCCGAAGGAAGTGCGCAAGCTAATCGGCTACATGCCAGACTTTTTCGGCGTATACGACAATTTGACAGCGGAAGAATACCTGGATTTTTACGGCGCCAATTACGATATCCCTCTGGCAGAGCGAAAACAGATCATACCGCAGCTGCTGGAGCTGGTCAATCTGACCCATAAGCGTGATGCCTATGTAGACTCGCTCTCTCGCGGAATGAAGCAGAGATTAGGGCTTGCCCGCTGCCTGGTTCACAATCCGGAAGTGCTGATTCTGGATGAACCGGCGTCCGGATTGGATCCGCGTGCCCGAATCGAACTGCGGGAGATTCTCAAGGAGCTGCGGGACATGGGCAAGACGATCATTATCAGCTCGCATATTTTGCCGGAGCTGGCGGAGATGTGTGATGTGATCGGTATTGTCGAGGAAGGAAATCTGGTCGCATTTGGCCGGGTCGATGAAATCTACACCAAGATGCAGGAGAAAAAGCTTTTGCGAATTCGCCTGCTCGACCGGATCGAGGAGACGATGGAACATCTGAGGCAGCAGCCCACTATCGCAGGTGTGACACAGGAGGGCAACTGGATCGCAGTAGGATTTACAGGAGACGACCAGCAGCAGGTCGAGCTGTTTCGCGATCTGGCTGTTTCCGGTTACCCCGTGGCGGCTTTCAATGAAGATCAGGGGGATCTGGAAGAGATCTTTTTGGAAATCACGAAAGGGGTGGGCTCATGAACATCCTGAGACGATTGAACAATCCCGTTTTGTTCAACGAGTGGAAGATGAGAATGAGAAGCGGGCGTTCGCCCTGGATGATTTTTAGCTACCTGCTTATTTTAGGTGGCATCACCCTGTTCTACATCTTCCTGGAGACTGACGGAGGGACGTATTACAATCCCAACGACACGCGGGAGCTTTTCATGATGCTGTCTATTCTGCAGCTGGGCATGATTGTTTTTGTCGTGCCGGGTCTGACTTCGGGCGCTATTTCCGGCGAGCGGGAGAGGCAGACGTTGAGCATTCTTTTGACCACCAACGTGAGCGCTACTCGGCTGATTTTGGGCAAATGGCTGTCTTCACTCAGCTTCATGACGTTTCTGGTATTTGCCACGATTCCGCTGTACGCCATTGTCTTTCTGTACGGTGGTATTTCTCCTGTGCAAGTAGTCAAGGTGTTTGGTTTTTATCTGATCACGATGTTCGGGATCGGCAGTATCGGTGTGCTGTTGTCCACCCTGATCAAGCGAACCGGCATTTCGACGGTCGTCACGTATGCCATCGTCTTTGGCTATTCGATCGGTACGATGGTTCTGGCGGAAATCATTCGGGAGTTTATCCGTTACCAGCGTCGTATGGGCAATCTGCCGTCCAGCACCAATTCAGACTGGACGGACATCATTTACAGTCTGAACCCCCTGTTTGCGATCCTTCACATTTTTGAAGAAGGACCAACGAACAATGTGGGCTTGAGGTATGGAACCTGGTTTCCCGCGATCGATCCTTTCTGGTACTATGTCATCTTTTTTGGAATGGTGACGGTGGTTTGCCTGTTGCTGGCTATTTACGCGATCCATCCTGTTCGCCCTCGCCTGTTCAGGGCGGCACGCAAGGAGAAGTAAGCCATGTTCACGAACCAATCCAACAACGAATTGCAGTCGCTGCTGGAGCCGATACGCAAGCGCCTGGGAGTCAGGCAGCTTGTTCGTCAATTGACGATCTACGGCCTGTGGGGTATGGGGGGAAGCGTTTTGCTTCTCCTCGTTGCCCGTTTTTGGCCAATCCAATATTACGCCTGGTTGGCGATCGCAGTACCGCTCTTGGCGCTGCTGACGGGTGGTCTGCTGACACTTGGGAAGCGGCCTACGCTAGAGCAGTCTGCGCAAGTGGCAGATGAGCAAGGCTTGGCACAGCGAGCCGTTACTGCATGGGAGCATCGAGAGAGTCAATCCGTGATCGCTTTGCGTCAGCGAGAGGATGCGCTTGGCCACTTGCGTAGGCAGCTGCCCAAGATTGTGGAAAGCATCCTGATCTGGCCGCAGGTGCGCAGGAACATCTACACGATGGGCGGACTTTTAGCGGTAGTGGTCGTTCTGCTGATCGTACCCAATCCACAGGACGGCAGGCTGGCTCAGATGGCATTGGAGCAGCAAGCCCTGGAAGAAGCGCAGCAGGAGCTTGCGGCCATCCAGGAGGAAGCAAAGACGAACAACACATTGAGCGAAGAACAAAAAAAGCAGCTGGAAGAGCTGTTGGAACAAGCCAAAGAGGCTTTATCCAAAGCGGATGATCCGGCAGAACGCCTGAGCGCGCTGCGTGCAGCGGAAAAGCAGCTGGATAAATGGAGAGAAAACGAAGTACGAAAGCAGGCTGCCCTGCAGCGAGTACAGCTGGCGCTGAGCAATCATACAGCAACCAGTCCGCTAGCCGATGCGCTGGCAAAAGCAGACCGTGAATTGCTGGTGGAAGCCTTGCAGCAGACGGCGCAAGCGTTGGAGGCGATGTCGGCTCAAGAGCTGGAAAACCTAGCAAAAGAACTGGAGCAGACGGCCGATCAGCTCAGTCAGGAAGCGATGGCTACCGGCTCCAAGGAAGCGCAGCAGGCTGCACAGCAAATGGCCGAAGCAGCACAGCAGCTGGCACAAGGGCAAATCCCGGAAGGCATGCTCGTGCTGGAGCAAAGCATGATGCAGGCATTGACGACAGCTGGGCGGACGCAGCAGGGGATGCTCGCAGCAGCACAGACAGCAGCTTCTTTGCAGCAGTCGCAGATGACGCTGGCCAGTGCGGCCGCAGGCAGTCAAGGCAGTAACAATGCGGCAGCAGGCCAAGGTGCTCAGGCAGGTGCAGGCCCAAGCACACCTGCCTCCGGGACAGCCACTCCAGGCACGGGTGCATCCCAGCAACCGAGTGGTACTGCTGCAGGCAACACTCCAGGTGACTCTGGTACAGGGACTGGCAATCCAGCGGGCACGGAAGGAAATGGAGCGGGCGCCGGGAATGGTGCTGGAGCAGGCAACGGGGCAGGTACAGGGACTGGCGCAGGAAACGGCGCAGGTAACGGGGCTGGTTCAGGTACTGGAGCGGGAAGCGGTCAAGGTGGAGGCGCTGGACTGGGAGCCGGAAATCACGAACTGGTCACGGTGCCTTCCCAGCGTATCGGAGATGGCAGTGGTCCCTCTGATACAGTCAGCGGCCCTTTGGGAGCAGGACCGTCGCAGTCGCAGCAAAGCGGAAACACGCAAGTTTCCTCCGGTGGGACTCTCCCTTACGCGGAAGTCTATGGCGAGTACGCAGAATTTGCCCGCGAAAGCATGGAGAAAGGCAGTATTCCGAGTGATTATCAAGAAGTCGTGAAGCAGTATTTCAGCAACATTGAACCTGATTAAGGATGGAGGAGTGGGGGATGACACAGCAAGCCTTGCCAGATTGTCAGCAGCAGGTTGAGCGTGTAAGACAGGAAATCGCCAAAGTGCTGGTGGGACAAAAAGAGGTTGTAGAACAGCTGTTGTGGGCGGTGTTTGCCGGTGGGCACGCATTGCTCGAAGGAGTGCCTGGCCTGGGTAAAACCCTGTTGGTGCGCACGCTGTCGCAAGCTTTTGAGCTGAGCTTTCAGCGCATTCAGTTCACCCCTGACCTGATGCCGACTGATATTACTGGAACCAATATTTTGCGCGTGGACGAAGCGGGACAGCAGTCCTTTCAGTTCCAGCCAGGTCCGATCTTCGCCCATGTAGTCCTGGCGGATGAGATCAACCGCGCTACACCGAAGACCCAGAGCGCCCTGCTGGAGGCGATGCAGGAGCGGACTGTCTCGGCAGGCGGTGTGACCCGTCCGCTGCCCGAGCCGTTTTTCGTACTGGCGACTCAGAATCCATTGGAGCAGGAGGGAACCTACCCGCTGCCTGAAGCACAAATGGATCGTTTCCTGCTCAAAATCCAAGTGCCTTTTCCTACAGAAGAAGAGCTGAAAGCGATTGTGAAAAGAACCACGACAGGGTCTTTCGATGATGTAGAAAAAGTGGCGACAGGAGCGCAAATTTACGAAATCCAGCAGTCTGCCCGGGACATTCTGGTCGCAGACAGCGTGTTGGATTACGCGGTCAAGCTGCTGCTCGCGACACAGCCGGGAGAGTCAGCCATACCTTCCGTCAACCAATATGTTCGCAATGGCGCTGGACCACGCGGTGTTCAAGCGATGGTTTCCTTGGCGAAGGTACGCGCCTTGCTCGCCGGACGCTACAATCTGGCCTATGAGGACATCGACGCTGTGGCTCTGCCTGCGCTGCGTCATCGGATCTTTCTCAACTTCGAGGGAGAGGCCAACGGGATTTTGCCTGATCAGATCGTCGGGGAGATTCTCACGAAAATGGGGTCGCACAAGGCATGAACAGCCAAATTCTAGATCCGTCGTGGCTGGCTCGGCTCGAACGCATGCAGATGGCGAGCAAGCGGACGGCAAGCGGCAGTCAGGCGGGAAAACGCCGCTCCCGAATGTTGGGCAGCTCGATGGAGTTCGCTGACTACCGCGTGTATGTACCGGGGGATGATCTGCGTCAGTTGGACTGGAATGCTTACGCTCGTTCGGGCAAGCTGTTTCTGAAAAAATTTCTGGACGAAACCGAGCTGCATGTCACGATCTACGTCGACTGCAGTCGCTCGATGAGCTATGGTCAACCGGACAAAATGAAATTTGCCGTTCAATTGGCTGCTGCTCTCGGGTATTTGTCTCTGTGCCATCTGGACCATGTCTCGGTCTACGCTTTTGATTCACGAGTGCTGGCATCTTTGCGTGGATTGCAGGGGAAAAACCAGGCGATGCGCTTGCTCGATTTTTTATCCCGGATGCAGTCAGGTGGGACAGGTGATTTGCAGGCCGCCATGCGTTCGCCGGGTGCTGTACACGGCAAAGCAGGAGTCTCCATTGTGCTGTCTGATTTCCTGTTTGAGTCCGGCTATGAGCAGGGAATCGCCTATCTCCAGGCAGCCAGGCAGGATGTAACGCTGGTGCAGGTGCTGTCAGGGGAAGAGCTTGACCCGACCTATCAAGGTGAGCTCCGTCTGATCGATTCAGAGACTGGACAGGCAAAAGAGGTGTCCATCAGTGGGTTGCTGATGGAGGAGTACCGGAATAGCTTGCGTGATTTCCAACAGCAATTGTCTGCCTTTGCCTTCGGACGAGGAATATCCTATGTAGCTGTACAAACGGAGCAACCGCTGGAACAGATCGTCTTTCAAGTATTCAGACAAGCAGGAATCATTCGCTAGAGAGGAGAGAGAAACTTGCAGTGGATGGCATTGGGTAACAGTTGGTTCGCACTCATCATTCCGGCAATCGTCATCCTCTACCTGCTCAAGCGAAAAGTGGAGGATCGCGTGGTGCCTAGCACCCTGCTGTGGCAGCGCACGATGCAGAACTGGGAAGCGGTCAGGCCGTGGGAAAGGCTACGGCGCAACCTCCTGTTGTTTTTGCAGCTGCTGGCGGCACTCTTGTTGGTCTTGGCCTTGATGCGTCTTGCCATTCCTACGCAGGGGATCGCGGATCAGCATACGATTCTGGTCGTGGAGAATTCCGGGAGCATGTTGG
Organism: Brevibacillus sp. AY1; assembly: GCF_029870785.1. Lineage (NCBI taxonomy): Bacteria > Bacillati > Bacillota > Bacilli > Caryophanales > Paenibacillaceae > Brevibacillus > Brevibacillus sp. AY1. The sequence goes on from NZ_JAFLPN010000002.1 coordinate 111,242, forward strand.
CGACGGAGGGAGAGGGTACGCGTTTTGACCGGGCTGTCCACGCGGCCACACAACTGGTGGATAAATTGGGCAGCGGGCAAGTGATGACGCTGATCGAAGCAGGAAGACAGCCGCGTGTGCTGCTGGCGCAAAGCGGCGATCGAGACGCAATCCTGCAAGCGATCCGGTCTATCACACCCCAGATGGGCTCATCAGACACCAGTGCAGCGCTGTCTCTGGCAGGAGCGATTGCTGCCAATGAAGCAGGGAGTGGAGTGGTCTGGTTGGGAGACGGAAGGTCCGAACGACTTTCTGATACAAGTACACCTACCGTATTTCCGGGACCCTTTCGCTTCATGCAAATGGGGTTGTTTCGGGAAAATTCAGCGATCGGCGTCTTCGTGACGCAGCCGGGAAAATCAGGCGTGGAAGGTTTGCTTCGCATCGACAATCAGGGAACACAGCCTTCTACCGGAAAAGTCATGGTGTACAACGGGGAGAATCAGCTGCTGGATTCTGAGGAGTTTTCAGTGGCAGCGGGAAGCTCTCAGACTCTTTCCTTTTCTTCATTGCCGCAGGCACCCGTCTATCGTGCGAGGATTGAGCCAGAACAGGATGGTTTGATTCAGGACAATGAGCGATGGAGCGTACCGTTTGCGGCTGGTGTGGGAAAAGCAGTGCTCGTCTCGCCACAGGGCAATCGCTTCTTGCATCAGGCTTTGCAGACAGTAGGCAGGCTGGATGTGGAGACACAGCAGCACATGCCGGATCAAACAGCACAGGCGCGCGATATCTGGGTCTTCGATGGTGTTCTTCCGGAGCAGCTGCCGGAAGGGAACATATTGCTGATCGCTCCTGAGCGGGCGACGAGCTGGCTGCCTTACAAGGGAGTAGCTGAGCTGGAGCAGCAGCCACAAACCGTCGTGCCAGATGATCCGCTTATGAAATATGTGGACTGGCGGGACGTGCATGTCGCGAAGGCAGCTGTCCTGGATGAGATGCCGGGGATGAAAACATTGGTACGCGCAGGGAATCGCGATCTGATCAAAGCGGGAATGATGGAAGGACGGCGCGTGGTCATTGTTGCTTTTGATTTGCACCAATCCGATTTGCCATTGCGTCCTGCATTTCCGATCTTCATGCAAAACAGTATCAGCTGGCTCTCGCCGACTCAGGCCTCACCGATCGGTCAGGCGTCTGTTGGCGAGGTGCTAAACGTACCGCTTACGCCGGGTGGAACCCAACGCTCACTCGTTTATCCGGATGGTCACAAGCAGGTAATAGAGGCACAGGGAACGAGCTGGCTGTTTCAAGTGCCCGATCAGATCGGTTTGTACCGCCTGGATGAACAACTTGAGAGCGGCTTGCAAAGTCGCTACTTTGCTGTTCATTTGAGTGAACAGGAATCCGATATTACCCCTCGATTTATCGCGGTAGGAGCGAGCGGAGGACAGCCTGCGGAGGGGGATGGGACAACGGCACCCGAACCGTTGGGAAGCAGGGAGCTGACGAACTGGCTGGTCGCGTTGGCTCTATTGGTTGTTTTTGTGGAATGGAGGGTGTATCAACGTGGGTATTAACTTTCTCCAACCTCTGTTCCTGCTGCTCTTGATACCCGCCGTTTACGTAGTCGTACGATGGTGGCAGGGGCAAAAGCAAATGGCAACGAGCAAAAAAATGACGATCGCCATTATCCGCATGATGGTTTTCGCACTCTTGATCTTGGTTCTGTCCGGCCTTCAGCTGCTATTTCCCGTACAAGGCAAAACGATTGTTTTCGTGGCGGATCGCTCTGCTTCGATGAATGATGATCCGAGGATCATATCGTTTATGAGGGAAGCTGTCCAAAACAAGAAGGCGGACGACCAGTACGCTGTCGTCGTGGTCGGCGCGACTGCAGCCGTGGATCAGCCGCTTACCTTGCGCGCAGAAGTACAGCAGCTGGGGGTAGAGATCAACAAGCATGCGACGGATTTGGCGGAAGGAATCAGGCTGGCCGCCGCGATGATCCCGAGTCAGGCACGTGGAAAAGTCGTACTGCTTACAGATGGTGTGGCTACACATGGTGATGCAGGACGAGAGACCCAGCTGGTCAAAGAGCGAGGCATTGAGGTAGAGGTCGTTTCATTGCAACAACCTCAAGGCAATGAAGTGGTTTTGACCTCCCTGCAAGTGCCGCAGCAATTATACGCAGGCGAAGAATACGCGATAAGCGTTGAGGTAGAGAGCACGATAGCGACCCAGGCGACCCTGCGATTGTATGAAGGCAATCGGGAAGCGGGCAGTCAGATCGTGCAGGTGGAAAAGGGAAAAAACCGCTACGTCTTTACCCAAAAGGCGACAGAACAGGGCTTTCACCGTTATCGGGTCGAGATAGAGGCGCAGCGCGATACCAGTCACGCCAACAACCAGGCGACTGCCTATACCCAAGTGGCAGGCACACCTAGCGTGATGATCGTGGAAGGGCATCCAGGGGCGGCGAGCAATCTGGTGTCAGCGCTAAAGGCAGGCAACATAGAGGTGGAAGTCAAGGAATTAGCCATGCTTCCCAAGGAGCTGGATGCATACAAGCAATACGCTTCCCTGATCTTGGCCGATGTATCGGCGACGCAGCTGGGTGAGACAGACATGGAGAGAATGCGGACAGCCGTGCGCGATCTTGGCATGGGACTCATCATGACGGGCGGTGCTGACAGCTTTGGCATGGGTGGCTGGTTTCAGACGCCGATCGAGGAAGCCTTGCCTGTCCATATGGATCTGAGGGGAAAAGAGGAGCTGCCTTCGCTCGGTTTGCAGCTGGTGATCGACAAGTCGGGCAGTATGACGGGAGATGCCACCGGATACGACAAGATGGAATTGGCCAAAGAAGCGGCGATTCGTGCCACTTCCATGCTGAACGCACAGGATCAGATCGGGGTGATTGCCTTTGACGGAACGCCGTGGGAAGTGGTTTCACCGCAGCCTGTAACTAATCTGAGCGCGATTCACCAGCAGATCGGCAGTATCCAGGCTGACGGCGGTACTGATATTTTCCCCGCCCTGCAAATGGCCTATGATCGAATCAAATCCATGCAAAGCCAGCGCAAGCACATCATTTTGCTGACAGACGGCCAGTCCGGTTCAAATGATGCCTATGATGCACTTTTGCAGCAATTGACTGCTGAAAACATCACGGTCTCAACCGTAGCGCTGGGTGATGATGCGGATACACAATTGCTGGAGATGATTGCCCAGGGTGGCAAAGGGCGCTATTACTTCGCCAACGACGCAGCCTCCATCCCGCAGATTTTCAGTAAAGAGACAGCGCTGGCGAGCCGGACCTTCATCGTGGAAAAGCCGCAGGTTCCAGCGCGAACGGGAGCGGGGCAGTGGTCTTCCTTGCGTCAGGAGTTGCCAGCCTTGCGTGCCTACGTCGCTACGACGCCCAAGCAGACAGCGGAAGTATCGCTGATCAGCCAGGACGATGATCCGCTTTTGGCCCGATGGCAGTACGGTCTGGGCAGAACGATTGCCTGGACCAGCGATCTGGAAGGCAAATGGGCGCCGGATTGGGTAAGCTGGGGAGCCGGCAGCAGGTTTTGGAATGAAATCGTCGCCTGGACACTGCCGCAAGTGAATGAAGGCACATGGAAGACCCAGACAGAGCTTGTGGGTGGCAACGGAAAAGTAACGGTGTCCGTTCCATCTGGAGCCGCCATGCCACAAGAGCTGGAGGGAATCGTTCTAAACCAGCAGATGGAGCGGACGGTGATCCGTTTGAAACCGACTGCACCGGGTACTTTGGAAGGCGAATTTGCGGCCTCAGAGCCAGGCAGTTACCTGATTCAGATCGTGGAAAAGGGTGGAGGACAGGTAACTGCTAGCCAAACCACAGGCTTGACGGTCTCCTACTCGCCGGAATACGGACTGACCGAGGACGGGGAGCACGTCGCCAAAAGCTGGCTGATGGCAGGAGGGGGTTCCTTTATTACGACTCCTGATGAAGTCTTTGGGAAGGAACTACCGGAAAAATGGGAGACACAGCTCGTAGCGGAATGGCTGCTGATACTGGCAGCGCTGCTTTGGCCACTCGATGTGGCGGTTCGACGCCTGCAATTACCGGATCAGTGGTGGTCTCGTCTCGGCGGCCTTTGGAAGGGTAGAAAGGTTCAACGCTCATCCAACAACCCCCAGCAAGAACAGGACGCCGTTTGGACCAGGCTGGAGGAGAAACGGGCGAAAAGGCGAACACAAGCTCAACCAAATGCCGATGAACCCCCAAAAATGAACGTAGGTCAGCCTGTAAAGCCTCCAACGGAATCGGGCAGAAAGGTCGCGGCACAGCAAGCAGAACAAACAGAAGCTGTTCTGGGTCACAAGGAGCAGAACAAAGCTGATCAAGCAGAAAGCAAACAGGATGAAACATTTAATCGTCTGTTGGCTGCTAAAAAGCGAAGAAACAAATAGGCTTTTTCCACATTCCTAGATGGAACCTAGTAGAAGAAGGGTTCCATCTTTTTGCTTCTGCAATCAAGCATGGCAGTAAGCCTGATTTCTTCAATGTGAAGCCGGAACGGGGTATTGGTACAAGCAAGGAGGCTCTCTTCTACATATATAAGTAGTATTCAATAGACGGAGGAGGGCAGCCAGCGATGTCAGGAGACCAGCAACAGCAGAGAAGAACGATAATGGATCAGATTAGAAGAATGGATCAACGTTTGGACAAGTTTGAAGACCGAATGGATCAGCTTGAGGGACAAATGGCACTTGCGACGAAATGGTTGGAGAGAATAGAGAAGCGTTTGGAAAACATGGACGGATCGCGGATACAGTTGCTGCAAGCAATAACGAAACTGCAAACGGAAGCAGAAGTGAAGACCTTCATGACAGATAAAGATAAAGATATTATCATGAAGTTGCTGAACAATGAAAGTAGAGAAAAGGATCAGGCTGTACGAAGCATAGAAGAAGACAAATCGAGAAAGCAGGAACGCTTTCTGCAAATATGGGCAATCCTTGGGCCGGTTCTCGCCTCCGTGCTTGCCTCTTTGTTTACGAAGTTTTTCTGGTAGGCGACTTCATGCAAAGCTACGCGGATGCAAATGTGTAAAAGATGTGTAACAACCATTCCATTTTTCTACCGCAAATATCCGCTATACTATAGACAGTCAAATGAAAGTGAGGACATCCACGTGAAGAAGTTTGATATTTCGATTCTGTCGGTTTCCATCTTGCTGCTGGGTTTAGTTGTCCTTGGGGTGTACGAGTCCTGGGGCAAAAAGAGCGATCCGGTTTTGGCCAAAGCAGGGGATACCGAAATTACCCAATATGAGCTGTACAATGAAATGAAAGGCTTGTACGGAAAGCAAATGATGAATGAGCTGGTTGCGCAGTCCTTGATTGTTCAAGAGGCCAAGCAGCAAAATATAACCGTTAGCAAAGAAGAGATTGACAAGGAATTGGCTGCGATGCAGCAACAGATCGGCTCGGAAGAAGCATTCCTCGATTACTTGAACAGCATGGGAATGGATAAGGTGAAGCTGACTGAAAAAATGCAGGTGCTGATGACGCGCGATAAATTATTGGATCAAGCTTTTCCGATTACGGACGAGCAAATTCAAGCCTACTATGATCAGAACAAGGACCAGATGGGATCGCCGGCCCCCGCGCTTGAGCAGGTAAAGGACCAGATCAAAATGATTCTCACAGATAGCAGTCGGGCGGAGAATTACGATAAATGGTGGACAGAATTGCAAGAAAAACATCATGTGAAATATGCCGATCCTACCTTGAAAGCAGACAAGTCTTAACGGCAAGCTCACTTCATACGTGCGAGAAATCAGTAAAGCCTGTGCCAGCCTACCATAGCGGCGCAGGTTTTTTTTCTTGCAAGCGGGCATACTGAAACCACGTAAAAGGAAGGAGAGAAAGAGGATGGACGGTTTGATCGTAAAGCTGATTATTAGTCCTCTCGTCGTGGTTTTAGCTGACGCATTGTTCCCAGAAGTGAATTTTGCCTCCTTGTACCAGTCGGTGGGGGTAGGGTTTGCCCTTGCTGTTATCGGATTTTTACTGGAGCGGGCCATGCTGCACCCAGGTACGCTGTGGATGACCACGGGTGCCGATTTTATCATTGGCTTTTTAGTCGTCTATGGAAGTCTGTTTTTCCTGCCAACCGCACAAATATCAGGGATTGGAGCCGGGTTTGTCGCGATTTTTTTCGGAGTGTCAGAGTATCTACAGCACAGGTGGCTGATTAACAGCAGAAGAACAGAGGAAATCTAGGCTGCTTTGACAGAAAGGTCAGCAAGCGATATTCTACATGTATATAGCTGGACCAAGAAGAACCTACCTCTAGTACGCGGTCGCATCTCCTTGAGTTGGCCACGATAGAGGTATTCTTACAGTATCGGAAAGTATACACTACTAAGAGCAGCGCTTCGGCTCGTGGCTGGCTCCTCGCCCAATTCTTTGTTTGGTCAGAAAATTCCGCACATGGGACTAAGGCTTCATTTTTCGCAACACGACCGACTCGATCCACTTCCAAGGAAGACATTGCTTGGCCATCATCGTGAGTCGAACGCCGCGGCCGACGGGGTAGCGCAGCCTTGGCTTGGGCGTCGTCGCAGCATGAACAATCGCCGCGATCACTTCGTCAGGAACAGGGGCGTCCCGGACGATCTTTCCTACCATTTTCATCATCTGGTTCATCTGCTTCTGGTAAGGGGAGTCAGATCGAATATGTGCTTGGGCGATTCCTTTTTCCCAGATGGACGTGCGATAGGAGCCGGGTTCAATCAGCACGACGTGAATGCCAAAAGGGAGCATTTCCAAACGCAGTGATTCACTGAACCCCTCCACAGCATGCTTGGAGGCAGAGTAGGGAGCAAGTCCGGGAAAACCGAAACGGCCACTGATGCTGCTCAGATTGATAATCCGGCCAGACTTTTGTTCTCGCATAGTAGGGAGTACGGCACGAGTGACTTCAATCAAGCCGAAGACATTCACTTCAAATTGTTGGCGCCACTCCTCGCTCGCGATCTCCTCCACGTAGCCGCCGCAGGCAAGTCCGGCATTATTGAGCAGTAAATCAATGGTTTGGTGGCGGTTGAGGATGGATGCGATGGTACGAGAAATTTCAGCTGGGTTGGTGACGTCGAGAGAAAGCACCTCCAAATGCTCGCTGGCTAGATGCATGCTTGCCAGTTTGTCAAGTTCAGCGCGCTTGCTGGTATCCCGCATGGTAGAAATTACATGAAACCCCGCCTTGACGAGAGCGACAGATGCGTGCATACCGAAACCGCTTGAAGTCCCTGTAACTAGTGCAATCGGCCTGTTGTGCATGACTTTTCTCCTTCTTGTTTCTGGTATAACTTCTAGAATAAAAGAAAGTTCACAAATTTGTTCATAAATTTGTTAACAAAATGATAACAAATAGACTTTGTAATAAGGCAAATTTATGTATACTTAAATGGGTACTACGCTGGGTAGGAGGGTTAGATACCCTTTTACTCATTTTGTTTGTTCACGGAATGGTTGCTAATACTTTTCGCTATTGGGTATCATAGTTGTGAAAAGTAGAGTTTTCCAACGGAAACGAACAAATGAGCGAGCATTTACATTCTAGCTACAAGGCGTGGCTAGAACGTTACCAACACGAAGAAAGAGGGGTTCATAGGTATGAAGGGTTGGCAACAGTATTGGCGTCAGCTGCTCCTGTTTGGTCTGCTGTCGCTGGCATTAACCGGTTGTGGCAGAGAAGAGCTCTCCGCTCTCAGGCCTTCAGGTCCAGTTGCAGCTATGCAATTCGATTTGATGAAGCTGTCCTTTTCTATCATGATCGGCGTATTTATTGTCGTTATGCTGATCTTTACGTACGTACTTATTCGATATCGTAAGCGTCCGGGACAGCAAGGAATTCCGAAACAGGTGGAAGGCAACCATGCGTTAGAGATTCTTTGGACTGTCATTCCGTTCCTGCTTCTGATTGTGATGGCGGTTCCAACTGTTACGACAGGTTTTGAACTGCACAAAAAGTATTCCCCTGAAGAAGCTATTCAAGTAAGGGTAACCGCTCACCAGTACTGGTGGGAATTCGAATACCCTGATCTTGGTGTAGCTACCGCACAGGATCTGGTTATGCCAGTTGGCAAAAAGGTTCAGTTTACCTTGACAGCCGCTGACGTAAAGCACGCATTCTGGATTCCGGCTCTTGGTGGTAAGATCGATACCAACCCGGGCTTAGAGAACGAACTCTGGCTGCAAGCAGACAAAACCGGTATTTTCTACGGAAAATGTGCGGAGCTCTGTGGAGCGTCCCATGCCTTGATGGACTTCAAAGTTGAGGTCATGGAACAAGCTGATTTCGATGCTTGGACTGCCAAAATGAAGGGTGTTCAAGCTGCAGAACCAGTAGCTGCTACTTCCCAGGTTGCACAACAAGGTGAAGAACTCTTTAACAAGAGCTGCTTGGGCTGCCATGCGATTGCAGGTAAAGGTGGAAAATTGGGTCCAAACCTGACCAACTTTGCAGATCGTGAGCGTGTTGCTGGTATTCTGGCAAACACACCTCAAAACGTTGCGGAGTGGTTGAAAGACCCTCAAAAGTTGAAGCCAGCTAATAACATGCCTAACCTCAACCTGGATGAAACGCAAGTTAACGCACTTGTAGAGTACATGTCTACACTGAGTGTGGAAGATAAAAAGTAATGTACTTGCCGTAGGCAGTGACGCTTAAAAGGAGGTAAAACCGTGTCTGCACATGCTTCTCACGCACCAAAACGTACCGGGCTGTGGGATTGGCTCACGACAGTTGACCACAAGAAAATCGGGATTCTGTACTTGATCGCCGGTGGGATTTTCTTCCTTGCCGGTGGTTTAGAGGCAATACTGATCCGTTTGCAGCTCGTTTATCCAGAGCTCAACGTTATCGGTGCCAAGACTTTTAACGAACTTATTACTATGCACGGCACCACGATGATCTTCTTGGCAGCGATGCCGATCATCTTTGCACTGATGAACGCTGTCGTGCCCTTGCAAATTGGTGCACGCGACGTAGCGTTTCCGTTTTTGAACTCCCTTGGCTTCTGGCTCTTCTTCTTCGGGGGAGTATTGCTCAACACCAGCTGGTTCATGGGCGGAGCGCCTGATGCCGGTTGGACATCCTACGCAACTTTGTCGCTGAACCAATATAGCGGTAGTGGTGTAGACTTCTACGTTCTTGGTTTGCAGATCGCCGGTCTGGGTACTCTGATCGGTGGTATCAACTTCTTGGTTACCATTATCAACATGCGCGCGCCAGGTATGACCTTCATGCGCATGCCGATCTTTACATGGGCGTCCTTCATCACTTCCGGTTTGATCCTGTTCGCTTTCCCTGCGATCACGGTTGGTCTGGTATTGCTGATGTTCGACCGTCTGTTTGGCGGAAACTTCTTCAACCCTGATGCTGGTGGTAACGTTATCATCTGGGAGCACTTGTTCTGGATCTTCGGTCACCCCGAAGTATACATTTTGATTCTCCCGGCTTTCGGTATCATTTCCGAGGTTGTGAGTACATTCTCCAGAAAGCGTCTGTTCGGTTACAGCTCCATGGTATTCGCGACAGCGCTGATCGGTTTCTTGGGCTTCATGGTGTGGGCTCACCACATGTTTACTACCGGTCTTGGAGCTATTGCAAACACCTTGTTCGGTCTGGCAACCATGTTGATTGCCGTACCTACAGGTATTAAGATCTTTAACTGGCTGTTGACCATGTGGGGTGGACAAATCCGCTTCACGACAGCTAACCTGTTTGCTGTAGGGTTTATCCCGACATTTACAATCGGTGGGATGACAGGGATCATGCTTGCCGTTCCTCCGGCTGACTATCAATACCATGACAGCTACTTCGTAGTCGCTCACTTCCACTACGTAATCGTCGGTGGTCTGGTATTCGGACTGTTCGCAGGTCTCTACTACTGGTGGCCAAAAATGTTCGGTAAAATGCTGAACGAAACCATCGGTAAATGGAATTTCTGGACGTTCTTTATCGGTTTCCACTTGACCTTCTTCCCGCAGCACTTCTTGGGTCTGATGGGGATGCCACGCCGCGTTTATACGTACCTGGCTGGTCAAGGTTTGGAAGTTGGTAACTTTATCAGTTCGATCGGTGTAATTGGAATGACGCTTGGTACCATCCTGTTCATTGTCAACGGCTTTGTAGCTGCAAAAAGCACGCAAAAAGCACCTGCTGACCCTTGGGATGCACGCACACTGGAATGGTCGATTCCATCGCCACCACCAGAGTACAACTTTGCACAAACTCCACTGGTTCGCGGACTGGATGCACTGTGGGTAGAAAAAATGGCTGGCAACAAGGGTATGACTCCGGCAGAGCCGCTTGGTTCTATTCACATGCCATCGCCTTCTATCTTGCCATTCTTGATGTCTGTGGCATTGTTTGTCGCAGGCTATGGCTTCATGTTCCACAACTACTGGCTCGTAGGGCTCGGTATGGCAGTCAACTTTGGCTGCATGCTGGCTCGCTCGTTGAAGGATGATCCTGGTTACCACATCGAACCGGAAGAAATTGAAGGGAAAGGGGTTAAGGCTTAATGGCTACACATCACGCACATGCAGTATTGCCTGACGAACCGGAAAAAGCCACCCTTGAAGGCAAGAATAAGATTCTTGGCTTCTGGCTCTTCCTCGGCGGCGAGACCGTCCTTTTCGGTTCCTTGTTTGCTACTTTTATCGCACTTCGCGACCAAGCGAATGGCGGACCGACTTCGCAGCAATTGTTTGACATGCCGCTCGTGGCAGCAGCTACCTTGCTCCTCTTGACCAGTTCGATGGCGAGCGTAATGGCTGTTCTGGCTTTGCACAAGAAAAACCTGAAACAACTGCAAACCTGGATGACGATTACCGTTATTTTGGGCGCTGCGTTTCTGGCTTTGGAAATTTATGAGTTCGTTCACTACACAAGCATGGGACATACAATGGGTTCCAGTGCTTTCGGATCTGCCTTCTATACGCTGGTCGGCTTCCACGGTGGTCACGTAGCGTTCGGGATTTGTTGGATTCTGTCCGTTCAATTACAAACCGTGAAGAAAGGCCTGACAGTAGTTACAGCTCCAAAATTCTATCTGGCTTGCCTTTACTGGCACTTCATTGACGTAGTTTGGGTATTCATCTTTACCGTGGTATACCTCATGGGTATGATCGGTGGAAAGGTGGGTTAACAATGGGAGCAGGAGCACATAACGAAGAAGTACGTAAGCCGAAAGTAAGTCACGGAGGAGTAAAAAGGCACATGGTGGCCTTTATCGGCTCCCTCGTGCTGACTGCACTTGCCTTTATTGCGGTAGCCTTTGAAGTGATTCCGATTGGATTCACCGTACCGTTTATCGTGATTCTGGCATTTGTGCAAGCCTTTTTCCAACTCTTTGTCTGGATGCATATGGACCAAAAAGGACATGAGTTTGCGCGAATCAGTATCTTTGCTGGGTTGTTTTTCATCGCAGCAGCGATTGTCGTGTTCGTGTTCTGGGTTTGGGTGTAGGGCAAAATCAAACGTATTGGAAGAGAGTAGACATTGGTCTGCTCTCTTTTTTGCTATAAACTATCTGAAAATAATGTATTCCCTTTTTATTTGCTCTTTTAAAAATACTTGCGCCACTTCGGAAGAGTTTATATAATAAAAAAACAACGAACGTTATAATAACGTTATATAAATAAGTCGTCACATATTTTGTAATGACTCTAAAAGAAAAGGGTGGAATCATGATGGTTAAATTGGTAGCGATTTATCGGAAACCTGAGGATGTCGAGGCGTTTGACAAGCATTACTTCGAGGTGCATGCACCGTTGGCTGAAAAAATGCCGGGCCTGATCAAAATGGAGGTAAGCAAAATTGTGGGTTCGCCTGCTGGCGAAAGTGATTTGCATCTGATGGCAGAAATGTACTTCGAATCCAAAGAGGCCATGATGGAAGCGTTGTCATCACCAGAGGGCCGTGCATCCGGAAAAGACCTGCGCGGTTTCGCTGGTCAGGTAGTATCGATGCACTTTGCTGAAGTGGTATAAGCGATGAGTACAAAACGAATCGTGGACGAAAGTGAGCTGCACCGCAAGCATTACGATGAAATCTGTGGCAAGCTGGTCCAGGATCAGTTCGCTCAGTTTTTGGGGATCAGGCTGGTTGAGCTGGGCGAAGGTACAGCTACAGCAGAAGTGACTGTGCAGGATCACATGCTGAATGCGCATGGAACCGCACATGGAGCCATTATCTTTTCGCTGGCAGATTTCACTTTTGCAGCTGCGTGCAACTCCTACGGGAAAACCTCGGTAGCCCTTTCCATGAATATCGGTTTTTTGGCTGCTGCAATGAAAGGAAATCGTCTGGTCGCGACGGCGACGGAGGAAAAGAAAAACAATCGAACTGCCTGGTATCGGATTCGTGTCGAGACAGAGCATGGACTGGTAGCTACGCTCGACGCACTGGCTTATCGGAAAAACGAATACTTTGTTGCGATTGATGAAGAGAGATAGAAAACAGGAGTTGCGGACAGGAAAAGGATGCCGAAAGCCTCGTGCTTGGGCTCCTTTCCCTGTTTAAAGCTCAAAATGGATAGGGAATGGAGACGATGCAAGTGACCGAGGAAATCAAAAATCGATTCAATCACTACCTGGGTATTGAGGTCCTGCATCGCGATGATGAAGGATGCAAGGTAGCGTTAAAGATACGCCCTGACCTGTTCAACAGTATCGAGGGAGTCGTACATGGCGGAGTGACGGCTACATTGGCGGATGTGGCGATGGGGCATGGAGCTGCTCCTCACGTCGATGGTGTACAGCAGTGCGTGACAGTGGAGAGCAAGATTCAATATTTGTATCCCGCACGTGGCGAGCTTTTGGAGGCACAATCCCATGTGCTGAAAAAAGGGAAAAGCCTGATCATCATGGAGGCGCGTGTTACGTGCGATGGCAAGCTGGTGGCCTGTGCGACAGGGACCTACGCCAGGGTAAACAACAAATAGCGAACGTGTCGATTCACGGAGGAGGAGCAGGATGATTCAGGAGAACGTGAAGTTTGAACGCGACGGACACATTGGCATCATCACACTGAACCGTCCAGACGAACTGAATGCCTTAAACTATGACACGCTGGAGCGATTGGGCGAAATGCTCGATCAGGTGCGACTGGATCAAAAAGAGACCCGCGTGCTCATCGTCAGGGCGCAGGGACGTGCTTTTTGTGCAGGGGCGGACTTGAAGGAACGCCGCACGCTGACAGAGCAGCAGGTACGGCGCAATGTCCGCAAGATCAGGGACGTGTTTACGGCATTGGAAAGATTGCCGCAGCCTACTATTGCCATGATCAACGGCTTTGCATTTGGTGGGGGCTTCGAGCTGGCGCTTGCCTGTGATTTCCGTTTTGCGGTAGAAGAAGCCAAGATGGGGCTGACAGAAGTCAGCTTGGGGATCATCCCGGGAGCAGGAGGAACACAGCGACTATCTCGCCTGATCGGACCTTCCCTTGCCAAGGAGCTGATTCTGACTGCACGCCGCATTAGCGCCAAAGATGCGTATGAGCTCGGATTTTTGAATGGAGTTGCAGCTGATCACGACGAATTGGAAGCGCGTGCATTCGGGTTAGCCCGAGAAATTCTGGCCAATGCACCGTTGGCGGTCTACCAAGCTAAAGCGGCGATTGACCGTGGAGCGAGTGTGGATTTGCAAACCGGATTGGACATCGAGACGATGTGCTATGAGGTCATCATTCCAACTCAAGATCGGCTGGAAGCGTTGGAAGCATTTCGTGAAAAGCGAAAGCCTGTTTTTAAAGGTGAATAATCCATGTTTTCTGGCAGATGAAACGCTCGGCGGCGTGCCAGAAAAGCAGTGAAAGATAGAAGAGCACAAAGCGGAATGGGGGAGAATGTCGATGATTTTTAACATGGAAATGGAAACGCTGCCAAGGGATAAGATGTCAGAGCTCCAGCTGAAGCGCCTGCAGGAGACGGTAAAACGGGTATATGAACGGGTGCCGTTCCATAAACAAGCAATGGACGAAGCTGGAGTCAAGCCTGAGGATATTCAAACGATCGAGGACATTCAGAAGCTGCCTTTCATGAAGAAAACAGATTTACGGGAAAATTATCCTTTTAATCTGTTTGCGGTGGATATGAAAGAGGTGGCTCGCATCCATGGCTCGTCGGGTACCAAAGGAAAGCCGACAGTCGTAGGCTACACCAAAAAAGACCTGGAGAACTGGGCGGAGATCGTCGCGCGTGCCTTGTGCTGTGCGGGTGGTCAACCCGGAGATATTTTTCACAACGCCTATGGCTATGGTCTGTTTACAGGTGGACTCGGCCTGCACAACGGGATCGAGCACATGGGAGCAGTAGCGGTGCCTGTATCAGGGGGAAATACGACGCGTCAAATTACGCTGATCGAAGACTTCCAGCCAAGAGGGATCGCAGCTACGCCTTCGTACGTGTTGAATATCGTCGAGGAAATGAAAAAACAAGGAATCAATCCACGCGAAACCAGTGTCAAATACGGCATCTTTGGAGCAGAGCCTTGGTCCGAAGAGATGCGTGTGCAGCTGGAGGAAGCACTGGACATTAAAGCGGTTGATATTTACGGGCTGAGCGAGGTCATGGGACCAGGCGTATCCATCGAATGTCATGAGGTTCAGAATGGCTTGCATATTGCAGAAGATCATTTCTACGCTGAAATCATTGAGCCGAATACTGGAGAAGTGCTGCCATATGGAGCGGAAGGAGAGCTCGTCTTCACCTCTTTGACGAAGGAAGCATTCCCGGTCATTCGCTATCGTACTGGCGATATCGCATCCCTCAATCCAGAGCCTTGCAAGTGTGGACGCATGACCATGCGCATGTCGCGGATCAAAGGACGGGTGGATGACATGCTGATCATTCGCGGTGTCAATGTATTCCCGACCGAAATCGAATCTGTGCTGCTTACCTTCCATCAACTGGCGCCGCATTATCAGGTCGTGATTGAGAGAGATGGCGCGCTGGATCGTTTTGAAGTGCACTGTGAGCTGACGCAGGAATATGCAAATGAGATGGGTGGAACTGACAGCGCGGTTCTTTCGCCGTTAGTCAAAGAAATTTGCCACATGATCAAAAACACGCTTGGTGTAACCGTAGTCCTGCGCGTTCTGCCTCCGAACTCCCTGATGCGCAGTGAAGGAAAAGCGATTCGTATCGTGGATAACCGCAACAAAACCCAGGCAGCGATCTAGCCAGTGGGTACGGGAAAGGTGTGAACGAGTGATGACCTACGAATACATCAAGGCAGATTGTGTGGATTCCATCGGGATTATTACCCTCAATCGACCGAAGATTCTCAATGCATTGAACCTTCAGTTGATGAATGAGCTGGTCAGCGAACTGGAACGAATGGATCAGGACCCTGCGATTCGCGTCATCGTTCTGACGGGCAATGACAAGGCTTTTGCAGCTGGTGCTGATATCAACGAAATGGCGGAAGCGTCTGCGATGGAAATCCTGAAGCGGGACCAGTTTGCCGTGTGGGATCGGATATCGTTGATTTCCAAGCCGATTATCGGGGCAGTTAGCGGATTTGTTTTAGGTGGGGGCTGTGAGCTGATGATGAACTGCGACATGATCATCGCTTCAGAAACCACAGTGATCGGACAGCCGGAGATCAAGCTGGGAGTCATGCCGGGTGCAGGCGGAACACAACGCCTGACCCGCGCTGTCGGCCTGAACAAGGCAATGGAAATGCTGTTGACCGGAGAGCCGATATCTGCGAAGGAAGCGCATCGGTACGGATTGGTCAACCGGGTTGTTCCGGTAGAGGCGTACTATCAGGAGGCACTCAAGCTGGCCAAGCAGATTTCCGAGCAGGCCCCACTCGCAGTTCAGGTGATCAAAAAAAGTGTGCATAAAGCGGATAATTTGCCACTGGCAGACGCGTTGGACTACGAGCGCAACGGCTTTTACCTGTTGATGGCAAGCGAGGATCGAAAAGAAGGCATGCAAGCCTTTTTGGAAAAACGCAAACCCCGTTTTTCGGGTAAATAGGAGGCTGCCATGTACGAAACCATTCTCTATGAAGTCTCGGAAGGCGTCGCAATCCTGACGATGAATCGACCTGACAAATTCAATGCCTTTAACGAACGGATGAACAAGGAAATCACCGATGCACTGAAGCAGGCGCAGAAAGATCCAGAGGTGCGTTGCATCCTATTGACGGGTGCAGGACGTGCTTTCAATGCCGGGCAAGACCTCGGGGATGTGTTGGGAGGGGATGTGGATTTCGGCGGATTTTTGCGGAACCGCTACAACCCGATGATTCTCCAGTTTCAAAAGACGGAAAAGCCGATCATTGCGGCAATCAATGGCGTAGCTGCAGGAGCGGGGATGAGTATAGCACTCGCTTGTGACATCCGTTTGGCTTCGGACAAAGCCTCGCTGGTGAATGCTTTTGTCAATATCGGTCTAGTACCTGACTCCGGAGGCTGCTACTATCTGCCTCGGATCGTAGGGATGGGCAAGGCCCTGGAGCTGGCGATGACGGGAGAAAAGGTACCTGCCGAGGAAGCGTTGAGACTGGGCTTGGTCAATCAAGTCTATCCAACCGAGCAGTTTTGGGAAGAATCACTCGCCTATGCGCGCAAGCTGGCAGCCCTGCCTACACGTGGCATTGGGTTGATCAAGCGCACGATGTATAAAGGTCTGGAGCTTGGACTGGAAGAGACGCTGGAATACGAAGCTTACGCACAAGAGATCGCTGGCCAGACTGCGGATTACAAGGAAGGGGTCAATGCCTTCATGGAAAAACGTGCCCCCCGATTCACAGGACGATAGGCGCAAAAGGGAGGTAAGGCAAGTGAATACCAAAACAGTGGGTGTCATCGGTGCCGGAACGATGGGGGCAGGCATTGCCCTCGTCTGCGCCAGAAAAGGACATGAGGTCAAGCTGCTGGATGCCAATCAGGCTGTATTGGAAAAAGCAAATGGCTACTTGCAATCCACCTTGTCCAGAGATGTGGAGAAGGGCAAGATTAGCGAAGAACAAAAGCAACAGACGCTGGGTCAGGTAGATTTCGTCTCGGATATGGAACGATTGGCTTCCTGTGACATCGTCATCGAAGCTGTACCAGAGCGTCTCGATTTGAAAAAAACGATTTTCAGTGAGCTTTCCCGGATTTGCCGCTGTGATGCACTGCTGTTGACCAATACGTCCTCGATTTCGATCACAGAAATCGCAGGAGGACTGCCTCACCCCGAGCGCATTCTCGGGTTTCATTTTTTCAACCCTGCTCCTGTCATGCCTTTAGTAGAAGTGATCCAGGGGAAAAAATCCAGCGAAGAAAACATGCAGACCGCTTACCGCTTTGCCGAGGAGCTGGGAAAGGTGCCCGTTCGGGTGACAGATACTCCTGGCTTTATCGTCAATCGGATCGCGCGTCCTTACTATAATGAAGCTTTGCGCATTCATGGTGACCATGTCGCCGATGTGGCCAAGATTGATCGCATCATGAAGCTGGCCGGCGGATTCAAGATGGGACCGTTCGAGCTGCAGGACATGATCGGAATTGACATCAATTTCGCCACCACTCAATCGGTGTACAACGATTTCTTCCAGGAAGGACGATTCAAGCCCAGCCGGATTCAGCAGCGGATGGTACAGGCCGGCAGTCTGGGCAGAAAGACGGGGGAAGGCTTTTATGACTACAACTGATCAGGCAGTGGCATTGGTGGGAAAAAGCCCGCTGTATGCGGAGCTATACGAGTTGCTCAACGAAAAAGGGTACCGCGTGCTTTCCTTGGGTGAGGCTTTGAAAACACCTGAAGAAGTGCAGCTGGCCGTGGAAGTAAACAGCCTCGATCTGAAAGAGAAAGAAGAACAGCTCCAGGCACTGGATCGTCTGCTTCCGCCTCATGTACCGATTGTGACGACATCCTTGGCGATCACGGCGACGGAAGCAGCGTCCTGGACGCTTCATCCAGAGCGGATTTGTGGGTTTGGCACACTGGCACCTCTGGCAGAACGACAGCTGATCGAGATCGCACCTGCCCTGCAAACAGAGGAGGCGACGATCCGCAAGACCGAGTCCTTTTTTCAATCGCTAGGCAAGGAAACCGAGCTGGTCGAGGACGAGGTAGGACTGGTCTTTCCGCGGATTCTCACGCTCATCATCAACGAAGCGGCATTTGCCTTGATGGAAAAAGCAGCTACCCCGCATGACATCGATGTCGCCATGAAAAAAGGCACGAACTATCCGTATGGCCCGCTGGAGTGGGCGGATCGGATCGGCTTGGACGAAATCTACGCGATCTCCCGCGGTTTGCATCGCGACCTGGCTGAGGAGCGCTATCGCACTGCGCCGCTTCTGCGCAAGCTGGTTTTAGCCAAGCGATATGGAGTAAGGAGCGGGCAAGGCTTTTACAGCTACGAGCAAAAAAAAGGACGTGAAGCATGATGCAGGCACATACGGATGTTTATGTGGCAGCGGCAGTCCGTACACCGATCGGCAAACTGGGCGGAAGCCTGAAAAACACGCCGATCGATGATCTCACAGCCCATGTGTTGAACGGGGCGCTGCAACGGACAGGACTGCCGGGTGAGAGCGTCGATGGTGTGATCATGGGCAATGTGATTTCGGCAGGTCCCTTCATTAATATCGCGCGTGTCGGGCTGTTGAAGGCAGGGATGCCGGAATCGGTGCCGGGACTGACGGTCAACCGCGTCTGTGCATCAGGTTTAGAAGCGATCAACCTCGCTGCACAATCCATTCAGGCAGGTCATAGCCGTGTCATGCTGGCAGGCGGAGTGGAGAATTTGACGCGCTCCCCTTACATCATGGAAAAGTTTGAACAGCCTTTCCAACGCGGCGCTCAGACCTTGATGGAATCCTTTGGCGGCCCTCGTTCGGCTCCTGTCGCTTTGTATGGCGAATTGACGATGGGCGATACAGCTGAGAACGTGGCCGAGCAATTCGGCATCACCAGAGAGGATCAGGATCATTTCGCGGCACAGAGTCAGCGACGCGCCATCGAAGCCATCGATGCGGGACGATTTCGCGAGGAGATCATCCCCGTTGAACTGACCGGAAGAAAAGGGGAAGTCACGCTGTTCGATACAGACGAATTCCCCCGCAGAGATTCCAGTGTCGAATCTCTCGCGAAGCTGCGTCCGGCGTTTCGCAAAAATGGAAGCGTCACAGCGGGCAATTCGTCAGGCATCAACGACGGAGCGGCAGCGGTGATGCTCATGAATGAAGAAAGCTTGAAAGAGAACGGACTTTCTCCGCTGGGACGGATTGTCCACTTTATCTGTGCAGGTGTGGACCCGCGAGTGATGGGAATCGGGCCTGTCGCTGCGATTCGCAAACTGCTGGCTGAAGTGAACATGACAGTCGAACAGATCGATTTGTTCGAGCTGAACGAGGCCTTTGCTTCCCAGTCACTGGCCTGCATGCGAGAGCTGGGCCTGTCACCGGAAAAGACCAACGTCAATGGAGGAGCAATCGCATTGGGTCACCCATTAGGCTGCAGTGGAGCCCGTCTATTGGGGACGATTCTGTATGAATTGCGTCGTCGCAAACAGCGGTATGGCATCGTTTCCCTGTGCATCGGCGGAGGTCAAGGACTAGCAACATTGGTAGAAGCCTTGTAGAAATGAGAGGGCCGACATACAGGCCACATGGGAGGGTTTGGAGATGAACACACCTGTCATTGTAGATGCCATACGGACACCGATCGGACGAATTGGCGGATCACTAAAAGACGTGCGTCCCGATGATCTGGGAGCTTTGGTCATTCGTAAGCTGCTGGAGCGCAACCCGATAGATCCACAGCAGATCGATGATGTGATCATGGGCTGTGCGAATCAGGCGGGAGAGGATAACCGCAATGTAGCACGGATGTCCCTTCTGTTGGCCGGAGTGCCCGTAGATGTTCCGGGAGTTACTGTGAACCGCTTGTGCGGGTCGGGTCTGGAGGCTGTCAATCAAAGCGCCCATGCCATCAAAGCAGGTGCCGGACAGGTCTATATCGCCGGAGGGACGGAGAGCATGACACGCTCTCCGCTGGTGATGATGAAGCCGGGGACAGCCTTTCAACGCGGCAACCAGCAACTGGTGGACACGACCCTGGGCTGGCGGTTGGTCAACGAAAAAATGGTGGAGATGTATCCGCCGATCAGCTTGGGTGAGACAGCGGAGAAGGTAGCGGAGCAGTACCAGATCAGCCGCGAGGACCAGGATGCCTTTGCACTGCGCAGCCAGCAGAATTATGCGCGCGCCCTGGCAGAGGGAAAATGGGAAGCAGAGATGGTTCCTGTAGAACTCCACGGTCGCAAGGGGGAAGTGACGCTCTTTGAACGGGATGAGCATGCACGTCCTGAAACTACACTGGAGCAGCTGCAAAAGCTGAAGCCCGCTTTCAAGGCGGGTGGTACAGTGACCGCAGGCAATTCCAGTGGTTTGAACGATGGAGCCAGTGCGCTATTGATCATGGAACAGTCGACAGCACTTGGGCTGGGCCTGAAACCAAGGGCAAGAATCGTCGCTTCTGCTGTAGCAGGCGTCGATCCTTCCGTGATGGGCATCGGTCCCGTACCTGCAACACGAAAAGCGTTAAAGCAGGCGGGGCTTTCCATCGAAGAAATCGATCTGTTTGAGTTTAATGAAGCCTTTGCCGCGCAGGCTGTTGCCAGCGTGCGTGAATTAGGTGTAGATATCGACCGTGTCAATGTGAACGGAGGGGCGATTGCGTTGGGACATCCCCTCGGATGCAGCGGTGCGCGCATTCTGACTACCTTGCTCTATGAAATGGAGCGCAGAGAGGCTCGCTACGGGCTAGCTGCCATGTGTATTGGCGTGGGCCAGGGGATAGCGACGATTATTGAGCGTGTCTAATAACGGTGTTGATCGCAGGCGGTCACACGAAGGAGGCAGTCTACCCTGGAAAGCGGACTTCGACCAGGCACAGCAGCAGAAATAACCGTGACCGTGACGCCGGATATGCTCCCTGTCTTCGAAGGACAGATGGTGCATCCTGTGATGTCTACGGTTAGCGTGATTTACTATATGGAGCTGACAGGCAGGCAGGTGATTTTGCCGTATCTGGAGGATCACGAGGAAGGCTGTGGGTATGCCGTGAACATCAAGCATGTCGGTCCGGCCGTAGTCGGTCAGGAGGTAACCTTTCGGGCAGTCTGCGTGGAAGTGACCGAGAAGCGGGTGGTGTGCGAGGTTAGTGCGCACACTTCCCGCAATGCGGTTGCATTAGGGACTTTTACCCAGGTGATATTCAACAAGCACGACATGAGTCGCAAATTCCAGACTCTACAAGAAGAGGTAGATACAGAAAATAAGAAAATGTGACAGAAAAAATTGACTATTATGAAATGATTTTATATAATGACGTTATTATTACGTAATACGATTATTACGTCATATGCGCTGGGTCGATTCACGTACTTGCAAAGAATATGGTACAATTTCACAGCGAAGCGAATAGGTATGAATCGATCTACGGGGTGAATAAAGTGAAGCCACAATCTATGCTGTTTACCATTTATGGTGAATATGTCCGTCATTACGGAAGTGAGATCTGGATTGGCAGTCTGACCAAGCTGATGGGCGAGTTCGAATTGTCCGAGCCTGCAGTCCGCGCAGCGATCTCCAGGATGCTTCGCCAGGGATGGCTGGTGTCCCGAAAGGTAGGGAATAGAAGCTTTTATTCGCTATCGGAGCGAGGGAAAAAACATCTGGAAGAGGCGGGTGAACGGATCTACAAGGTAGAGTCAGACAAATGGGATGGAAAATGGTGCATCGTCAGTTACAACATCCCGGAAGAGCGACGCTCGTTGCGCGATCAACTTCGCAAGGAGCTGGGATACATGGGGTTCGGCATGCTGACTACCAGTACATGGATTAGTCCCAACCATTTGGAGGATCGCGTAAAAGACTTGACGGAAGCGTATGAAATTACCGAGCATGTAGAGATTTTCTCAGCCGAGCACAAAGGCTGGAGTGAATCGAAGCAGCTGGTGCAAAAATGCTGGAATATCGACGAGATCAATGAGAAATACAAAGGCTTTATCGATACCTATCAAAAGGATTACGAAAAGCTGGCTGAAATGGTCCGTCAAAACCAAGAGGTGGCCGACAGTCTGTGCTTCGTCGAGAAAACCAATCTGGTTCACCAGTACCGCAAGTTTTTGTTTATCGATCCGGATTTGCCGCAAGAATTGTTGCCGGAGCTCTGGCTCGGCAAAGAAGCGGATGAGCTGTTCCAGAATTACTATCAATTATTGAATCCAGGGGCTATTCGATTCTTCGAGACCGTGTATGAGGCAGCGCCATCCAAGTAGGAGGCAGTCACACACAGGTAAGGCCTTAGAAAGCTAAGGTCTTACCTGTTGACACGAAAACTCCCATTTTCTTAAATGTAAGCGTTTAAACTGGTAATTGTTAGAACTTAGACACAAAAGGGGGTACAGCACGTTTATGACAGAATTTTTGCAGTATGTTGCGAACGGATTGGTCAGTGGCGGCATTTACGCCATTGTAGCCGTCGGGTTTATCACGATCTACAACGTCAGCAAAGTGATTAACCTGGCGCAAGGGGAGTTTTTGATGCTTGGCGGGATGGTAGCGGTTGCCATGATCGGAATGAACGTTCCGTATGTAATAGCTGTCGTACTGGCGATCCTGCTCGTCACCTTGGTCGGTATCATGATGCAGAAGTATGTGATTGCCTATGTGAAGAAAGCTAATCCAATAAGTTTGATAATTTTGACAATTGGGATTTCCACCCTGGTTCGCGGGGTTGCCAGCTTGATTTGGGGAAAAGACGCGTTTGCGTTGGCACCGATCACGAGCAACGAACCCATCTCGTTTGGAGGAGTCATGGTAGCTCAGCAAAGCCTTTGGATTTTGGCTGCCGTTCTCATCATCCTCTTCCTGCTCTGGTATTTGATGGAGAGAACAATCCTCGGCAAAAAGATCAACGCATGTTCCGTCAATCCGATGGCAGCTCGCCTGATGGGAATCAGTCCAGCGAAAATGAGCATGCTCGCCTTCGCCATCAGTGGTGCGACAGGAGCAATCGCGGGAATTGTCATCGCGCCACTTTCCGTCACCTCGTATGACATCGGTGTATTGCTCGGGATCAAAGGCTTTTCCGCTGCCATTCTGGGTGGTCTGGGCAATCCTCTCGGTGCAGCCGTAGCGGCTTTTCTGCTCGGAATCGTGGAATCCTTGGGAGCGGGCTATGTCAGCTCAGGCATGAAGGACGCGATCGCATTTCTCGTATTGATCGGCATGTTGTTGGTGAAGCCATCCGGCATTTTTGGTGAACGCAGCGTTGGCAAAGGAGGGCTATGATGAAGCAGGTAATCGATAAATGGGGCAAAAGCTTTGGGATTTATCTGATCTTGATGATTGTCTTTCCGTTCGTGATGCCGGATGAATATTACCGCTCGGTAGGAATCATCATCGGTCTCCACGCCATCGTGACGATCGGACTTTGCCTGGTGATGGGGCTGGCGGGACAAATCTCCCTGGGACAAGCAGCGTTTTGGGGCATCGGTGCCTATACCTCAGCTGTTTTGACGACCAAATACGGTCTATCACCGTTTGTTGGACTGGTGGCGTCGGCAATCATACCGGGACTGTTTGCCTTTATCCTTGGCAGGGCGATCGCCGGCTTGCAAGGCTATTATCTGGCGATGGCTACTTTGGCTTTCGGCTACATCGTTCAGATCGGCATTACAGAGTGGGAGCCGGTAACTGGTGGAGCCAATGGCATGATCAGCATCCCGAAAGTCACGTTTTTTGGTGATAGCGAGCTGTCGATGTACTACCTGATTTGGGGCGTTGTCACTTGTGTCCTGCTCTTTTCGCTAAATCTGCTTCACTCCCGGGTCGGACGCGCTTTTCGCGCCATTCACAAAAGCGAGATTGCCGCAACCTCGATGGGGATTGATGTACGCAAATTCAAGCTGAACGCTTTCGTCGTCAGCGGGATGTTCGCAGGGATTTCCGGAGGGCTGTACGCCCACTACATGGGGATTCTCGACCCTCAGCCGTTTGGACTGCATGAATCGATCAAGTTTCTGACGATGGTAGTCATCGGCGGTATGACGAGTATTTGGGGTGCGTTGGTCGGAACGGTCCTGATCAATTTCATCAGTGAGGGCTTGATCATGATGAGTGAAGTGATTCCGGGCCTCCAGGGAGATATCGATACCATCGTCTTTGGAACAATTCTGGTGCTGATCGTGATGTTCATGCCAGAAGGGCTGGTTCCACGTCTCCGCGCTCTCTATGAAAAATCGCAAGCGAAGAAGGCGAAAGCCAAGGCGGCAAATCTTCAATCCGATCAGCGAGTGGAAAGGAAGGCGACAACATGACAGCTCTGTTGGAAATACAAAACCTTTCACGCGATTTTGGCGGTGTACGCGCAGTCAATCAAGTCAATTTTCAGGTCAATAAAGGAGAAATCCTGGCTTTGATCGGTCCCAACGGTGCAGGCAAGAGCACGGTGCTCAACATGGTATCAGGCGTCATCCCGCCTTCTGAAGGAGAGATTCGCTTCAACAATAAAGGGATGGGAACCGTACCTGGCTATGAATATGCAGGACTGGGCATCACGCGGACTTTTCAGAACCTGCAGACCTTTGACGATATGACCGTACTGGAAAATGTCATGGTCGGCATGCATACCAAGACGCAATCGAGCCTGTTTTCCTGCGGGATGAACCTGGGGCGGGCCCGCAGAGAGGAACAGCAGATGAAGGAGAAGGCGCAGCTATGGCTGGAGCAGGTAGGTCTTGCTTCACTGGCTTTCTCCCAAGCAGGCAGCCTGCCTTATGGAAAGCTTCGTCTGATGGAAATCGCCCGTGCGATGGTGACAGAACCCACCTTGTTGCTGCTGGACGAGCCGGCTGCCGGTTTGAATCATACAGAGACAGCGGAGATGAGCAAAATGTTTCAGGAGATTCGCGCAAATGGCACGGCGATCCTCTTGGTCGAGCACGATATGGACATGATCATGGCGATTGCCGATCGCATCGTCGTACTGGATCAAGGTACCAAAATCGCAGAGGGAACACCGCGTGAAATCCAGGAGAATCCAAAAGTGATCGCCGCTTATCTGGGAACGGAAGAAGAGGAAGGCCGGGGGTGAAAAGAGTGATGGAAAAAGCGATCTTGAAAGTAGAGAATATCGTGGCGCGTTACGGTCCTGTAGAGGTGCTGCACGGCATCAATCTGCAGGTCAACGAAGGAGAGATCGTCTCCTTGCTCGGATCGAATGGTGCGGGCAAGACCACGCTGCTCAACTGTATTTGCGGGCTGCATGACGCCAAGGAGGGACAGATCTGGTTTCGCGATGAGCAAATCACGCGTGTGCCAGCCGAGCTGGTGGTGGGACGCGGGATGGCGCATGTACCAGAGCGCAGACAGATTTTTTCCACACTGACCGTAGAGGATAACCTCTGGCTGGGAGCATCGCATCGAATGCCAAAGACAAGCAAAAAGGAGATTGCCAAGGAGATCGAGACTGTTTACCAGCGCTTTCCTATTCTAGCCGAACGCAAATGGCAGCTCGGCGGGACGCTCTCCGGTGGACAGCAGCAGATGCTGGCGATCGGCAGGGCGTTGCTATCCCGCCCCAGACTTTTGCTACTGGACGAGCCTTCGCTTGGACTTGCTCCCCTGATCGCCAAGGAAATCCTTTCGATTGTGCAGGAAATTCGATCGGAATGGGGTACAACGGTTCTGCTGGTCGAGCAAAATGCTCGCGCCGCACTGGCTATCTCGGACCGTGCCTACGTGCTCAGCACCGGGACGGTCATGCTCGAAGGCACATCTGAACAAATCAGCCATGATCCACGTGTGCAATCTGCTTATCTGGGACATTCCCACGAAGCGGTTTGACCTATACAGCCACAAATATATTAGGGGGTTTTACAATGAAAAAACGCCAGTTCAAACAATGGTTATACCCATTGGCAGTTGCTTCCCTCGTCTTGCTGACAGCCTGTGGTGGAGGAGCAAAGCCGGCGGCGGAAGGCAATAGCACCGGAGGGGGCCAGGCAGCTGGTCAGTCCCAGCCTGCAGCTACTGAAACAGCAAGCAAGGAGCCGATCAAGGTTGGAGCGATCTTTTCTTTGACAGGTGCCAACAGTCCATTGGGTGTACCGGAAAAGCAAGCAGTGGAGCTGCTCCTGAAAGAAATTAATGACGCGGGTGGCGTAGACGGTCGTCCGGTCGAAATCGTCTTTGAAGACGACAAGTCCGATAATACCGAAGCAGTAAAAGCGATCAAAAAGCTGGTATCCAAAGACAAGATCGTAGCGGTTCTGGGCTCCTCCGGCAGCGGTCCTTCCCTGGGAATGGCTGAGTATGCCGCATCAGAGAATCTGCCGATGATCTCGATGGCAGCTGCTGACCAAGTAACCAACCCGGTTCGTGCGGGCATTTTCAAAACGCCGCATACGGATGTTCATGGAACCAAACGCATCTTTAAATATTTGCAGGAAAAAGGCATCACCAAAATCGCAACGCTGAATGACAGCAATCCATACGGAAGCGGCTGGACGCAGCAAATTCAGAAGTATGCGCCAGAGTACGGCATTACGATTGTAGCGGAAGAGAAATACGGTACCAAAGATCCGTCGATGAGCTCCCAATTGACCAAAATCAAGGGTACAGACGCACAGGTGCTGATCGTTGCTGGTACAAACCCTGGCCCTGCGACTATTGTAAAAGAAGCAAAGCAGTTGAATTTGGGCATTCCGATCATCAGCAGCCACGGTTCGGCTAACAGCAAATTCCTGGAGCTGGTTGGCGATGCCGGTGAAGGTGTTCTGATGGTAGCGGGTAAATTGCTGGTACCTGATCAGGTAGATGCGAACGATCCGCAAGCAGCGATCATCAAAAAATTCGTCGATGGCTATCAAGCAGCATACAAGTCTGAGCCAGACGGCTTTGCCGGATACGGCTACGATGGCTTGAACCTGCTCGTAGAGGGCTTGAAGCAAGCGGGCGGCGATGCATCCAAGCTCGGAGAAGTACTGGAAAAGGTGAAATATGTTGGGGTCACAGGTGAATTTACATTCTCTGCCGAGGATCACAACGGTTTGACAGAAGACAGCATGATCATGGTTGAAGTGAAGGATGGAAAATTCCAGCTTTTGAAGTAAGAAGCGCATGAAGTAAGCAGAAGTGGAATGGAAGGAACCGATATGGCTGTTCTTTTCGCAAACGAATGGGTGCGAAGGGAATAGCCGTTTTCGTCACGAACTCAGGAGGTATGGTCATGTCTCATATTCTCAACAGCGTTCTTATGGTTGCCCCGATCCTGCAGAAGGCATTTTTGTTTGATTGTATGATAGGCGTCACTGACAGAGAAAAGTTCCTGGCGTATTACCCGACGAAGGGCTTGAACCTGGGAATCAAGGTCGGGGACATGCTCCGTCCAGGCAGCATCAATGCAACGGCCGTAGCAGAGAATCAGAGAATGGTTCGAAAAATTGGCAAGGAGATTTACGGTATCCCGTACATCGCAGTCGGTTATCCTCTCGTTGAAAACGGTCAGGTCGTCGGATGTCTGTCTACAGGCGTGACGACCGATCAGGAGGATCGTCTGCGCGGGCTTGCAGAGAGCTTGACAGAAGCATTGGAGGGCATTGCTGAGCATACGGAAAGCCTGGCGAGGGAAGCGGAAGAATTAGCCCAGGCCAGTCATACGTTGAGCGATACCGCTGTGCAAATGGAGAGCAAGATTGCCGAAACCTCACAAATCAGTCAGCTGATTCGCGACATCTCTACGCGGTCCAATGTGCTTGGTTTGAATGCTGTGCTGGAAGCGGCTCGGGCTGGAGCTGCAGGTCGAGGCTTTTCGGTAGTGGCTGAGGAAATCAGAAAGCTGTCCCATACCACCTCTACGTCGGCGAAAGACATATTTCGGATCTTGGATGAAATGAATGGGCTGGTTGGCATGGTATCGAGAGAAATGGAAAAGACGATGAATCACAGCCTCCATCAGTCTACGCGAATTCAGGAGCTGGATGCTGTCATGCAGGAGCTTCGCCAGATGGCGGATCAGCTGCGCAAAGCATCGGCTCTTTCAGGGTCTGAATAATGGTAAATGGTTTTAAAGTTCGCAGTATTGCAAAAACGTATGACGTTATGTTATTATAACGTTACAAAAACGTATTATAAAAATATCATGGTGTAAATGATATAAAAGGAGGGATTGCTCCATGCAAACACAGATGGAACGTTCTGATCTGACAGAGAATGAAAAAATGGAAGTGTTTTTAGCACGCATCGACCGGGGAGAAAAAATAGAAGCCGATGACTGGATGCCGGACGATTACCGCAATCAACTGATCAAGTTGATTTCCATGCATGGCATCAGCGAGATCATGGGTGCATTGCCAGAAAAGGAATGGGTGCCGAAAGCGCCGACGCTTCGCCGCAAGCTGGCGATCATGGCAAAAGTACAGGATGAGATGGGACACGGTCAGCTCTTGCTCCGCGTGGCGGAAGACCTGATGGCCCCTCTGGGCAAGACGCGTGAAGATCTGATGGACGATCTGTTCACGGGCAAATTGAAATTCCACAACGTATTCCACATGGAAGCTCCGACCTGGGCTGATGCCGGTGTGATCGGCTGGTTGGTGGATGGTGCCGCGATTATCACACAAACGATGTCGCTCGATTCCTCTTACGCTCCCTATGCACGGGCTTTGCATCGCATCTGTGCAGAAGAGAAGTTCCACGCCCAGCATGGCGAGAGCATCGTCCTCGATCTGGCAGAGGGTACAGAAGGTCAGCGCCAAATGCTGCAGGAATCCATCACTCGCTGGTGGCCATCCCTGCTGATGTTCTTCGGGCCGCCAGAAAATGGAAACGTCACCAGTAATCAAGCTGCCAATATGCGCTACAAAATTCGGACGCAGACGAATGAAGAGCTGCGACAAGCATTCTTGACGAAGTACGTACCACGTATTTTCCATCTTGGATTTACCTTGCCGGATGACACGATTCACTTCGACGAAGCGAATCAAAAATGGGTGTATCAACAACCAGACTGGGAGGCATTCAAGCAGATCGTCAAAGGAAATGGTCCGCGCTCTGCCCACCGTCTGAATCTTCGCGAAACTTCTTATGAAGAATCAAAATGGGTGCGGGACGCGATCATGTCGTTTGGCCGCCAAGCAGGGTAGGTGAATGAAATGAGTACAGAAACCAGAAATGACTTTTTCATATACGAGGTATTCAGTCAAAAGAACGTCACGGCATCCTTTGCCCATCAGTTCAGTCTGTTGGCTCCGAACAAGGAAGTGGCCCTGACGATGGCTCGCGAGAACTTTTTGCGACGCGAGCCCTGCTTTAATCTCTGGGTTGTCAAGCGGGATGACATCTTTGGATTGACCCCTGAAGAGCGCCCGTTCCTGGAGCGTCTCGACAACAAAAGCTACCGGGAGACCAAGGGCTACGGAGATTTGCAGTCGAGATGGCGCCAGCACAAGGAACGTTACGAAGATCAGCAAAAACAAGCGAAGAGCGGCAGCTAAGCGGGAGGGAAGCAATTATGGCCGATATGGTACGTGTAGAAACGGTAGAACAAGCAAAACAAAACCAGGAATACGTGCAAGCCTTGGCTGATCTCCTGTTCCAGCTGGCTGATGACGATTTTATCCTGGCTTACCGGGGATCAGAATGGCTGGGCTTGGCTCCCCACATTGAAGAGGACGTCGCTTTTTCCTCGATGTCTCAGGATATGATGGGCCACGCCGTCATGTTTTATGAAATGCTGGAAGCGCTGGGACTGGGGAAAGCAGATGATATCGCACAGCTTCGCGAGGCGAAGGATTTCCGCAATGCGATCCTCGTCGAGCGTAAAAATGGAGCGGGAGATTACAATGACAACCCGCATTACGACTGGGCGTATGCGATCGTTCGCAGCTATGTGTACGGCTTGCACAAGCAGGTTCGTCTGGAGGCGCTTCTGCAATCCTCCTACGTGCCGCTCGCGCAGGTGAGCCGCAAAATGCTGACCGAGCATCGCTATCATCTCATGCACTGGCAGGTCTGGCTGAACCAGCTCGCCAACAGTACGCCAGATGCGCGCCACAAGCTGGAGGCAGCCATCTCCCTCGTATGGGAAGATGCGGGCGAACTGAGTGATCTTGGTCCGAATGCCGAGCAAATCGTTCGCTATGGGTTGATTGCAGGCGAAGAACTGCTCAGACAGAAATGGTTGAATGAGACGAAGGAAATTTTCAAAAAGGCGGGCTTGAACTGGCCTGGTGAACCGGGTGCTGCATCCGAGCGCGGTCGCGCAGGTGAGCATACGGTTGATCTGGAGCAGGCAGTCGCTACCTTGTCTGAGGTGTATCGCATCGATCCGGCTGCTAGCTGGTAAAAGGGGTGAAGGGCATGGCGCAAGATCTGAATCAAATGGAGAAACAGCTGGAAGCGACATGCTGGGAACTGCTGCAGGAAGTAACAGACCCGGAGATTCCGGTGATCAGCATGGTAGAAATGGGTATGATTCATCAGGTGCGAGTGAATTCCGGCATCGTGATCGTAGAGGTTCTGCCTACTTTTGTCGGCTGTCCCGCCCTTGAAATCATGAAGAAAAATATCACGGAAAAGCTGGTGGAGGCGGAAGGGGTTTCCGAGGTTCAGGTTCACTTTGTATACGATCCTGCCTGGACTTCGGACCGGATCGCCGTGGATGCCAGAGACAAGCTGCGCAGCTTTGGCATCGCCCCGCCGCCGTTGGATTTCAAGCCAGGCGATTCGTGGGAAGTGTGCTGTCCGTATTGCGATTCCCCATATACACAGATTGAGAACCTTTTTGGTCCTGCAGCTTGTCGCAGCATATTGTATTGCCGGCACTGCAAGAATCCGTTTGAGGCGCTAAAACCTATCTATTGAACGAATGAGAGGAGCGAGGGTCATGGGAGAGAGCAAGCAAATGTATATCAATGGAGAGTGGGTCACCGCCGAGAGCGGCGAAACGCTTGAGGTCATCAACCCTGCGACGGGCGAATTGGTTGGAACGGCCTCTTTTGGTGACAGTCGCGAAGCCAAAAAAGCAATCGATGCCGCACACGAAGCGTTTGGCGGCTGGTCGAAACTGACAGCACGCGAGCGCTCCAAATACCTGTACACCTTGTCCGAGCTGGTCAAGAACAGTCGTGACGAACTCGCGGGACTGATCTCGGCTGAAATGGGCAAACCTTTGGGCGAAGCAAAAGGGGAAGTCCTTGGGGCTGCTGACAACTTCGTCTGGTACGCTGAGGAAGCGAAGCGTGTATACGGGGAAACGATACCGTCATCCGTTGCCAACAAACGCATCATGGTTTTGCGCCAGCCAGTCGGGGTTGTCGGAGCGATTACGCCGTGGAACTTCCCGATCAATATGGTGGTGCGCAAGATTGCTCCGGCATTGGCAGCAGGCTGCACAGTTGTGCTCAAACCGGCAGAAAGCACGCCACTCACAGCCGTTCGCCTGTTTGAACTGATTGAACAGGCTGGCTTTCCGAAGGGTGTCGTAAACCTCGTCGTAGGAAAAGCGGAGGCAGTCGGTCAGGAGTTCATCGACAATCCGAAAGTAAGCAAGATTGCTTTTACCGGTTCCACCCGCGTCGGCAAGCTCCTCATTGAGGGAGCGGCGAAGCAGGTGAAGCGCGTTAGCATGGAGCTCGGTGGTCATGCGCCGTTTATCGTGTTCCAGGATGCGGATCTGGATGCCGCTGTGAAGGGACTGTTTGAGAGCAAATTCCGCAACTCCGGTCAGATGTGCATTTGTACCAATCGCCTGTATGTGCATGAGGAAGTGGCCGATGCCTTTACAGAGAAATTGGTAGAACGTCTGAAAAAGGCGAAAGTGGGAGACGGACGTCAGAAGGAAACCGAGATCGGTCCACTCGTCAACGAGCGTGCCTTGAACAAGGTGCTGGAGCATATCGAGGACGCCAAAGACAAGGGCGGCCAAGTGGTTTACGGAGGAAGCCGGATGACGGAGGGCGACTACGCCAAAGGATTCTTCTGTGAGCCGACTGTCATTGCCAATGTGACAGATGAAATGAAAATCACCTACGAAGAAACATTTGGTCCGGTGGTGCCGATCGTGCGATTCACAGATGAAGCGGATGTCGTGCGCCAGGCAAACGATACACGCTATGGTCTCGCTGCCTACGTGTATACGCGTGACAACCAACGCTGCTTCCGTATGGCTGAGCTCCTGGAATACGGCATCGTCGGAATCAACGATGGCTCGCCGACCCAGACACAAGCGCCATTTGGAGGCTTTAAAGAGAGCGGAATTGGCCGCGAAGGCGGACACTTCGGCATGGATGAGTACCTGGAAACCAAATTCGTTTCGTTTGGACTGTAATCGATTATAGATGATAGAAAGAGGAGCCAAGACGTCGTTGTCTGGCTCCTCTTTATTTTTCCAGCAGATTTGTCAACACTTTGTTCAATTTGTAGCGAGAAGATTGGCGAAAACAACGGTATAATGGAGAATGTAAAGAGGGCACCCTTTTAACAGTATTGCTTCGTCGCTTCGCTCATCCTTGAACAGTCCTCGGTTAGAGGTTTTCTTTTGGAGGGAGGATTTTGATGGGAAACAACCATCAACAACATGATATGCCAACAGCAGGGGGACTGGGTTCCTTCTCGGATTTATGGAGTCCGGATATCATGCTTGTCACGCTGATCATAGCGATTCTATATTTTCTACTGACAGGCCCACTGCATAAAAGATTTATCAATGCTGCGCCGGCAACCAATCGACAACGCTGGTTGTTTGTTCTTGCATTGATCTTGTTTTATGCAGCGGAAGGGAGTCCAATCAGCTACTACGGCCATCATTATCTATTTAGTATGCACATGCTGCAGCAATCGATTTTGTACTTTGCCCTGCCGCCGCTCGCTTTGCTGGCGATGCCGGAATGGCTTTTGGAGAAAATATTTGAACCCAAGCCGCTGAAGCTGATGCTGAAAATTTTGACTCAGCCGTTGGTGGCTGCACTGATGTTTAACTCGCTTTTCTCCTTCTATCATGTACCGTTCATTTTTGATTCAGCTATGAGCAATCATACGCTGATGACGATTTACCACATCATACTGGTGCTTGCTGCCTTTGCCATGTGGTGGCCGATCGTGAGTCCACTATCCGATAACAAGAAGCAATTGGCCGGGCTTAAAAAGCTGACGTACATTTTCGCAAACGGAGTGCTGATTACACCAGCCTGTGCCTTGATCATTTTTGCCGGAGAGCCGTTGTACAACTACTACATGTCAGCTCCGCAGCTCTTCGTGACGCATGATGCGTTTTATGATCAACGACTGGGTGGAATCATTATGAAGCTGGTTCAGGAGGCCGTATATGGCAGTGTTCTCGCCTACGTCTTCTACAACTGGTATAAGCATGAGAAACAGGATGACTTGCCGATGGACCAGCAGCCATCTGTTCCAATCGTAGAGAGATAGAGATTGCTTGAATCCGAGATTATTTGAATGAGGTGTAGGACATGGCCATTTTATTGCCCACGATCAGTACATCATTTATCGCGATTAGCGGTATTCTAGTAGCGCTTGGATGGTACGCCATCGCAAAGAGAAATATGGAACGACATATGAAGCTGATGAAATGGGCAGCCATTTGTGCCACCATTTTCTTCATCACGTATGTTTCACGCACGATTTTCGTTGGAAACACGCTGTTTGGCGGACCTGACAACATTCGTGTCATCTACCAGATCTTCCTGATTTTCCACATCATTTTGGCTACAGTAGGTGGAGTGATGGGCTTGGTGACGCTGAACTATGCTTACAAGAAGCGCTATGACAAGCACAGAAAGATCGGCCCTTGGACTTCCGTGATCTGGCTGGTGACAGCGATTACCGGTGTGACTGTGTACTCCCTGCTGTACCTGATCTATCCGGGTGGAGAGACAACCGGGGTGCTTGACGTCATTTTCGGCTGGTAACAGCAACTGTCAATTCAAGTTGACTACATTCAGAGGCATTGGCTACAATGAAAAATAGTTTGCCATTTGAAGGAAGATACGTCGTTTACCGACCTCTAAGCCGCGTTCATAGCTTCGCTCAATGGAGTGAAGGAGTACCGTGCTAGAGGCATTCACTGATAGATTCTGATAGGAGGTATATATCGTGGACCAGCAAGTGACGATGCAGGAATCGCTCAATACCGACTCTTCCCTGCAAGCACAACGGGTAGAAAAGGCTACATGGCGAGACTACGTGGAAATGACGAAACCCGGCATTACCATGTCCAACATGATGACCACATTTGCGGCCCTTTGGTTAGCCTCTTTTGGTTTCCCAAACTGGAAGCTTGCGATTCTGACGCTGATCGGGTCTGCACTGGTGATCATGTCAGGCTGTACATTGAACAATTTTTACGACCGTGACCTGGACAAAAAGATGGTTCGAACCAAGAATCGTGCTGTAGCGACGGGACGTATCTCTGCTCGTAGTGCACTCTTGATCGGAATTGGCTTGTTGCTCGCAGGTTTGGCTATACTTGCTGTGTATGCCAATCCGTTGGCTGCTGTCTGGGGCTTGATTGGACATATTTTTTACGTATTGATCTACACGCCGCTGAAGCGGGTTACGACGCTGAATACGGTCATTGGCGGGGTGTCTGGTGCTGTTCCACCGGTGATCGGATGGGTAGCCGTGACGGGCACAATGGACTTCGCAGCATGGTTGCTGTTCTTGATCCTGTTCTTGTGGCAGCCGCCCCACTTCCTCGCTTTGGCGATGATGAAAACGGAAGAGTACCGCGCTGGTGAATTGCAGATGCTGCCTGTTGTAAAAGGCTTTGCTGAAACAAAACGTCAAATGTTCCTGTGGGGTTCTGTTCTGTTCCCTGCATCTTTGCTTCTGTTTCTGCACGGCAGCGTCGGATATGTATACCTGGCTGTCATGGGCGTGATGGGTCTGATCTACGTGGTCTTGCTCTATCAAGGCTTCCATACCAAAGACGATATTGCGTGGGCGAAGAAGCTGTTTGGCTATTCGATCCTCTATTTGACCGTCTTTTGTGTGGCCATTGTCATCAGTACAATGGTGTACCATTATTGACACTTAAACCTCACGAAATGTTCACCGAACATCCCTTGCTTAGCAGGGGATGTTTCACTATCGTAAGAAGGGACAGATGTTAGGGGTACCGCTAAGGACCTCAATCCTTCTACAGAAACAGGGTGTATCGACTATGGAAAAATGGCTCAAGCCACTAGCCGTTCTCTCTACAATTGTTATGTTCATCGTCATGGTCGCTGGGTCATTGGTGACCAAAACCGATTCTGCTTTGGGGTGTGGAAACGATTGGCCTCTTTGCAACGGTAAATGGGTACCTGAGTATACGCTGGCATCCATTATTGAATATTCACATCGCCTGGTTACCGGGATTGCGGGTATTATTGTGGGCGTGTTCTCCATCATGTGCTGGCGTTATTATCGCGGCAATCAAGAAGTCCGCAATCTCGCTATTTTCGGCCTGTTCTTTATTGTGGTCGAGTCGATTCTTGGCGCATCTGCGGTGATCTGGCCGCAATCTTCCTCTGTGCTTGCCCTTCACTTTGGCTTTTCCTTGCTTGCTTTTAGCGGCGTGTTCTTGCTGACGCTCTTTGTCTTGCAGCGCGACAAGATGGAACAGATGGTGCAAGGAGGAGTCTCCAGAAAGTTCCGCAACTGGATTTGGGGAGTGACGATTTACGCATATGGAGTCGTATATTTGGGTGCGTACGTCCGTCACACAGGCTCCAGTATGGGGTGCAGCGACTGGCCGCTGTGTCAGGGGCAAGTCATTCCGGAGCTGTCCGGGCAAGCGGGAATCGCCTTTGTACACAGGCTGGGAGCGTTATTGCTCGTCTTCCTGCTACTCGGGGTTATGATCTATGCGATGCGTCACTACAAAGAGACGCGCCGTGATCTGTATGGAGCAAGCGTCCTCTCATTCGTGCTTGTATTGGTTCAGGTGCTGAGCGGCGGAATCCTGGTTCTGTCCAAGCTGCATCTGTACACGACATTGTTCCACTCGATGGTGATTACGATTTTGTTCGGCGTCATGTGCTACATGTGTCTCCAATCACTGAAGGAGCCACAGGCAAAAAAGCCGGGGAAATAAAAAAGGTGAAAACCACAAGCCGCTTCCGATGAACGAGGAAGCGGCTTTCGCTATCTGTCTTGGCGATAAGCCAAGTTTTTCTACTATTTTGTGGGGGCAGATCGCTTTTGAAACATTCCTTGTTCAAAATACAGCACTTCCGCAGTCGTTTCGAGTTGGTCAGAAAGCGGAACGCCTGACTCCGGATCCAGCTCCTGTGTCAATTTCCAAGTGTACAATACGGGATGTTCAGAGTCAGCAAGAGCCAGCTGATAACTGCCAGCGGTTTGAAAAAGCTGGCCACCTGGGACCTGTGATGTTTCCTGAAGAGTACCGTTCCACGCATCGACGAGCTGTCCGTTTTCCAGATACCAAAGATGTGCCTCATACGTGTCGAGCCCTGTGCCTCCCGTGTGGTTGACCGTTTCAAAGAGGCGCTTGCCAGCTACTATCCCCAGTTCTTTTGCTGGCCGCGTATTCCATTCCGAATCGTCTTCATAGCGGGTGACATCCCAGCGCTCCAGCTGAAAACGAGGGA
Source organism: Brevibacillus sp. AY1 (assembly GCF_029870785.1). NCBI lineage: Bacteria > Bacillati > Bacillota > Bacilli > Caryophanales > Paenibacillaceae > Brevibacillus > Brevibacillus sp. AY1. Next base: position 147,905 of record NZ_JAFLPN010000002.1, read on the forward strand.
CGTTCCAGGATTTTTCCGCGATCAGGGAGTAACGGCCATCCGGTTGGCGATCCAGCACGTAAAAGCTGCCGATATGGACCGCGCCATTATGTTTGGCGATGATTTCCAGATCCTCATCTTCATCGAGATTTACCTGTTGAAATGTGAAAGACTCTGTGGAAGCTTCTTCTTGTGCCTTGGCATTGATCCATTCTCTTACCTGATGCTCATTTATTTCAGTAGCAGCACCGATTGTTGGTCGAACAGGAGTCGATGCTGATAAGGAAGAAACAGGGAGGAAGGTTTGTACAGCACCGATCAGTCCAAGTCCCGCAGCAAGGACGAGTATACGCTTGTCGATCATGATTGGAAAGCACCTCTTTTTAAACGGATAGTAGTGATGTAGACGAGTCCCGAAAGCGAAAAGTTACACCAGGTGGGGTAAATTTCAACCGCGTAGTTCGCTTTCTTTTGCTACAATAAAAAGCAAACACATGATCGTGACAGGAAGGGTGGAACGAATGCGCATTTTACATACAGCCGACTGGCACTTCGGGCGGCAGCTGGAGGGGCGGGATCGTCGCGTGGAGCAGGCTGCTTTCGTCGATGAAATCTGCCAGATTGCAGATGAACGCGAGGTAGATGTGGTGCTGATCGCGGGGGATGTCTATGATTCAGTCAATCCGCCAGCTTGGGCAGAAGAGCTCTTTTACGAAGCGGTCGAACGACTATCGGCAGAAGGGAAGCGCGGGGTCGTTGTCATTGCGGGCAATCACGATCAGCCAGAGCGCGTTCGGGCAGCGGCACCGTTGGCTTCCAAACACGGGATCGTACTATTGGGACTGCCCAAGGAAGCGCCTTTGCAACCGGAAGAACCGTCACCGGATCGCGTTCAAATTGTGCAAGGGGGTCCTTCCTGGCTGGAGCTGGCGGTTCCAGGCTGTGAACATCATGCTGTCATTTTGGCTCTACCTTACCCATCCGAATCGAGATTAAAGGAGCTGCTCAGCGACAGCTTTACACAGGAAGACATGCAGCTGGCCTTTTCCGACCGGATTGGCAAGCTGCTTGCAGAGCTTTCCGCCCATTTTCGCGAGGATACCGTCAATCTGGTGATGAGCCACCTGTTTGTCATGGGAGGCGAGGAGACGGATTCGGAGCGGCCGATCCAGATCGGGGGAGCAATGACCGTCTCTACACAAGCGTTTCCGGAAAAGGCGGATTACGTCGCGCTGGGCCATCTGCATCGCCTGCAAAAGCTGCGGGAAAAGCCGCTCGTTCGCTACAGCGGCTCACCGCTTTGCTACAGCTTTTCCGAGGCAGGACAGAGCAAGGCCGTGGTGCTTGTCGATGTAGAGCCAGGAAGTGAAGTGCGTGAAGAGATCCTTTATCTAAAGAGCGGCCGACCCTTGGCGCGCTGGAAGGCCACAGAGGGGATTGAACAGGTGGAGCGCTGGCTGGCTGAAGGCCGAGATGCAGGTGCCTGGATTGATCTGGAGATCCATGTATCCGATGTGATTGATCCGACAGAATTTCAACGCTTGCGCAAGCTGAGTGACGATTTTCTCAAAATACAGCGGGTTGTTGTACGTGCTGATCGCGAGGAGGACGAGGAGCAAGATCGCGTGAAGCTGACCGAACTATCACCTGATCAGTTGTTTCGTCGTTTTTACGAGCGGAAAAGAGGGGCGCAGCCCGATGAACGTCTGGTCACCATGTTTCAACGCTTGCTCGCAGAGACAGACACAGGCAGAGAGGAGGAAGTGTAGGTGAAGCCGATTCGATTGAAGCTGGCTGGGATGCACAGCTACCGGGAAATGCAGGAGATTGATTTCGAAACGCTTTGTCAGGCGGGACTGTTCGGGATATTCGGACCGACTGGCAGCGGCAAGTCCACGATTTTGGACGCGATTACACTTGCTCTCTATGGACAAGTCGTCCGTCTCGGCGGGGGCAATCATCCCAAGGAGGTATTGAATCAGCTGGAGCAGCGCGTCTTTGTCTCCTTTACCTTCGAGCTGGGAAAGGGAAGCGATCGCCGCCAGTACACGGTGGAGCGGGAATTTGGCCTAGACAAGAAGGGGAACAAGAGGCAGCCGGAAGTTCGACTGATCCAGCTGGGACATCTGACTGGCGAGCCTGATGTCGTCCTTGAATCCAAGGCGACCTCGGCCACTGCGGCAGTAGAAGCGTTGATCGGGCTCACGTTGCAGGATTTTACCCGCGCTGTTGTGCTGCCACAAGGTCAATTTTCCCGTTTCTTGACCCTGAAAGGCAGTGAGCGCAATGAAATGCTGCAGCGCATGTTCCGGCTACATATCTACGGGGAAAAGCTGAGCGAACGCGTCCGTCATGCGCTGGATCAGGCAAAAGAACAGATGCACCAGCTGCAATTGGAGATGGCCGCACTGGGAGATGCAGGTGTGGACGCGCTGGAGGAAGCGAAGCAAATCTGGACAGCGGCAGCCCGACAAGAGCAGGAGTTCAGGGAACAAAAGCAGGGGCTGGCGAACAAGATCAAGGAATTGGAGCAGCTGCATCAATGGCTGCAGGAGATGGAGAGTGTCCAGACGCAGCTGCAGGCGCTTTTTACCAGACAAGAGGAGATCGCTGACTTGAAAGCCCGAATTCGGGATTGGGAGTCGAGTATACGAATGTGGCCGATGCTGCAGCAATGGCAGCGGTTGGACGAGGAATGGCACGCGACAGAACAAGCGCTGGCACGAAGCCGCGAGGAACAGGTCGGAGTACAATTGGCCTTGCAAGAGGCAGAAGCGGATTACGAGCGGGCACAGACCAGGCATGCCGCTGAGGAGCCGCTTTTGATCGAGCAAAAGGGAAGGCTGGCTTTGGCCGAGGAATGGGAAGTGGAGCTGGGTCGAATCCGCGAAGAGTGGACGGCGTTGGAGCGGGAATGGCAAGAGGTGCGGACTGCTCTGGAACAGACAGAGGCGCGGCTGGCGAAGGACGAGGCTGCCCTCCAGCTATGGGAGCAGGAATGGAAGCATCTGGAGGAGCAGACGAGGGCTGTCACCGTGACACCCGAGTGGCGTGATCAGGTGGGGGCGGCACGTGAGGCCAAGCAGCAATGGAACAGGGACCGAATCAAGCAGCAGGAGCTGATGAAAGAGCTGGAGGATTTGGCACAGCAGGCCCAACGCTCATCTGCGGAAGCGGCACAGCATCGCAGGAGCTGGGAGGAGAGTGCGGCAAGACTCCAGCAGGTGAGGGAACGCTGGACTGCCTTGGAAGCCAATCCCGGCATGACAGACAGTGAATGGGATCGGGAACGACAGATTCTCAATGATATGAAGCAGGCCGGCCGTCAATGGCGCGAGCAGCTGCAACAGCAAGCAGGCTGGCAGGAAAAAGAGAACCATCTGGAGCAGGAACGCAAGCAGGCAGAGACCATCCTGGCTCGTTATGAAGCGGATTGGCAGGAAAAAGAGGCGCTTGTTGCCCGCAAGCAATTGGAATGGGACAAGCTGAAGCAGGAATGGGAGCAGTGGCAGCAGGAAAACATGGCCCGTTTTTTACGCGAACGACTGGAGGTTGGACAGGAATGCCCGGTATGTGGTTCGACACACCATGCACATGAGGCAAGCAGCAGCTCAGAGCCAGGAAATAACCATACCCAGGGGGACGAGCTGCGTGCGCGCATCAAGGCGGCAGAAGCTGCTTTGCGCGAAGCGGAGCAGCAGTCTCGTCAGGTCAAAGAATCCCTGCTGACCGCAAAAGTGGAGCACGCAGCCCTGGAAGAGCGGCAGACTGCCCTGCTATCGGAGCAGAAGCAGATCGAAGAGAAGATCGAAGCGATCCGAAAAGAGTGCTGGAATGAAGGGGAGCCTTGGACCGTGCAGTCTTTTGAAGAGCTGCTGGCAGTCTACCAACGAGAGGAAAAAGAACTTCTAGCCAAACAGACAGCACGTGAGCAGGCAAAGCTGGAACGCGAACAGCTGCAAAAGCAGGTAGAGAAGCTGCGAGAGGAAGAATCGGCAGAGTTGCGCCTGCTGGAACGAAGCCGAATCCTGCAGGAACAGCTGGAAAAAGCGATCGCGGAAGGCAGACTGCGACTGGATACAGCGACGAAAGAAGCGCAGCGCAGCGCAGACGAATTGGAAGCGAGACGGGGAGACTTGCCGGTAGAGGAAATCGAGCAGCGCTTCGAGGAGCTGGGCAGACTGGATCGTCGGTTGGCCGAGCTGCAAGCCTTGCGTGCGGAAAAAGAAGCGTTGCGCAAAACTTTGCTTGCAGCATGCGAGTCTGCCAAAAAGCAGCAGTCAGAGGGCAAAGGACGGGAGGCCAATCTGCAGGAACGTCTGGAAGACCGGAAACGCATGTGGGAGCAAAAGCATGCGCTGTGGCTGGAGCGCACAGGCGGCAAGCCTGCCCAGGAATGCTTGCGTCAGGTGGAGGATACGCTGTCTGGATTGCGTCAGACTGTCTCGGCCACTGAAGCGAAGCGCAAAGCGTGTGCCGATCAGCGAGAGCAGGTTCAAAGCAACCTCGTCAAATACTCGGAAGCCTACGCGGTGCTGACGAAGCAGCGCAATGAGGCACAGGAAGCCTTGCAAAGCGCGCTGCAAGAGAGCGGCATCCAGACGGTGGAGCGTGTCCGGGAGCTGTACGCAGCGCGAGACGGCATGGAGCATGCACAGTCACAGGTCCAGTCCTATGAGCAGGCAATGGGGCAGCTGCGCTATGATGAGCATCGCCTTAATGAGGCGATTGCCGGGCGCACGGTCACGCGAGAAGAGGTATTGGCAGCCAAAGAAGCGTGGGAGGAATGGGAGCACTCCTTCCAGGAAGCACAAAAGCAAGTGGCGGTTGCCAAAGAGCATGTGGACCGGATGGAGAGCAATCACAGCAAATGGCTGGAGCTGCAAGTGCGACTAGAGGAGCAGCAGGACGAACAGAGCAGGCTGGAAGAGCTGAAAAAGCTGTTTGAGGCAAAAGCGTTTGTTCAGTTTATTGCCGAAGAGAAGCTGGTTTCCATAGCAAGAGACGCTTCCTACCATCTGAAAAAGATGACCGCGAATCGTTACGGTCTGGAAATTGGCGACGAAGGTGAATTTGTCTTGCGCGACGAGGCTGCGGGAGGACTGAGGCGTCCAGTCAGCACCCTGTCTGGGGGAGAGACGTTTTTGACCTCGCTGTCGCTCGCATTGGCTCTCTCCATGGAGATTCAGATGCGTGGCGGGCGACTGGAGTTTTTCTTCCTCGACGAAGGCTTTGGCACGCTCGATCCGGAATTGCTGGAGACGGTCATGGATGCGCTGGAACGACTTCGCATGGAGGATTTTACGATCGGAGTGATCAGTCACGTGCCGGAAATCCGCGTGCGCATGCCGCGACGATTGGTCGTGACGCCAGCTGAGCCGATGGGGGCAGGCAGCCGGCTGAATCTGGAAATGGAATAGCGGGGAGAGGAAAGTATGGCGGTGCAATTTGTACTGGGACGAGCCGGTACGGGTAAGACAGCGGCGGTCCACCAGCAGTTGTTTAATCGAATACATGAGACGCGAGAGGGGAAGCTTTTGGGCTCTCCGATGATCCTGCTGGTTCCGGAGCAGGCAAGCTTCCAGGCGGAGTATGAGCTGGCTGTCAAATCCGGCTACGGAGGAATGATGGGCTCGCAGGTGCTCAGCTTTGGCCGGCTGGCTCATCGCCTCATGCAGGAGCTGGGGGATCTCACACTGATTCCTGTCGACGATCTCGGTAAAAACATGGTGCTGCGGATGCTTTTGGAGCGCCATCGAGACGAGCTCCAAGTTTTTGGCCGTACTGCGTTGCAGCCAGGATTTACGGCACAGCTCGGTCGATTGATCAGCGAGTGCAAATCGTACGGCGCAAGCTTTGCCCACTCGGAAAATCTGGAGTGGGGAACAGCCAGCCTGAATCAAAAAGTCGGGGATCTACGCCTGATGATGGAGCTGTATGACGGCTATCTGGCCGATGGCTACTGCGATGCAGAGGATATACTCAACCGTGTCGCCAGCAAAGTATGCGACTCTGCCTACATCCGCGAAGCAGAGATTTTCATCGACGGATTTACGGGCTTTACCAATCAGGAATTGCGGCTGATCGAGCAGTTGATGCTGCATGCCCGTCAGGTGACGATTGCGCTCACACTGGACCCGGATGAACGGGATGAGCAGCTGGATGAGCTGAATGTGTTCTATCCGTCGTGGCGAACCTATCAGGCTTTGAAGATGATCGCCAGAGAAAACGGTGTTGCCATCGAGACCCCGATCCTGTTGACCCTGCCGCATCGGTTTGTGGATAGCCCTTGGTTGAATAAACTGGAGAACGTCTATTTCCAGTGGGGGGATCCGGGACAAGCGCCTGATCCGAAGCGCAAGGACGAGGTTGCCCTGCTTTCTGCAGTCAATCGCCGTGCAGAAGTAGAGGCTGTAGCGCTGAAAATCCTCTCGCTTGCCAGGGAGGAGGGCTACCGCTGGCGGGACATGGGTGTTCTTTTGCGTGAGATTGGCACTTATGCGGATGATATCAGCGCCGTTTTCACGGATTACGGAATTCCTCACTTCCTCGACCAGAAGCGGACGCTTTTGCACCATCCTTTAGTCGAGCTGGTACGCTCCTCCTTGGAGGTGGTCGTGACACGCTGGCGCTACGATGCCGTTTTCCGCTGTCTGAAGACAGATTTGTTGGCTGCAGACGAAGAGTACGCTGCGCGTCAGGAAATCGACATGTTGGAGAATTATGTGCTGGCACATGGCGTATACGGCAGCCAGTGGGGAGCGGATTCGGCTTGGCAGTTTGGCGGAGCGGCGGGAGCGCAGGAGGATGAACAAATTGATTCCCTGCGACGCAAATATGCGGCACCCCTGCTGCAATTTGAGCGTGAAATGAAGCGAGCGTCAGGTGAAAATGTGCGTGAGATGACGACTGCCTTGTATCAGCTGTTGATTGCGCTGGATGCTCCACAAAAGCTTGAACGCTGGCAGCAGCAGGCAGAGAAAGACGGAGATCTGCAGACTGCCCAGGTACACGGTCAGGTATGGAATGGTCTGATCGCACTGATGGATCAGATCGTAGAGGTCATGGGCGATGAACAGATGGAGCTGTCCACTTATTCCCGGGTATTGGACAGCGGTCTGGAGACAATCGAGATGGGCTTGGTTCCGCCAGCGCTGGATCAGGTGCTGATCGGATCGATGGAACGCTCCAGGCAACCGGATGTAAAGGCGTTGTTCCTGCTTGGGGTGAATGAAGGTGTCATCCCACTGCGTCCCAAGGAAGACGGAATCCTCGACGAAGCTGAACGCGAAAGACTGGGAGAGATGGGGGTCGAGCTGGCACCGAGCGCCAAACAGCGACTGATGGCCGAGCCGTATCTGCTGTATCAAGCGATGACGCGTCCTTCCGAGCGTTTGCTGATCAGCTGCGCGCTGGCAGATCACGAGGGAAAGGCACTGTTGCCATCGACGGTTTTCACTCGAATGCGAGAGGTGCTTCCCGAAGTCTCGCATCAGGTTTTTCACAACGAACCTACTGGCAATCCCGAGTCGGACGCCTTTCTGCTCGGAAACCCTCGCCGTGTCTTCAGTCATCTGCTGACCCTGGTCAGGACCATGAAAAAAAGCGGGGAGCTGCCTGTTTTTTGGTGGGAGGTCTACGACTGGTTTTTACGCTCATCAGAGGATCAGAAGCGGGAAAAATGGCTGCTGTCAGGTCTTCGCTATGAGAACCGGCCTGGCAAGCTGCGCCAGGAGACGAGTAAAGGCTTGTACGGACAGCAGCTGCGGATGAGCGTGTCCAGGCTGGAGCGTTTCTCCTCTTGTCCGTTCTCCCATTTTTCGTCGCATGGGCTGCGATTGTCAGAGCGCACACTCTACAAGCTGGAGCGCTTTGATGTGGGTGAGCTGTTTCACGCCTCGTTGAAGCGGGCTGTCGAGAAGATGAATGAGGAGAATCTGGAATGGGGGCGCTTGACGGAAGCGAACAGCATGCAGCTGGCTAGCGACGTGGTGGAAGAACTCGTTCCCGCGACGAGAAGCAGCATCCTGAACAGGACGGCACGCTACCGCTTCTTGTCTGGCAAGCTCAAGCGGGCAGTCGGCAGAGCGATCTACGTATTGGGTGAGCACGCCAAGAGAAGCCGCTTTGCACCGATCGGACTGGAGGTTTCGTTTGGCCCCAAAGGAGATTTGCCTGGTCTCGCGCTTTCTCTCGAAAATGGAGTGGAGGTGCAGCTGATCGGACGAATCGACAGGGTCGACCAATCACTGGACAGTGAGACTCCTTACTTGCGCGTGATCGATTACAAATCCAGCTCCAAGCAGCTGCAGCTCTCGGATGTATGGAACGGACTGAACCTGCAGCTGCTCGTCTACCTGGATGTCGTCGTCTCCAACTCTCAAAAATGGCTGGGCAAGCAAGCTGAAATGGGCGGCGTCTTCTACTATCAGGTAGCAGATCCGTTCATCACCGCCAAAAGAATGCTCAGTGCGGATGAAGCAGCGAAGGAAAGGGCCAAGCGTCTGAGGATGAAGGGCCTGATGCTCGCGGACACGGAGCTTGCGAGAATGATGGACGCTGAGGTAGAACAGGGAGCTTCTGAGCTTGTGCCATTCGAGATCAAAAAGGATGGAACGCTGTCGTCCCGTTCTTCTGTGGCGACCGTCGACCAATTTGAGTCTCTGACCGAGTATGTGCGCGAGACGGTGAAAGATATCAGCACGCGCATGACAAATGGTGATATCCAGATCGAACCGTACACGAAGGGCACGATGACGGCATGTGACTATTGCGCGTACAAGCCGGTTTGTCACTTTGATGGACAGACAGGGGGCAATCAGCATCGACTGCTGCCCAAGTGGAACAACAAGGAGATCTGGGAGAAGCTCGCCCGGCAGATGACAGGAGAGGAGGCAGATTTGGATGGACAAGCAGCCCATACAGACCAAGCCTGAGCAGTGGACCGATGAACAGTGGCAGGCGATTACCCGTCGCGGCAACAACCTGTTGATCGCTGCAGCAGCAGGATCCGGTAAAACATCGGTACTGGTAGAGAGAATCATCAGACGCATCATGGATACATCGGAGCCGATCGGGGTAGACCAGCTGCTCGTTGTGACGTTCACCAATGCTGCTGCCGCAGAGATGCGTCACCGGATCGGGGATGCGCTGCGCAAGGCGCTGAAAGAAGACCCTCACTCCGCCCATCTGCGTCGTCAGCTCGCTCTCTTGCAACGGGCTACGATCACGACCCTGCACTCCTTTTGCTTAGGAATATTGCGGCAGTATTACTATTTGATCGACCTCGACCCTGATTTTCGCATTGCTGACCAGATGGAAGGGGACCTCTTGCGCCAGGATACGCTGGAGGAGCAGCTGGAGGACTGGTACGAGCACGACCCAGCATTTCATGCCCTGGCAAATGTCATGCTTGATGGTCAGGACGATCAGGTGCTGGTATCCTTGCTGCTTCGCCTGTACGAGTTTTCACGCAGCCATCCCAATCCGGAGAGCTGGCTGACGGATGCGGCCCGGATGTTTGAGGTTGATGAGCAGAGAGGACTGGATGGTCTGAAATGGACCAGAAGTGTTCGCCGTTCTCTGGCACTCGAGCTGGGGGGCATGGAGAAAAGCATGCGCAGAGCTGTCGAGCTGGCTGCTTCGGCAGACGGCCCTGCTGCCTATCTGCCCTTGCTGGAAACGGAGGTAGACGCCCTTTCTCGTGCGCGAAAGGCTTGTCACGATGGTTGGGAAGCTGTGGAACAGGCGGTGCGGGCAGTCGTTTTTGCCAAGCTGCCGCCAGTGAAAGGGACCGATCCTGCTGTGAAGGAGCAGGTCCAGGATTTGCGCAACGCTGTGAAAAAAGCGATTGCTGACTTGAAAGAACAGTATTTTACAACTTCCATCCAGCAGTATCTTGCAGATTTGAACCGGCTGGCAGAGCATATGCAGACGCTGGCACGCCTCGTTGCGACTTTTGCAGAAGCCTTTCAGCAGGCAAAGCGGGAACGCTCGCTGGTGGATTTTGGCGATCTGGAGCATCTGGCCCTGCGGATTCTGACCGAGCCGGATGAGACCGGAACCATACGTCCATCTTCACTCGCCCTTCAGCTCAGGGAACAATTTGCAGAAGTGCTGGTAGATGAATATCAGGATATCAATCTGGTTCAGGAGACGATCCTGCAGATGGTATCGCGCGATGTGGGGACGAACGGTTGGGCAAATCGCTTCATGGTAGGGGATGTGAAGCAGAGCATCTATCGCTTCCGTTTGGCAGAGCCTCAGCTTTTTCTGGACAAGTACCTCGCCTATCAAACGGATATCCAGGAAATGTCGTGTCAGTCAGATGAGGGCTGGCGTATCGATCTGGCAGCCAACTTCCGAAGTCGGCGCGAAGTGGTGGATGCCGTCAACTACCTCTTCCGGCAGATTATGTCGCCAGGTGTGGGGGAGATTGATTACGACCGATCTGCAGAATTGATCAACCGAGCCTCCTATCCGGAGGTCGAGCGAGACCGCTTGCGTGTGGAGGTGCATCTGATTGATCGATCTGACACGTCTGGGGAAAGGGAGACGAATGCCTATACGGAGAGTACGGAAGAAGCGGAATCTTCTGTCCCAGGCAGTGAGTCGGACGCTGAGGTGGCAGAGGAAGCAAGCGCAGCTCAGTTGGAAGCGAGATTGATCGCAGAGCGGATTCGCCGCTGGATGCAGCCGGGAGAAGGGGAAGCGCCGCAGCTCGTGTTTGATAAAAAGACAGGTGGTCTGCGCCCGTTGGCATACCGCGATATCGTGATCCTGCTTCGGGCCACCTCCGGATGGGGAGAAACGATGCAAGAGGAGCTGGTGGCTGCGGACATCCCAGTCTACGCCGAGCAAACCTCAGGTTATTTCGCGACGACAGAAGTGGATACAGTCCTCTCGCTGCTGCGGGTCATTGACAATCCGATGCAGGACATCCCGCTGGCAGGTGTGCTGCGCTCTGTGATCGTAGGGCTGGCAGAGGAGCATTTGGCTCACATTCGCATTCAGTACCCGTCTGGTCCTTTTTATCAGGCAGTCATGCAGTACGTTCAGGAGCAGCCTGTAACAAAAGGCTGGGAACGTGATCTGCATCGATTTTTCACCCAGCTGGACAAATGGCGGACACAGGCCCGAAGAGGGGCATTATCTGAGCTTTTGACGACACTCTATCGGGAAACGGGTTACCTCGACTATGTAGCAGGCTTGGAGAACGGTCAGCAGCGACAAGCCAACCTGCGTGCCTTGCATGACCGAGCCAGACAGTACGAGGCAGGATCGTATCGGGGGTTGTTCCGATTCCTTCGCTTTGTGGACCGCATGCAGGAAGCAGGCAACGATCTGGGAGAGGCGCGGACCGTCGGAGAAAATGAAGACGTGGTGCGCATCATGACCATCCACAAGAGTAAAGGGCTGGAGTTTCCAGTCGTGTTTGTGGCAGGGATGGGCAAGCAATTCAACACGATGGATTTGAAAAGTCACTTCCTCTTGCATAAGGATCTGGGCTTTGGTCCGATGGCTGTGGACGAGGAGGCTCAGGTGCGCTATCCGAGTATGGCAGCATTGGGGATTCGCCAGCAGCTGCGTCGCGATCTGCTGGCAGAAGAGATGCGGGTATTGTACGTAGCCCTGACACGTGCGCGGGAAAAGCTGATCTTGCTTGGTTCTTCGAAAAATCTGGCGAAAAGCATTTCCGACTGGGGGAGCCAGGGAGATGGGGAACGTCTGATAGACGAAGATCTGGTCCGGGCAAAAGGCTATCTCGATTGGGTGGGCAGAGCTTTACTGCGCCATCCGGAAGCAGGACCTTTGCGGGATTACCCCGAGAAGCATGGCGATGGAGAAGCAGTACGGGTAACGACGATCCCAGACGAATCGATCTGGTCGTTCCACTTTTATCAGGCTGATGAGCTGCGGACGCGGACACCCCTATCGGAGCATGACCTGGCGAGCTGGGAGCAGCTGACGGAGCGCAAAGAGGTTGCAGAACGACCAGCAGATGAGAAGATGCGCGAGCTGGTAGATCGTCTCCTGGGCTGGAGCGACCCGCACGAGATGGCTCCGCTTGTGGCAGCGAGGTGGAGTGTCAGTGAATTGAAGCGCCGCGCACAGGAAAAAGTGAAAAGCCAGTCGTTTTCCCTGCCTTCCATTACGGAGAAGCCCAAGTTCTTGACAGAGCAAAAGCCGCATCGACTCAGCGGAGCGGAGAAAGGTACCCTCACCCATTTGATTATGCAGCATCTGGATTTACGCCGTTCGCTGGATGAAGCTGATATCAGCGAACAGGTGGCTGCACTGGCTGCAAGGCGCTTTTTGACCGAGGAGCAGGTTCGGGCAGTAGATGTGGCAGGGCTTGCCGGATTCTTTGCGACTTCACTGGGACAGCGGATGATACAGGCAAAAGTCGTGCATCGAGAGCTGCCTTTTACCTTGGCGATTCCTGCAAATGAAGTTGAGCCGGATTTAGGAGACAGCTATGAGCAGGTCATCGTCCAAGGGGTGATTGATTGTCTGATTGAAGAGCAGGATGGAAATCTGCTTCTGATCGACTTCAAATCGGACTGGATCGGAGCTGAGCCAACTCCACAAGTCATAAAAGAGATTACCGGACGCTATGAGGAGCAACTGAAATTGTACGGGAGGGCCATTCAACAGATTACAGGCAAGAGCCACGATCAGCTGGAAAGCCATCTCTTCATGCTGGCGGGAGGTTTTTCGGTAAGGATCTCCTGAAAACCCTGAATATGCATATTTCCCTCTTGAACAGCTCAAACTTGACTGAATCGTTCCCACTCTCTGAGGATAAAACCAGCTCACTAAACAAGCTGGTATTCTTTTGCTTTCATTAGCGAGTGATTACTCACTTTACAAACGTGATGGGGTGGTTGTATGCAAGATGAACGGAATTGGAAATCGACAGTAAAAGAAAAGTTTTTATTGATCAGGGATCATTTTGCGGATCATTTGGGTATGGCAAGTACGATAGGAAATGATATAATTGCAAACAACTTTTGGCTATTTATCATGGAGGAGAATAAATCATGCATCGTTTGTCAGAGAGAGAATGGCTAGCTTACAAGCAGAAAAACAAGGACCGTGCCCGCATGTTGATTTCATGCGAGGATAGAGCGGGGATTGTGGCAGCCGTCTCGAACTTTTTGTTTGCACAAGGCGCGAATATCGTCCAGTCGGATCAATATACAACAGACCCGGAAACGGGCCGTTTTTTCATGCGTATCGAGTTCGATCTGGTCAACCTGACAGATCGCCTGGAGGGTCTGAAGGATGCGTTTTGGCCAATTGCTGAGAACTACGGGATGGAGTGGTACCTGGTAGAGGCGAAAAAGCGCAAGAAGGTTGCGATCTTTGTCTCCAAGGAGGACCACTGTCTGCTCGAGCTGCTGTGGCGCTGGAAATCAGGAGAGCTGCACGCAGATATCGCGGTCGTAATCAGCAATCATGAGGATATGAGAGAGACCGTTGAGTCCTTCGGCATTCCGTATCATTGCATTCCAGTGACCAAGGAGAACAAGGCCGAGGCGGAAGAAGCGCAATTGGCTGCGGCTCAGGGAGTAGATCTGATCATCCTGGCTCGCTACATGCAGATTCTGTCGCCGCGTTTTCTGGAGGATTACGCGATGCGCATCATCAACATCCATCACTCGTTTCTGCCTGCCTTTGTAGGAGCAAAGCCTTATGAGCAAGCATACCGTCGCGGTGTGAAGCTGATCGGGGCGACCGCTCACTACGTGACAGAAGAGCTGGATGCGGGTCCGATCATCGAGCAGGATGTTCAGCGCGTCAGCCATCAGGAAGATGTGGAGATGCTGAAGCAGCTCGGACGTCAGGTAGAGCGTACCGTACTGGCGCGTGCTGTCGGCTGGCATCTGGAGGACCGCGTGCTGGAATACGGGAACAAGACAATTGTTTTCCCATAAAAGATAGAGGACGAAATAGAGGGCATCCCGACAGCAGATTTGAACTGCTGAAGGGATGCCCTCTTTCAATATGGGGAGTTAAGGAGCCGAAAGCAGCATCTCCAAAAATCGGGTAACAGCAGGCAGAGGGGATCCATCTTCTTCGCGCAGGCAAAGATAGACCGGGCGCTTGATCTCGATATCAGGCAAATAGACACGGCCGACTTCTCCGCGCTCTACCAGCTCCCGCACAGCCAGCTCCGGAGCCAGCATCGTTCCATACCCGGCGCGTACCGACTGGATGGATTCCACGAGGCCGTGGTATTGCAAGCCGACCCTTGGAGGCTGGACTCCGTGGTGGCGAAAGAGCGAGAAGAGCCGCTCGCGGGTAGAGCTTCCTTGCTCACGAAGTAAAAAAGGCTCCTGAACAAGCTTGTCTAAGGTTACTTCCTGTCCTGCGAACGGATGGTGGGCTGGCACGATAAACCAAAAGAAGACATCCTTCAAATGATGGCGTCGAATCGGACGATCATCCCACGTCTCGTTGGTAATGATGGCCAGATCAGCCTGACAGCGAAGCAGGCGTTCGATGGATTGCTGAGAGTTGCCGGTGCGAATCTCTACCTCGACCTGCTCATACTGCTGCTTATAGGAAGCCAGCCACTTGGGCAGCAGGTAAAGAGACGGTAAAAAAGTGGAAGCGATTCGCAATTTCCCGATGGTGCCTTGCTTGATTTGTGTCAGCTGCTCCTCAATTTCTTTGTCCCAGTCAAAGATCCGCTCGGCTTTTTCGAAGAGAAAACGCCCTTCATGCGTCAGGGCAATTCCGCGTCCCTGTGGCGTAAGCAAGACAAGATCCAGTTCTTGCTCCAGCTTGCGTATCTGTGCGGTTACAGCTGGCTGGCTGATCGACAGGGCATCGGCAGCGGCGGTGACACTGCCTTTGGAGGCGACTTCTATAAAAATTCGCAGTGCGTGCAGGTTCATCATTTTTCCCCATTCATAAGTATTGCTTATGAGTGATGCGCAAAGATGTATTGGATTTGATTCCTTCTTCTTTAGTACTGTATAGCATAGAATGCGGACGAAGCAAAGGAGAAGAGCCTGATCATGAAAGAAAGCTGCGGAAAGAAACAGGTGAGGGCGATAGCGTTGGTTACCGCCCTATGTCTCTTGGGAGATTCCATGCTGTACGTGGTTTTGCCGATTTATTGGCGAGAGATTGGATTGATGTCTCTGTTTGAGGTGGGAATCCTGCTTTCGGTGAATCGGCTGGTGCGCATCCCTCTGGGGCCATTGATTGGAAAATGGTATGAACGCTCGGGAGTGCGAACGGGATTGATCATAGCCGTCATGCTGACATTAGCGACCACGGCCGGATATGCGTTGCAGGGGTTCTGGATTTGGCTTGTGCTTCGCTGTTTATGGGGGATTGCGTGGACCTTTTTGCGGTTAGGGGCGTACACGCTGATCATTTCGGTCTCCACTGAGCATAATCGTGGGCAATTGATGGGGATGTACAACGGATTGTATCGACTCGGAAGTCTGGGGGGGATGGTAGCTGGTGCCCTGCTGGTGGCGCAGTTTGGCATGCAGGCGACCTCGCTTTTATTTGCAGCACTGGTTTTACCTGCGTTGGCACTGATTTTTGTGTACATCCGTCAGTCCAATCCATCCGACGTAGAGGTGTCCTTTGCACCTCTGGCAGTCAAGACACCTCTATGGAAAAAGGGAAGTGTGCTGGTGACCCTTATGAGTGGGCTTTTGCTTGCGATGGCCTATCAAGGAGTGTTTGCCTCCACGTTAAGCAGGCTGATCGAATTGCGTCAGCCTGTTACAGTGGTTGGGGGCATCGTGATCGGAGCTGCTGTCATGGCCAGTATATTCCAGGGCGCCCGATGGGGATGGGAGCCCTGGGCTGCTCCCTGGTTTGGAAGGCTTTCTGATGCTTATGGAAGAAAGCCATTGCTGGTTGGGACGATGTTTGCAGCAGCGCTTCTGTTTGGCTTGCTCCACACACCGATTAGCTTTGCCTGGTGGGTGCTCATGCTGCTCGGTATTCAGCTGACGGCTACGATTCTGACGACCTTGATGGATACCTGGGCAGCCGATGAAGCGTCCAGACAGTCGAATAGCACAGCGATGATGACGATGTACTCCGTCGTAACCGATATGGGTGCTGCACTGGGACCTTTGCTGGCCTATTGGATGGATGGCAGCTTTGGTCTGGACTTGATGTATGGCGGGATCGCCCTGGTCATGCTCTTGATGGGGATGGTCTGGCTGCGTGTCCGTGAGGCGAAAGCAATCAGTGTGAGCAATGCTCTCTGATGGTGGTGAGGACCTGCTCGATCGCATCTTCCTTTTCAGGACCGTGCAAAATCATGTGATTGGACTCCTCGTACCAGGTGACCTGGGTGGATTCTACGCTCCCTACGCTGTTTGCGAGTAAGGTGGCGCTGACAGCATGCACCGTGTCATCCTGCTTCGCCTGCAGCAGAACATACGGCACGGCCACCTGAGGCAGCAGAGGTTTGGTTTCCGAGAGCAAGCGGCGAAACTGGATCATGCTGCGAAACGGAATCCTTCTTATGCCAGACACATACCGGCGCGAGTGGGTACGGAAATCGGCTCGCAGATAGCGCATTGCCTGTTTGACATCCCAGTATTTATACGGTGCATTCAATGTAATCAGCAATTTGACCGGATACGTGGTTGCGATGTGGAAGGCAAGCAGCCCCCCCATCGAAAAACCGATGACCACGATGGTGTCAGCTCGCATGGAGAGACGTTTGTACGCTTCGTCAACGGAACGAATCCAGTCTTGTCGATTGCTTTTTGCCAGGTGACGGCGGGTCATCCCGTGTCCTTCCAGAGTCGGACATTCCACCTGGTACCCCGTCTCACGCAAACGCTTGGCCAGTGGGAGGATGTCATGGATATCTCCTGCAAAACCGTGAATGATGAGGCAACCGACTGTTTCGGACATGATGCGTCTCCTTTCAAGGTGAGGGCGATGGTTCATTTCTGTATTATAGTACGATTGAAGAATGAAAAGCGATTCGCTACCGAAGTGGAAAAATAAGTAAAAAGCTGACTCATCGTGAGGATGAAGTCAGCTTTTGTTTTGTCTCATGCTTACAAGCCGATGGTTTTCAGATTCGGGGAAACGATCAGCTTGGGCTCGGTGCATGCCTGGATAGCTTCGGCAGTGAAGCCTTCAGCCACTTCCAGCAAGACCAGTCCATCCGGTGTTACATCCATGACAGCTCGATCCGTGATGATGCGGTTCACCACGCTTTTTCCTGTGAGAGGAAGAGCGCATTCGTTCAGAATTTTGGTTTCTCCGTGCTTGTTCACATGATCCATGATCACGACGATCTTCTTTGCGCCATGCACCAGATCCATCGCGCCACCCATGCCCTTGATCATTTTTCCTGGAATCATCCAGTTGGCCAGGTCGCCCTTTTCCGATACTTCCATCGCACCCAGAATCGCCAGGTCGATGTGACCTCCGCGGATCATCGCAAAGGATTCGGCACTGGAGAAGTAAGCTGCGCCTGGAATGGCTGTCACAGTTTCTTTACCTGCATTGATCAGATCCGGGTCCAGCTCCTCTTCACTCGGATAAGGTCCAATTCCCAACAGACCGTTCTCGGATTGAAGCACGACGGTTTTTCCTTCCGGGATGTAGTTGGCTACCAGTGTCGGCATTCCAATACCTAGGTTTACATAGAAGCCATCTTCCACCTCTTGGGCGGCACGCATGGCGATTTGTTCACGAGTTAGCGACATCATCTGTTTCCTCCCTTGATTGAAATCTATACGGCTAGGTTTAGGAGCGGATTGTGCGCCGCTCGATACGTTTTTCAAAAGATGGAGCTTGAATCACGCGTTGGACATAAACGCTCGGGGTATGGATTTGATCCGGGTCCAGCTCGCCGGTTTCCACGATCTCTTCTACCTCAACGATCGTGATTTTGCCCGCTGCGGCCATCATCGGATTGAAGTTTTGCGCGGTTTTGCGGAAGACGAGATTACCCATCTTGTCTGCTTTCCACGCCTTGATCAAAGCAAAATCACCTGTGATGGCATGCTCAAGCAAGTATTCCTTGCCGTTGAATGAACGCGTTTCTCTGCCTTCAGCCACTGGTGTACCTACGCCAGCAGGCGTATAAAAAGCAGGGATACCAGCACCGCCGGCACGAACGCGCTCTGCCAGTGTACCTTGAGGGGTTAATTCAACCTCCAGCTCGCCGGAGAGGAATTGCCGTTCAAACTCTTTGTTTTCTCCCACATAAGAAGAGACCATTTTTTTTATTTGTTTTTCCCGCAGCAAGAGGCCGAGACCCCAGTCGTCGACGCCGCAGTTGTTGGAGACGACAGTCAGGTTTTTTACCCCTTTGTCGCGCAGTGCGATAATCAGATTCTCGGGAATTCCTACGAGTCCAAATCCACCAACCAAGAGGGTGGCTCCATCGTGAATATCAGCCACAATGTCTGTGTATGAAGTGTAAATTTTTGCCAAAACGATCACTCCCACCATAAAAAGATGATGATAATGGAAACTGTGTAAGCGCTGACATTAGCCTATTACAGCAACTACACGTTTTTTTCCTTCTCTCGTTATTATAAAGGTTCTGAGTTACAAAAGAGTGACAGTTTTCCCCGGCTAGAAAAAAGGAAGGAAATCGCGTTTTCCTTCCTGTTCAGACAGGCCTCTCAGTCAATGTATAAACAATTATAAAAAATAACTGAAAAATGATACAACTACCTCTTATTTCTGTAAAATATATTTTGTCAGTTATTTTATTATGATCATTTGTCATGGAAATAGATAGAGAAGCCATACATGATGGCGCGGGGGTTGATAGCATGAAAAAGTGGATCAGTCTTTCGCTCGCGGCTTTGTTGCTGGTGGGCTGCCAAAAGCTGGAGGGAGAAATCGAGCAGCTCAAGCGAACTGAGGAAGAGACTGTGATGAAAGTAAAGACCGTGAATGCTTATACGGTAGCGAACAAGCGAGACGGACTAAAGCTGGAATTGTCCGGGGTACTGACTCCGCGTCAGGAGCTGTCTCTGTCGTTTGGCACTTCCGGCAAAATTGCCAGCATCCAGGTGCAAAAGGGGGCGTTCGTCCAGGCCGGGCAGACGTTGGCGATTCTGGATGGTGAGGTGTGGCAGCAGGAAATCAACGCTGCGCAGGGACAGGTAGCCAGCGCCAATATTCGGAGAAGCCAGGCCATCCAGGGACCCAAATCGCATGAGCTGGAAACACAGAAGCTACAGGTCGAGAAATCCAAGCAGTTGGCGGTAAAAGCAGCTGAGGATCATGCTCAGGCCAAGCTTTTGTATGACAACGGCGCCATCTCCAAGGATGAGCTGGACCGACTGGCACTCGCCGAACGACAAGCCAAGCTCAGTCTGGAGGAAGAAGAAGTAGCCTACAACAAACTATTGCAAGGAGCCGACCAGCTCGATGTGCAGGCGGCCAATGTCAGTGTCCAGCAGGCAAATGTCCAGCTGAACCGGGCCAAACAGGAAGCGTCTGCAGCGGTATTAAAGGCGCCTTTTTCCGGTGTTATTGCAGCTATTTCCCAGACAGCTTCTGAACAAACGGGACCGGGCAGTGAGGTCATGCGTTTGGTTGACACGTCTTCGTGGCTGGTAAATCTGCAGGTTGAGGGAGAGCAGATTGCCAGCTGGCAGCAAGGAGCGAGCGTGACGGTTCGATCTGCTGACGGCACGCAAGCAGAAGGAAAAGTCACCTTTATCTCTCCCGTCATGGATCAGAAAACCGGTGCATATCCCGTCGAAGTGACGGTTACAGGCAGTGAAGTGAACTGGAAGGGCGGCATGAGCGTCACCTGCGAATATCCTTTGAAAGCGGACAATCTCCTGGTGGTTCCTGTCAATAGCGTCGGAGTTTCCGAAGAAGGCTACTACGTCATGAAGATCGTGGAACAGGTTGTGAAAAAAGTACCGGTTGAAGTGGGAGCCATACACGGAACCTACTACGAGATCAAACAGGGACTCGAACAGGGAGACATGATCTTGGCATCAGGCCTCTCGTATGTCGTGGACGGCGAAGTGGTGAAGCTGGAAAATGAATAATCGGACGTTTTTATCCACAGTACCATCGCTGGCCCGCATCCTGGCTGTCCTCTGCATCCTGTTGTCCATCGGCGCATTCATGAAGATGGACATTCGCAAGTTTCCTGAACAGCCTGTTCCGGAATACACCATCCAAATGTCCGTCCCAGGGCTCTCTTCTATGGAGGTGGATCAGACGATCACGCTCCCGGTGGAGGCAGCGGTCCGTTCATTAGGAAGTTCGCTGAAAATAACAGCTGAATCAAGGCAAGGAATATCGACCCTAACTGTACAAACAACGGAAAGGCTGGGGTCAGATTACAGGGAACGGCTGGAAAAAAAGCTGAACGATGTAACCAAGCAGCTGCCAGTAAGAGAGTGGAGCATCAGACAGGACAATCTGGCCGATAGTCGCATCGGATATTTCTTGCTGCGCGGTGCAGATGTTCAGACGCTTTCCGATGTTGCCCAGTTTACCGTATATGAAAAGCTGATCAACCTCCCTGGTGTGGCTCGGATCGATTTGGACACCCAGGTAGCGAGGCAGCAAGTTGATATTCTTTTCCGTCCTTCTATGCTGCACGCCTATGGACTTACCCCAGCAGATGTTCTGAATCAATTGCCCACTGAGGTCAAGGGTGATCAGATAGGGTCTATTGGCAGAGGAGTGGAACAGACAACGGTCCAATGGTACAGCGAGACAGACGGGCCGTTCGGACTCGGCAAGCAGATGATTGAGACGCAGCAGGGTTTTGTACCCCTGAAGACGCTGGCAGACATTCGCGATCTGCGCGGCAGCAAGGGAGAGGAAGTGCCCGTCTATCGCGGGGAACCTGCAGTCGGAGTGACTCTGTACGCGGCGGAAACAGGACAGGTGCCGACGATGCGCTCGCAGATTCTCCAGGTAGTCGAGGAATTGAACGAAACTGCAGCGGGCATATACCAGCTAGATCTGGTAGAGGACAATATGGAGCCGCTTAGCCGTTCGCTCAGTCAGCTTACCTGGTTGGTTTTGCTGGCGACTGCACTCGTCGCGATTTCCCTCGGCTATATTCAAAAAAGCATAACGGTGGCTCTGCTTTCTTTTGTCGGCGTTCTGATGGCCACGGGCAGTCTGCTTGGCGGAATGTGGCTGGCGGGATTGCCGCTGACCTTGCCGACACTGGCGCCAGTCTGTCTGTTTGCGCTGCTTTATATCGGAGCAGGATCAGCATTGTTTTCACGCCTGTACAATCAATCTACTCTGACTGTCAGCTCCAGTCTACAGGCATCCTGGTCATTGACAAGACCGGTGCTGTTGACGCTTGTGATGCTTACGGCCTGCTGGTTCGGTGTCATGCTGACCGACTTTATTGAGGCAAAGGACAGAGTCGTCCTTCAGAGCGCCTGGCCGATCTTGTTGTTCGGTACGCTGGCTATGCTGCTCGTCTACAGCTTCATCCTTCCCGTGCTCGCTGGTACTTGGATCACAGAGCGCGAGGAGAGACTCGTCCGCACGGCGAAGCCACGGAATAAAGCGGCGGGCTACTTGCTCAATCGTTGGGAGAGCACCGTTAAAAAAGGCTATTTGACGTACGGGGTTACCCTGGCAGTCTCCCTATTTGTCACAGTACTGCTGCATTCCTTTGTTCTTGTCGATCCCTATGTGCACACAGCGGTAGACGAGAAGAAGCTTACCTTGGAAATGGTGCAGGGCAGCACGATCGATGATGCGATACGAGCCGCACAGATTGCTGAGGAGAGACTGCGCGGAATTTCCGAAGTGCGTGACGTGTATACCATCGCTACTCGTGACCGACTTGCCTTTACGCTGCAAATGAAGGACAAATACGAATGGACGCGTTCCCTGATCGAACTGGACAAGGAGCTGGATAAGCAATTGCGTGAGATTCCGGGGACTGATCCGTTTTTGCTTGTGGTGAACGACCGAATCAAATCTCGCATGGAGTTTACGGTAAAAGGCCCGTCAATCCAACCAGGGGAAGAGATCTCCAAAGAAATTCTCAATCTGATACTGCGCGTGACGACGCGGGATGACAAAGGTCGCGAGATTGTAACAGACGCCCGGATTGGAGAAGCACGAAAGGGTACGTATCTCGATCTGCGCCCCAAGACTGACATGTTGACACGCTATCGGGTGACGGAAGCAGACATCAGACGCCAATTGGAGGGATACTTGGGCGAGCAGGCATTAGGAAGTGTCCACTGGAACGGCAAAAATGTAGCAGTGAACGCCCGTTTTCCTGAAAACTGGATGGACCACCCGGATCAGGTAAAACAGATCTTGATTCGCACACCGGAAGGCGCCGTCCCACTGGAGCAATTGGTTGACTGGTCGTATGGCGATCCGCCACCTGTCTACAACCGGGAAGATGGCTTGTACGTCTTCAAGATCAGCAGTGCAGTCTCTTCTCCGATGCGTCTCGATATCATGTCATCTACGATCCCTCTTCGTCTACAGAAGAGCATGTCGATTCCAGAAGGGTATACCATACTGAATGCGGATCAGCTGGAGAAGCTGGAAAAGGAGCTTGCGAGCAAAAACGATTTCAGCAGCCGTGTGATTGCTATCGTGGGTCTAGCCGTCAGTATGCTCCTTGCCAGTCTGTTGCTGCAGAGAAGAACGAGGGATGGAATATTTGGCATCGCCCTGCTGCCGCTCATCTCAGGGGCGGCCACATTGGGTCTGCTGGTCATGGACCATCCGCTGAATGTCATGGGCTTCTACGGAATTGCAGCCGCAGTGGCGATTATGGTTCAGCAGTCGTTGATTTATCTGGACCAAATCTTGGCTGATCGTACCTCGTCTACGGATATCTGGAAAGAGCTGTGTGCGAGTACGTCACGCGTGGCAGCCGGTCAAGCAGTCGTGTTTGCTGCTATTCTCATCGTCTGTCTGCCATTGGCCTCCGGTTGGCTGGTTGAGGGGAGCTTCGTCTCTTCCTTTACGAGCAGTCTGTTGTTTGGGGTGCTGCTGGCCGCCTTTACCACGATGGTGCTGCTTCCCGGTATGCAGTTTGCCGCTGAATGGAAACAGACGGTCAAAGGAGAGTGGTCTCTGCCGATCGTGATTCGTTCGTTGTGGAACTGGTGGGAGAACGAGCGTATTCGCCGTCAGGACAAAAAAGAAGCGATCCTTCGCTTGAAAAAGGCGAGAAGAGAAGCGCTGCAAGATTCCAAGCATACGCCCAGCAATAGGAAGAAGGAGTTGTCCCAGGAAGATTTCCTGCCAGTCTCCTCCTCTCTGGGTAAAGATGCTTAAAGGGGAGCGCCCAATCTGTATGGATTGGGTGCTTTTCGCATATAGAGGCGAAGCTGCATGAGATCATGTATGATATACACAGGAAAAAGCCAAAGGAGGTACAAGGTGCACAGATACGGAAAGCTCCTGCACATAACGCTTTTGATCGCCGTACTGGTCGGCTTGTACATCTCTTCTTCCCAACCGTATGCTGATCAGGACATGCGGGGGAAGATAGCGGAAATGGTAGATGAGAACAAGTGGGAAGCGCGATTTCAGGATGTGACACTACAGTACGGCGGCAGAGAAGTGAGCGTTGAAGAAAAGGGAACAGCAGGCTTTATCGAGTTTTTAATGCGCAAGGGCATTCATTTTTGCACGTTTGCCTTTTTGGCCTACTGCTGGTACAGTGTGTTGCGTTACTGGATGTCTTTTGCAACCGCATTGCCGTGGAGTGCATTCTTGAGTCTCGGGACGGCTGTCTTGGACGAATGGCACCAGACCTTTACACCGGATCGGGTTGGAGCTGTCAATGACGTCCTGCTGGATGCCTCTGGTTCACTGTTCATGCTTGCGTGTATCGTGGTATCCAATATATGGCAAGTACGAAAATAGCGTAATAAAATGTAGGAAAAGTACCCATTCTAGGAAGTATTGTATGGTTAGCTGCATCGCTTAGTAAGAATAGGCTTTTCAGTATTTGAATTTCTCTGTTATACTAAGGTAATGAGGAATCTATTGGAGCCCCTCACCATTTTTCGGAAAAATTAAAAGGAGTGCAAACTGGATGGCAGTACAAGTGGGCAGCATCATCGAAGGAAAAGTGACAGCAATTAAACCGTTTGGGATGTTTGTAGCAATCAGTGAAACGGAACAAGGGCTGGTTCACATTTCCCAAGTAGCAAACGGTTTTGTAAAGGATATCAACGATCACTTTTCCGTGGGAGCACAAGTTAAGGTAAAAGTCCTCTCGATTGATGATGCAGGTAAAATCTCGCTTTCGGTTCGCGCCGCACTCCCAGCGCCTGAGCGTCCGGAACGCGAAGAGCGTCGTGGTGGTGGATATCGTGGAGGCGACCGCGGTGGGAACGCAAGACGAGATAACGCTGCTTCCTTTGAAGATAAGTTGAAGAAATGGCTGAAGCACAGCGAAGAAAATCTTGCGACGATTAACAAAAAGAACGCAAAACGTGGCTATTAAGCCTTGTCATAACGTAACAGACAAAGAGGACGGGATCACATCTCCGTCCTTTTTCTTTTGGGATGTATGTCCTGCTTTCTTTGTGAGTGGAGGACAAGCAGGCTACGGATACTAGGCAATGAATCACAGCGGAAAGGAGAGGAGAAGGTGTATACGAGTCACGAAGGGCTCACAGAGGTAGCGATCACGGCTGAAGAAGCTGTGATTCCCGGCGTATCCCTGTATACAGTGCATTACAGAAGTCAGGGATTGCAGGTCAAAGCTGCGCTGGCTGTTCCCGATATGGAGGAGAGCGCAGATGGGGAAAACAAGGGCTTGCCGGCATTGCTCTACTGTCGTGGAGGGATACGCGGAGTGGGACAGGTAAGGCCCGAGAGGATCAGCCAGATGGCGGCTTTTGGATATGTCGTACTGGCCCCTCACTATCGGGGCAATGAAGGCGGGGAAGGGCGCGATGAATTTGGTGGTGAGGATCGCCACGATGTTTTTTCGGCTTATGAGGTGCTGCGTCAGCTTCCCTACGTCAATCAGGAAAGGATCAGTGTGTACGGTTTTTCGCGGGGAGCGATCATGGCCTTGTTCGCTGCGATGGAGTGTCCCAATCTCTTGGCTGCGGTAGTCTGGGGAGGGGTCAGCGACCTATTATTGACCTATGAGGAGCGCGTAGATCTTCGGCGAATGCTGCGGCGTATCGTCGGTCACCCACGCAAGCAGGTCGATGCATACCGCGAGCGAACTCCCCTGTATCGAGTGTCGGAGCTCACCTGCCCGGTGCTGATCATTCATGGTACGGAAGACGAGAACGTCAGTGTCGAGCATGCCCATCGTCTGGCGAATGCCCTGCAGGAGCACGGGAAGCCCCATGAAATATGGCTGGCAGAAGGTGCCAGCCATTTGTTCAAAAGTGATGATGTAGAGATGTATACCAGACGCATGTTCGACTGGCTGGACCAGCAGGGAACGCGGCACCAGGATAAGGGATGAGACTTATATATTTTTCGGATGAAGGGGCAGAGCGATATCGATTTCTGTCCCTTGTCCGCGTTTGCTCTGGATGTTGATCTCTCCGCCGTGATTTTCTACCATCCTGCGTGATATGGGCAACCCCAGACCCGTACCTTCTTCCTTCAACGAGAAAAATGGATCAAAAATGCGTATCAAATATTCAGGTGCGATGCCTTCCCCTGTGTCTTTGACCACGATGTGAACGGTTTTTTCTTCCACACGGCTTTCAATAGTCAGGACACCGCCCTCTTCCATGGCCTCGATGCCGTTTTTCATCAGATTCAGCAAGATTTGCTTGAACTGTTCCACATCTACGTGAATATGTGTATCCGGGTCGCAGTGATCCACGATTTGAACACCGTGCAACATGGCCTCAGCCCGCATCAAAGGCAGGATCGAATGTAGCACATGGGTTAGCTTGACTTCTCGATAGTTGGGTAGGGACGGCTTGGACAGCATCAACAGCTCTGTCACAATCCGGTTTACCCGCTCGATTTCCTTCAGGATCAAAGGCACAAAATGAAGTTCCCGTTCCTCCTCGGACAAGCGCTGCTCCAGCAATTGAATGAACCCGTAAATGACAGTCAAAGGGTTGCGGATCTCGTGGGCAGCGCCTGCAGCCAATTGACCGACCATCGCCAGCTTCTCGGACTGATGGAGATACTCCTGCACTTTTTCCTGCTCGGTAATATCGAGAAATGCGATCATCCAGCCTGTTTCCGTCTGTGGATGATGGTTGTGCAATGGAACGTAGGATACCAATGCTGTAAAAGGAGTGCAGTCCTGCTTGAACAGCGTCATTTTTCGATTCACAAACCACGAGGATTCTTCTGCGTCCAGAAGCGGCTCCGGTGATTCCTGATAGACGGGATACCCTTTTTCATCGAGTTTCACAAGATTTTTGGCCAGCTGGTTTACATGGATGTCGGCAGAAGGAGTGGGGCGCGTAATGATGCCCACCGGCAGCGAGTTGAGAATTTGCTCGCGCAGGTTTCTTTCTTCGGTCAGAACCAGCCGTTGTGCCTTGTCCTGTTCAAAGAGCGTAGCGATGTTGAGCGACATCTTGTTGATTTCATCCGCCAGCGCACGGAATTCATCCTGGCTGGTGTAAACAATTTGCTGGCCGAATGTTCCGCTCGATACCTCACGAACCTGCCGCAGCAGGGATTGGATCGGCCGCAGCAGCTCCCTGCCGAAGTACAGGGTCGAGAAGGACCCGAATAATATTGCGGCAACAGATACCGAGTAAGTAAGGATCAAGGAGACCTCGATGCTGTCTGTAGTCTGTTGAAACTCCTTGTTGGTCTGATACTCCAACTCGTCGAGCGAAAAGGAAAGGTTCCGCTCCAGCTCTTCGATGAGAGGCTGCACCTCATGGGTCAGGACATAGCTGACTGCTGTCACGTTATTCGCTTGCAAGAGAGGATCGATCTTGTTCATAAACAGAAAGTCCAGCTTGCGGATGGAATCGATGGTAGAGAACAGCCCGCTGTTCAGCTGGGTCGGCGCCACTGTTTCAAATCGGGAGCTGTCGATCAGATTGGTGTAATACTGATCGAGATAAGATTCATCTCTGGTTGTCGTGTACATTTTCAGGGCGTACGATTTTTCGTACACCTGATTTTTTACTTCTAGAAGTGCACTGGTTTGCGGCAACAATGTCTGGGTCAAATACATTTCATCTGCAGTTACCTTTGTCATCTGATAGCTGAATAATGAGGTAACGCATCCAATCAACAGCATCATGACGAGATAGCTCAGCATCATTTTTTTCTGAAAACCCAGGTTGCGGAAGAGAGACATGATTTTTACCCTCCATGCGGAACAGGCTGTTGAATGAGCTTACTCAACTCCTGATTGATTTCATCACGTATCTCCTGGGGGACCATTGGACCGAATGAACTAAAGCGGTTTACCCCTTCGGACAGTCCGTACATGACCTTTCCGTGCGGAAGTTTGCCCTGGATGAATTGTTCCATAATCGTGCGATAACATTCTCCGACATCCTGCACGAGCGAAGCGAGTACGTAGTCAGGAGCGATATATCGCTGGTCGGCGATGTATCCGATCGTATAGACTTTTGCGTTCTGTGCTTCTGTGATCACTTCCAGATTGAAGCTGTCTCCAGTGGTATAAATGACGTCAACCCCTGAGGCAATCATCTCACGGGTAACCTCTACGGCTTTTGCATGGTCATTAAAATCTGGGACATACCCGACCGACACCGCAATAGAGGGGGAGACCCTTTTGACGCCCTCGCGAAATCCTTCGACCTGTGCGAATTCAGGTGGCTTGTTCACGAGAATATAGCCGACGTTACTAGATTTTGTCATTTTGGCAGCCAGCATGCCAACAAGGTGACCCGCTGGTTTCATGTCATAGCGAATGGTTGTCTGGTTTTCATGGGGAGCTTCACCATTAAAAGAGACAAAACGAGTCTGCGGATAATAGACGGCTACCTTCGTGAATGGCTCAGAAAAGATGACGCCGTGCCCAAGCAATAGATCATAGCCATTGGAGGCGAACTTCTGGGCGACATCAACAATTTCTTCAGGCTTCACATTGTTGGCGACTTCGAGTGAAAAGCCAAGCTTTTTCTGGAGCTCCGTCAAGCTTTCCAAGGCACTGCTGTTCCAGCCCTGGTCATAGGTGGGGCCTTCCAGCAGCAGGGCAACACGTATTTTATTGGATGAATGTCCATTCTGGTTAATCGATTGGATGTGCTTCATGCTGACGAGAAACTGGCTCGTGATGAGGATGAGCAGTCCTATAATCAAGCCGATAAACAGAGTGGGAAACGGTCGCAGTCCGGGCATGTACCATACCTCCTGTGACAAAAGACTCGACTCTTGCACCCAACAAGTTTACGAGAGCCATATTTACTACAATTAAATAGTTAGGGCAGGGTCAAAAGGTAATTATTTCGACTTAGTTAAACATAAATCCTGCTGGTAAATCCAGAGAATATGACAAAGTTTAGGACATAGAATTGGACAGGGAGCCGAGGGGCAAGATAAGGAAGAATGGATGTTGCACACACGCTCAATAGGAGGGAGGTCATGAGAAAGAAGATGGATAAGGATCAGAACAAGGAAATGATTGAACTCCCGCAAATTCATATTCCGGATGAGATCAGACAAGTAGATTCCCCTGAAATCGGGGTTCATACTCCACACCCTGATACAGGCGATAGTCCAAATGCCTCATACGGAACCGATGATTTCATGTGATGAACTTGTATTTCGACAAAACTAGTCATATTCTCTCGTGGACAAGCTCTTGGATTTCTGGAAAATAAGATAAAGAGAGTGAGTGAAGCGAGGGGATTGAACATTCATGGCCCGTTTGCTGATAGTTGACGACGCAGCTTTTATGAGAATGATGTTGAGCGATATGGTGGATGGCCATCATGAGGTGTGTGGTGTAGCCAGTGATGGTCTGGAAGCGATCGAAAAATACAAGGAACTGAAGCCGGATATCGTGACGATGGACATCACGATGCCGAACATGCATGGAATTGATGCCATGCGTGAGATCCTGGACTTTGACCGCAATGCCAAAGTGTTGATTTGCTCTGCAATTGGTCATCGACAAAAGGTACTAGAGGCGATGAAGACCGGAGCAAGTGACTTTGTCATCAAGCCATTTCAGAAAGAACAGATTTTGGATGCCATTGCACGACTTTTGTAGGACTGTGTTCCCCGTTTCACGATAACGCCAATCAAGCTGTCACCCGAAGAAGAGCGGGGACAGCTTGGTTGGCGTTTTTGCATCGACAATTCCGCAACAGTTTCTTTAGCGATCATCCATCTTTAGGGTATAATAAAAGAACACGCAAACATGTTCGGCAAAGAGGTGAGACAGTGTCGCTTCAACCCAATTACTTTCAACAGTATCAACATGCAGATATGGATGAATTAGCGGATCTGATCGGAGAACTCTTGCAAAATCCGATCACGATTGAAGATGCCGACCATAAACTAATCGCCTACAGTTCTCATGGCGACAGTACAGATCCTGCCAGATGGTCCACCATCATGGGACGAAGGGTACCCGAGAAGGTATTGACCCGCCTGTGGAAGGACGGAGTATTCCAGGAGCTTTTAACGCAGGATGATCCGGTCCATATTCCAGCCAAGGACGATATTGGACTCGGGAAGCGGGTGGCCATCGCCATCAAGAGAAGCACGGATGTACTGGGGTATATTTGGGCGCAGGAAGTCAACAGGCCGCTAACCCCTGAAGATGATGAAATATTGCGACAGGCAGCCAAAGCAGCTGTTTCGCGGTTGATTCAGCGCCAGGGAAAGAGGAAGGCTGAGGAGCAGCGCCGTACTGAATTTCTCTGGGAGCTATTGTTGGGCAATCACAGCAGCGAGGCAGCAATCAGGCAAAAGGCGGATAGTCTGCAGATGCAAATGCCATCCCACTCTTTGATCTGTATCGTGGAAGCGGCAGGTGCACGGCTCGACCAGTATCTGTACCCGCTTTTGATGCGCGATAAGCTGTATTGGGTCGTGGACGGCTCGCAAATTATTTTGCTGATTGGACTTTTGGACGGCAAAAAAGACGAGAGAGATGTGCTGCTGCGTAAAGTGGAGCAATTTCTCGCGGATTCCTTGAGCAAGCTGGTTACACATGCGAGCGAGGGCAAGGTGATTGCCGGATACGGCCGTGAGTACAAGGGCTATTCCCAGATTGTGAAAAGCTACAGGGAGGCTCTGCACGCCGTCAAGGTGAAAAAACTGTTCCCGCGTGAAACAGAAGGCATTCACGGCTATCATCAGCTGGGCATCTATCGGTATTTGTTAAAGCTGAAGCAGTGGGAGGAAGAAGAGGGGTACAAAAATGAGCGACTTGAGCGACTCAGACAATATGATCGGGACAATCAAACAGCTATGCTGGATACCTTGGAGACGTTTCTGGACGCTGCCGGAAAGATGAACGTAACGGCCCAGTCTCTACACATCCATATCAATACCCTCAGCTATCGACTCCGAAGGATCGAGGAGATCATGCAAGTAGATCTTGAAAACATGAACCAGCGAGCAGCTTTGTATCTGGAGCTGAAAATATCAAAAATAAATCAGGAACAGTAGTTCGTTTGTGAATATCCACAAAGAGCAGAACATCAAGATTAAGGGAATCTCCAAGGAAATCCGCTCTAAAATCGCTGTACAATGTTAATAATCATTTAATACGGCATTTCCAAGGAGGACTACCTATCATGATCGTCGGAGTACCGAAGGAAATAAAAAACAATGAAAATCGCGTTGCCATCACTCCAGCAGGCGTTGCTGCTTTTGTACAAAACGGGCATTCCGTTCGCATCGAGAACAATGCGGGATTAGGTAGTGGCTTTACCAATGAAGACTACGCAGCTCAGGGTGCACAGATTGTAGATACTGCGGCAGAGGCTTGGGCAGTTGACATGGTGATGAAAGTGAAAGAACCTCTCCCTGCTGAATATAGCTATTTCCGTGAAGACCTGATTCTGTTCACGTATCTGCACCTGGCTCCAGAGCCTGAATTGACCCGCGCTCTGATGGAGAAAAAGGTTATCGCGATCGCATATGAAACCATCCAGCTCGACAATGGCGCTCTTCCGCTCCTGATGCCAATGTCCGAAGTAGCAGGCCGCATGTCCGTACAGATCGGCGCACAATTCCTGGAGAAACAATACGGCGGCAAAGGTGTACTGCTCGGTGGCGTACCTGGCGTGCCAAAAGGTGAAGTTGTCGTAATCGGCGGCGGGATCGTCGGAACCAACGCTGCGAAAATGGCAGTAGGCTTGGGAGCCAATGTGACCATCATCGACGTCAATGCAGATCGCTTGCGTCAGCTGGACGATTTGTTCCAAGGCCGCGTACAGACACTGATCTCCAACTCCTTCAACATCGCCAACGCTGTGAAAAAGGCTGACCTGCTGATTGGAGCTGTTCTGATCCCAGGTGCCCGCGCGCCACGTCTGGTGACGGAAGAAATGGTTAAAAATATGACACCTGGTTCCGTGATCGTTGACGTTGCCATCGACCAAGGCGGTTCGATTGAAACCATCGATCGCATCACCACTCATGACAACCCTACCTACGAAAAACACGGTGTAATCCATTACGCGGTAGCGAATATGCCTGGTGCTGTAGCGCGCACATCGACTTTGGCACTGACGAATGTAACCGTGCCTTATGCGGTTCAACTGGCGAACAAGGGCTATGCGCAAGCGATTCGTGATAATAAACAACTGGCAAAAGGCGTAAATGTCATCGACGGAAAAGTGAGCTACAAAGCTGTAGCGGATGCCCACAACCTGCCTTACGCTTCTGTGGAAGAAGTCCTGCTGGTGAAAAACTAAGGAATAAATAAACGGCTTGCCTCTCTACTCAGAGGCAGGCCGTTTTTGCATGCGCTCAGGGCAAGAGCGTTTCAGGGTAATCATACCATTTCAATTTCATCTTGCCGGAATCACTTAAATAGACGAGGACATTCACTTCAGCTAAGGCATCCTCGCTCAGTTTTTTATCGTGGTTCTTGGCGAAGGCTTTCCAGGCTTGCAGATCTTTTTTATACAAGACGGACTCCAGACCGTAGACATCTGATCCTTTTTTAATTCCCTTTAAATAAGTAGCTTTTACTTGTTCTTTTACTTGTGTCTCTGCGTTGCTCCGAATATATTCTGCAGATACGTTGCTCATCAGTTTCCTTGACGAACCCATTCAGATGAATCGTGATCTTGAAACGAGGGTCCCCTGCGGTGTGAGGAACAGGCACTACGTCCAATTTGACGTGCTGGATGCGGAGGGTGGCCATTACCTGTTTCTTTTGACGGATAATGAGACTGGCATACGTGGTGTGGGGGTTCATCCAGCGGAGCCCCAGCAAATCTGTGCTCTGAAAGAACCCCTGCCATTTTCCGCGATGAATGGTATGAATGCCTTCAATGACTGGACGTGTCAAAAATTTCTCGTTCTCCTTCAAGGAATGCTTGTATATCGTGACATTCGGTAAAATAACGGTATTGCTTGGCTCCCAGAAGGTGGAAGTGAATTTGTAGTACTGAATCGGTTCAATAAAGGATCGTTCTCGGAACAGGTCGTATGGCTCATGTAAAAGTGTCACTAAAGGGGAGAAGCCCACGATCGAATGATTGCCAAAAACCTTTTCGAGTGGTTCCCGTGTGCCGAACACCCACATGCTGTAGCGGAGCAGGCTAAATCGGTTCAAAACGTCAAAAGTGGGCAGAATCTCCTTCTTCAGCATGCGCTCGTGAAATACAAGCGATGATACAAAGCCGTAGAATTGGGGGACCTGCGAGTTTTTTTGGATATTGTCCAATGCATTTTGCAGCGTGTCCCCTCGTCCGATCGCGATAATTGCAGGAGCGTTTCCTGTTATACTTGTATTCTCCTGCTTGGCCACACTGCTTGGTGCGACGGCCTGTGCATAGACGACGTACTGGTTATCTACAAAATCAATTCCGATTGCAGACACATAGCGAAGGTTTTGGATGGCTTTCTCATCCCAGCAGCCACTCAGAATGGTCAATGATAGAAGCAGCGCGGTGTAGGCGATCATGGTACGCTTCATAATCACTCCTGTCCTTTCTGCTTGGGTGTTTTCGTTCGTTTAAACAGGCTGATCAAGGGATTAAACAAAGTGTTGGTTAACGTTAACATAAAGTTAGAAGCATTGTTCAGGACGTAGGATCTTCCCAGTGAAGTCAGTGTAGACAAATAGTAAACGATAATGAGGATGCTCATGATAAAGCCGAACATCCCTAAAATGGCGGCTAGGAAAAAGACAAGGAATCTCGCTACTGTGACTGCGCCGCTCAAGGACTGGTTGATCAAGGTAAATGAGGCCACGACAGTCAGCGAACCGATAAAGAGCATGGATGGTGAGGTGATGCCCGCTCGAATGGAGGCATCCCCGATGATGAGTGCTCCTACTAGAGCCAGTGTTTGACCCACTGTCTTTGGCAGCCGTGCACCTGCTTCGCGTAAAAATTCAAAGATGAACAGTATCCCAAACAACTCCATGGGAGCGGAGAAGGGTAAACCCATCCTACCCTGAGTGACGGTGGCCAGAAGTTGAAAGGGAAATTCTTCAATATTGTAGGCGGAAAGAGCAATCCAGAATCCAGGAAGAAAGATCGCTATCCAGATACCCCCGAGACGCAGGATGCGTTCAGACCAGACGTAAATAATGGGATATTGATCATCCTCTGGCGATTTGATTTGCTCCATCAAAGTCGTGGGGCCGATTAGAGCGACCGGTGAGCCGTCTACCAGAACAAGTACCTTTTTTTCCACAAGCATGTAAATGGCATAATCAGGGCGCCCTGTATAATCCAGCAGGGGGAACAGCGAAAACGATTGATCACTTAGCTTTTGTTCCAGAATGGCGCTGTTGATGATTTTTTTTTGTTCTGCATGCAAGAAGCCGTTGCCTCATCTTCTCAACTACATCAGGCGGCGCGCCATCTGTCATGTAAAGAAGCGCTACCTTGGTCCGCGAGCGTGTTCCCAACGTGAAGGATTCATAAGCAAGTGAGAGCGTGCGCATTCGCTTTCGGATCAGGGCAACATTGACGGAGAGGTCTTCCACAAAACCATCCCGCGGTCCCTTTATCGATACTTCTGTATTGGCTTCATCCGTATTGCGTTGCGGGCGATTGGAGATATCCCAGGCAAAGGGAGGAGCATCTCCAATAAACAAGAGAAGGTCACCGGCAAAAAGCCGTTCGATCCATATTAGGCGATTGTCCAAAAGCGGAAAAAGCGGCAGAGAACGCAGATCGCCCTTTTCCACAAACTGGTCGATTTGAGGAATGACCGTTTTTTGCATTTCTTTGGTGTCTGCCAGCCCTTCACAATACACAAGAAGTATTGGCTGATTTTCACTGGTGACCAATCGTAAAAAGGTTACGTCTGCACAGTGTGCAAAGGTTTCCTTCAGCTCGGCTTCACGATTCATGGCCGGTATCCCTCTTTCTGTTTCGGTTCTTCAGGGCAATTCCCGCGATGATCAGGGTAGAGAGCAGGACAATCACCATAAAGAGGGGATAGTACACTCTGGACAAAAAGGTCATGAATTGCATATCGCTAATGGGGAGGCTGGTGAATGCAATCATGCTTAAACCCAGAAATATCACCATGTACAAGCGGTTTTTGGGTGTGCGTAAGCCCATCATTTCGGTAATTAAAAATAGACAGATGGAGATGCGCATAAAAGAGCCGGAAAGCCACTGATAGATCGCAAAAAACTCCATGTTTTCGATATCTCTTCCAATCGACAGCAAACGCCATTGCTCGAAGGCCGGGTATCGTTGACGGGAGGATTCGATGGGGCCAAATTCAGCTATAGCACCTGTAAGAGGACTTAACGTTAGAATGACAACGATCAAGACAAGTGCAATGTAGTGACCAATCCGCAGCGGTTTGCGGATATGATGCTGCAAAAGCAGAAGGATGGCCAACTCGGTAAAGCCACCCCCGGCAAAGACCATCGCCTCCAATATCGGCTGGAAACCGTTTTGCATGATCGGCAGTAACAGACTGTAGTCCTTTTGGGAACATTGCCAAGCGCTACATAAAATCCCAGCAGGGAGACAAATGGCAATAAAATGCCTGAGGTAACACCCAAAGGGGCAATCCCACCGTTCGCCGCAATGACACAAAATATCACCAGCACGAGGGCAACGACCCACTCGGGCGTGCGCTGCAGATAGTTCACATTCGTCCAGGTTTGCGTGTCGATCAAATGAACGAGTGCCATCATGTACAGGCAAAAGAGAATGGGAATGATCAGCAGATTCCCGACAAACTTGTTGGTCGAACGCCTGATCCAGGTATACAAGGATTCTTGTTGGAGCTGCTTATTGATGAAATAAAGAATGCACACCCACCCCACAAAGGGAATAGCTGCAATCAGGATACTCAGCCACGCATCTCGCCCAGCTTTGCTTAACAGCAAGGGAATGACAGTAACGTGATTGGTGATGCCCACGGTTAGCATGATCATCATAATGGTTTGGCCGACGCCAATTTTTCCATCTACTTTCATGCGCTTTTGTCACCCAGCAATACTGGTAGTGGTGTTAGGATTTGCCTGTTGAATTGGAAATATGTATCACGGATAAAGGTTACTCTCCTTTCGAAAGTGTGGTATCCTACTGTGAAGGAGAAACGGAGTAAGGAGTGCAGCCTACGATGTATCAACTAGTGCGAAAATATCTCTTCCAGCAGGACCCGGAAGAGATTCATGAAAAGACGATTCACGCATTGAAGCTGGCGGAAGAATCCGCAGTGGGCAAGCGTCTGTTGAAAATGATGTACGGAATAAAAAACGAGCGTTTGGAAACACAACTGTGGGGATTGACCTTTCCTAATCCAGTCGGATTGGCTGCTGGTTTTGATAAAAATGCAGAAGTATACCATGCTTTGGCAGCGATGGGCTTTGGCTTTGTCGAGATTGGAACGGTGACGCCGCAAGGACAGCCGGGCAATCCAAAGCCGAGACTATTTCGTTTGTCCGAACATCAAGCCGTGATCAATCGCATGGGCTTTAACAACTACGGAGCCTACCTGGCTGGCAAGAACCTGATCGATTATGCCTATTCGGATGCTCCTATCGGAATCAACATAGGCAAGAATAAAACAACGCCGAACGAAGAGGCAGCCAGTGATTACAGCAAATGCCTGGACATGCTGTATTCCTACGGACATTATGTTGTGATCAATATCAGTTCGCCCAATACACCTAATCTGCGTGATCTGCAGGAAACCCAGAGCTTGCGGGTACTCATTCGCGCTGTTCGGGAAAAGGCTGCTGAGCTGGAAATGCGCGGGGCAAAGCAAAAGCCGATTCTCTTGAAGGTCGCGCCTGACATGTCGGACGAGCAGATGCATGATGTCATCCATGCGGCTGTCGAGGAAGGAATTTCTGGCATTATTGCAACCAACACCACCCTCTCCAGAGAAGCCGTCCAGAATCACCCTCGCGCAGAAGAAATGGGTGGATTGAGCGGCAAGCCATTGACCGAACGATCGACGGAATGGGTGCGGGAAATCTATCAGGAAGTAGGAGACAAGGTCCCTGTAGTTGGGGTTGGTGGAATCTTTACAGGCGAGGACGCATACCAAAAAATACGTGCTGGTGCAAGCCTTGTTCAGGTCTATACCGGAATGATCTACCAAGGTCCCGGGATCGCCAAGCAGATCAACAAAAAGCTGCTGGAACTGATGGCAAAGGACGGATTTAGCCACATTCGTGAAGCAGTAGGTGTAGACGCTCGAAAATAATGGTGCCGCAAACCGATGATGAATGCGATCATCGGTTTTGTTTCCCTTCTTTATCTTTTGAAGAGGGTAGGCGTATAATGAAGATGGACGAGTACGAATGCGTCCAACAACTTGATACGGTTGGCATTAGGTGCCTTTATGTGCAAACGCATAAAGGGTAACAGGGAATCGGGTGAAAGTCCCGAGCGGTCCCGCCACTGTAACCAGGGAGCTCTCTTTGAACGTATTCCACTCATCCACGTGATGGGGAAGGAGAAAGAGCGCTATGATCTGGAAGCCAGGAGACCTACCTAGCTGCCCCACCCAGATACCTTCGCGGAAAGGAGAGGTGAGTAAGGGACAATTCGACATGTCAAAAGGTCGATTGTTTTTTTGCACACAACCCATCCGTCAATCGGATGGGATTTTTTGGTTTTTGGAAAAGGAATACGGTGGAGGAGGAATGCGTGAATGAACGGGAAACGCTCAAGAATCATGTCTAGCGCTTTGCTGGTCGCTGGTTTTGTCTTGTACTTTCTGATGAATGAACCGCAGACTACGCATGCCATGCATATCATGGAAGGATTTTTGCCCATCCCCTGGGCGATATTTTGGTGGGTTGTCTTCTTGCCATTTTTTATTCTTGGTTTGCGTTCAATCAACAAGATCGTCAAGGACCATCCTCAGATGAAACTGCTTTTGGGAGTAGCCGGCGCGTTCGCTTTTGTTTTGTCTGCGCTGAAGATTCCCTCTGTCACGGGCAGCAGCTCGCACCCCACAGGAACAGGGCTGGGTGCTGTCCTGTTCGGTCCGTTGGCGATGTCTGTGCTGGGGAGCCTGGTATTGTTCTTCCAGGCATTGCTCCTGGCGCATGGTGGCCTGACAACACTAGGAGCCAATGCCGTTTCGATGGCAGTAGTGGGGCCTTTGGTCGCTTATGGCGTGTACCGTTTGATTACAGGTGCCAGCGGAGGGCAGCGGGTCGCGATCTTTGCCGCCGCATCCTTGGCGAATTTGTCTACCTATCTCGTAACGTCCTTGCAGCTGGCTCTTGCATTTCCGGCCGAAACAGGCGGCGTGCTTGCTTCGCTGGCCAAATTTGCTGGCATTTTCGCTGTGACGCAAATTCCTTTGGCGATCAGTGAAGGGCTGCTGACGGTTCTCGTCTGGAACTGGCTGCAGGCCTACAATGCCAAGGAATTGGTACAATTACGTCTGCTGAAACGGGAGGAATCTCTGTGAAAAAAGGCATGAATTGGCTGCTGCTCTTGGGAGTTGTCGTATTGGCGGTGGTACCGCTGCTGCTGGTGCAGGATTCAGAGTTTGGAGGAGCAGATGGAGCCGCAGAGGAAGCGATCACAGAAATCGCTCCTGCCTATGAGCCGTGGTTCCAGCCGCTTTTGGAGCCGCCGGGCGGGGAGACGGAGAGCTTGCTGTTTGCCGTTCAGGCTGCTGTCGGAGCAGGCGTGATCGGTTATGCTGTGGGCTTGTACAAAGGTCGGTTGGATAGACAGAAAAGATGAAATGGCAGCAGCTCGATACATTAGCCTATCAAAATCGGCTGCGCCATCTATCGCCGGAGCACAAGCTGTTGTTAGGTATCATTCTTCTAGTTCTCGTCATAGCTGGACATAGGCTCGTGCAGGTGTTGGTCTTTTTCTGGATGGGGTTGTGGGTGGTAGGTTACGCCCGCATCCCCATGCGTCATTATCTCCTGTTTTTGCTGTTGCCATTTAGCTTTTTTGCAGCTGGACTTCCCGCTCTGCTTATTGATGTCAGTCGTGCACCGGATCCCTTCGACGCTAGTGGATTCGTCTTATGGTGGCAGGCAGGAGGTTATCTCTTTACCGTCTCTGTGTCTTCGCTGCAGCGGGTACTGGATCTCTTTTGCCGGACAATGTCGAGTCTTGCGGTCTTTTCGTTTATTCTGTTTACCGTACCATTTTCCGAAATCCTGCAGGTGCTGCGCAAGGCGAGAGTGCCAGC
Source organism: Brevibacillus sp. AY1 (assembly GCF_029870785.1). Taxonomy (NCBI): domain Bacteria; kingdom Bacillati; phylum Bacillota; class Bacilli; order Caryophanales; family Paenibacillaceae; genus Brevibacillus; species Brevibacillus sp. AY1. The sequence continues at coordinate 186,608 of NZ_JAFLPN010000002.1, forward strand.
ATTGGTGATTGATTTGTTGATGGTCATGTACCGCTTCATCTTTGTTCTGCTGAGTCTCTCGATGCAGCTATGGGTGGCTCAGCGCTCGCGAGGCGGTCATCAGGGTTTTCGGGCTAGCTTGAAAGACGTGGGCCAATTGGCAGCACAGCTTTTTGCGCGTTCCATGCGCCACTATGAGCGGCTGTATCAGGGGATGGCCGCGAGAGGAATGACCGAACACTTTCAGGTGCAAGGCATCGTGACGCATAGCCGTTCTCGTCGCTATGAATGGGAGTCGTACCTAGGCTGTCTTGTACTGATACTGCTGGAGCTGTGGATAGGGGGATTGCGCTTGTGACGACGAATTTGCTGGAATTTAAAGATGTGCAGTACACCTATCCAGGAGGAAAAGCGCCTGTTTTGCGCGGCGTATCTCTGGGGATTCCGGAAGGGAAGAAGTGCGTCTTGCTTGGACGCAACGGCTGCGGAAAATCTACCTTGTTTCTGCACGGAAATGGTATTTTTCAACCCCAGCAAGGACAAGTTTTTTGGAGAGGACAGCCTTTTGTCTACAAGCGCTCTTTTTTGCAGGAGATGACGAAAAAAGTGGGCTTGGTATTTCAGGACCCGGAGCATCAGCTGATTGCAAGCACAGTATCGGAGGATGTTTCGTACGGTTTGTTCAATCAGAAGCTGGCTCCTGAGCTGGTTCGGGAAGAAGTACACCTGATTCTGGAGCGGTTTGGACTGCTGGCGATGGCAGATGTACCTATTCATCATCTGAGTCTGGGTCAAAAAAGACGTCTGGCTTTGGCTGGCGTCATGGTCCTGAAGCCGGAGCTCTTGCTGCTGGACGAACCTACTGCGTACCTGGACCGCTACCAAACGAAGAATCTGCTGCGTGAGCTGGATCAGATCCACGCCAACGGGACCACAGTGCTGATGGCTACTCATGATCTGGACGTTGCGTTTGAATGGGCGGAGTGGATGTGTGTCCTGGACGCGGGTCAGGCCGTTTTTCAGGGAGCGCCTGAGGAAGCGCTTGTGAAGCGGGACATGCTGGAGCGCCTGGATTTGGGCGTGCCGCTCATCGCGGAGGTGTGGGAGTCCTTGCCGCTTGACTTGAGAGAGAGCTGGGGAGGCGGAACACCCCGGTCGCTTGGCGAACTGAGAAAGCGCATTTTACAAAAAACTGTATGAGCGTCAACATTTTCTTAACATTTCCTTGATATGATTTCTATCAACAACACCATACACGACTGTAGTGGGTCGAGACGCGGAGAACGCCCTCATACAGCGACAGCATTTGGCAAGGCAGACCGACGGGTTCGGTTTGTTTTCTCTATGCTGCTGCTGGATGAGGGTATTTTTGCGTTCGGCTGGAGAGGAGCGAGCAAACCGTTTTGCTGGATACTGCTTTATTCGATGCGTATTTTTTTGATCTGGATGGAACGATTTTTCTCGGCGATCGGTTGCTTCCGGATGTAGAGGAGACGCTCGCGACTTTGCGCAAGAATCAGAAAAAGGTCATGTTCCTGACCAATACGACCGTTCAGACCAGAGAGGATTGTCTGCTGCGCCTGAGCAAGCTCGGCGTAGACGTGTTGCGGGAAGAGATCATGACTGCTGCCTATGCAGCCGCCTTGTATTTTCAAGAAAAAGCCAGTACAGCCCGCGTCCTCATCGTTGGTGAACCAGCGATGGAAAGAGAGATGATGGGCTTTCCAATAAAACTGGTGCAGGATCCAAAAGTAGCGACGCATGTACTGGTCGGCATGGACAGGACTTTTACCTATGAGAAATTGCGTCAGGCAGCGGATGCTGTGCGAGGTGGTGCACAGCTGATCGTAGCCAATCCGGATCCGGTCTGTCCCGTACAGGGTGGAGCGGTCCCGGATACCGGCTCCCTGGCAAGGGCCATCGAGACCGCGAGCGAAGCAAGCGTGTCGGACGTCATTGGAAAACCATCTCCGTATTACGCACAGAAGGTTTTTCAGCTTCTGGATGTCTTGCCCAAACGATGTCTGATGGTGGGAGATCGTTTGGAGACGGACATCCTGCTCGGCAAAAACAGCGGGATGAAGACAGCTTTGGTCCTTACCGGAGTGACGACCAAACGCGAGCTGGAAGCCAGCGAGATCGTCCCGGATTACATCCTTCCGACACTTGGGGCATTGCACTCAGGACAATCAGGAGAGGCGGGAAAACGATGAAAATGGGGAAGCAAGGGAAAAAGGTGATCTGGTCCCTGATGGTGGCGAGCGTGGTCGCAGGCAGTATGCCCGTCTACGCAGAGACGACGGTTGCAGCAGCGAAGTACGCAAAGGCGATTGGAGATGAGCAAGCTAGTACGCTGCGCATTACGGAAATTTTGTACGATGCAGAAGGTTCCGATGATGGCACGGAATTTGTGGAAATCAGCAATCTGGGAGAAGAGACACTCGATATCAGCGGTTACCTGATCGGCGATGAGGAGACCCGTGGCGGTAATGAAGGGATGTTCGCCTTTCCGGAAGGGACACTGCTTCCACCGGGAGCTTCGATCGTCATCGCCCAGTCGGCTATGATCAACAAGAGCAAGTACGGGTACACGCCTGATTATGAATTTCCTCCAGTCTCTCGTTACAACCCGGAGGATGATCCGGAAACGCCAAACCTCCTGCCTGCTGATTGGGCGACGGGAACGCTCATCCTGGCGAACGGCGGCGATGATCTGCTGCTGATGGATCGAGATGAAAATGTCATTGATTACGTGCCCTATATCAATGATACGCAATGGAATGGACAAACCGTCAAAGCAGCTACATCCGTAAAGGTGATTGGCCAATCGCTGCAAAGAGAGTATGTGACAGGTGACCCTTCCGCTGATTTCGTGCCCGGGACACCGTCTCCAGGAAGTATGCGCATATCTGACAGAGAACCAGAAGCTCCAGAGGATCCAAACAGCAAAAGCTTACTCATCACGGAAGTAGTAAACGATCCGCTTTTTGATGAGAGCACAGGTGAATTTATCGAAATCACCAATATATCGGAGAAAACGATTGATCTGAGTGGCTACCTGATCGGGGACGAGGAGACCCGGGGTGGTAATGAAGGGATGAACGAATTCCCGGAAGGCACAAAGATCGAGCCATACCAAACGATCGTGATTGCCCGCTACGCCGACGGGATTGTAGAAAGACACCAAACCACGCCAGATTTTGAGCTGTTCGATTCGATGGAGGAGGTTCCTGAGCTTCTCCCCAGCGATTGGGCAACAGGGAGCATCTATCTGGCGAATGGCGGAGACCATGTCATTTTGATGGATCCGGATAAAAATGTCGTGGACGCTATGACGTATGGTAGTGCAACTTTTCCCGAAGTGACGGCTCACCCGGGAGTGGCAGGCGGACACGCGATGGAACGGTTGACGGCAACCGATACCAACGACGCCTCCGTAGATTTTGTCGATCAGCCCAAGCCGAGTCCCGGCATGCTGTTGTTCGGTCCCGAAGCACACGAGGACAGAGTCCCTGTTTCGGATCTGAAGGAAAAGGTTCTGGTCGTGAATGAGCCCGAGACAGGAATCGTACTTCCGCCTACCGTGATCGGGGTGTACGACAAGAAAAGTGATTTGGAAGACATGCTGGATGAAGAAGTATCCTCTGTGTTTGTATCGTTGAAAAAATCTGGGAGGGACAGCGTCGTGACTCAGGACGGCACGAAGCTGGAAGACGTGCTGGAAAAACTTGAGGGCAAGGCCATCCCGGTTGTGCAAATCGAGGACAAGGACTTGGTAGCCAAAGTGGATCGACTGTTGCGCGAACGCGACCTCACCGATGTGCATATCGTCTCTTCTCGTCCACACATCTTGAAAGAGATGCGTGAAAAAAATAACGAGTACCGCGGTGCTCTGTTGGTCCAAGAAGGCAAGCTGAATGAAAAGAAACGAAAAGAAATCGTCCTGGAAGCCAGAAGCAGCAAGTCGCATGTCGTCGTTTTGCAACAAAGCGCTTTGTCTAAGGATGTGATCCGCTATTTTCGCCATCGCGGGTTGACCGTATGGGGGATGGATCGGAAAAATAAAAGTCAGGCAGAGGAAATGATCCCACAAGGCGTGGCGGGTATTCTCTCGGATTCGCCTGAGCAGGTTCACAAGGTGCTCGCAACGTATCCCGAGAACAGCATCACACAGCCTCCAATGGTTATGGCACATCGGGGAGTGCCTTCCTTAAAGCCCGAGAATACCATGTACGCCTTTGAAGAAGCGGTCAGACTCGGTGCAGATCTGATCGAGACAGATGTACACATGACAAAAGACGGCCATCTGGTCATTATCCACGATTTTGATTTGGAGCGCACCACAGACGGCACGGGCAAGGTGAAGGATTATACCTTGAAGGAATTGCGAGAGCTGAATGCAAACAAGCTCGATCCGAAGAATCCATCCTGGTATCAGCCGGATATTACGGATGCTGTCATACCCACACTCGATGAGTTGCTGGCATTTGCGAAGGGCAAGGCGGTTCTGCTGCTCGAAGCAAAAGGAATCGGATATGAAAAGGAAATGGCCGAGGTCATACAGGAGCATGACATGGTCGCAGACGTGATCGTGAGCAGCTTCAGCTCAGAAGTACTGGAGCGTTTCGCCAAAATCAATCCGGAGCTTGGATTGGGTTTTACCCTGAGCGGGACCAAGCCGGAAGAAAAGCTCGATCAGTATGCGGAGAAGGTGGTGACAGATGCTGTCCAGCTGAATGCCACCTACTTTATCAACCAAGAGATCGTGACGCCGGAGCTGGTTCGATACGCCAAACATCGCGGGATCATCCTGTCTGTTTATACGGTCAATGAAGAAGCGGACATGAAGCGAGTCACCGAATGGGGAATTGGCGGCATCATCACGGATTATGCGCAAAAGCTGCTCGATGCACCAAAGCAATAATCGAGAAACATTAACACAATCTACATGTTTGCTTAGTAAGAAATTGCTATATTGATGGCACAAATTGCAAGACGGCCAGGGGGGAAAGTCGTGGCAGAAGTGGAATTGCGGCGCATTTCCAAAATGTATGAGCAGCAAAAGGTAGTGAATGAAGTGAGTGCGGTGATCGAGCCGGGAGAGTTTTTCGTCCTGGTAGGTCCTTCTGGATGCGGCAAGTCAACGACGCTGCGCATGATCGCCGGACTTGAGGAGATCAGCGGAGGGGATCTGTTGATCGGCGGAAAGCAGATGAATCACACTCCGCCGAGCGGGCGAAATATCTCCATGGTTTTTCAAAACTACGCGCTTTATCCGCATTTGACAGTGAAAGAAAATATATTGTTTGGATTACAGGTTCGGAAAGTGAATAAGCAGGAGCAAATCAAACGCCTGAATCAGGTAGCAGAGATGCTGGGCATCGCTCATTTGCTCCAGAGAAAGCCCCGCGAATTGTCAGGAGGACAGAGGCAGCGTGTAGCACTTGGCAGGGCGATCGTCAGCCAGCATCCGATCTGCCTGATGGATGAACCGTTATCCAACCTGGATGCCAAGCTGCGTGGGCACATGAGGACCGAAATTCGTCGTTTGCAGCAGGAACTGGGAATTACGATGATCTACGTCACCCACGATCAGGTCGAGGCGATGACGATGGGGGACCGGATGATGGTGCTTCGCGATGGAGAGGTCCAACAGGTAGGAAGACCGCTCGATGTCTACAACCATCCTGCGAATCTGTTCGTCGCAGAATTTACGGGTGCCCCTCCGATGAACACGGTACAGGCCGTCTGGAGAAATAACGGAGATCGATCAGGAGTGGAGCTGACCGATCAAGGCAGCACGACGTTTTTGCCGCTCGGCTCATTCGCTGGCATCAAGGAAGGTGCTCACGTCGTGCTTGGGGTGAGGCCCGAAGCTTTGCAGCCCGTCGAGGAAGGACAGAAGGCCCCGGGAAGCGGCGCTCTGGCAATCAAGGTGCAAGGGGTTGAGATTTTAGGCTCCGAGACGATTGTCGAGTTTACCGTGAGCGGCAAGCTGTGGAAGGCAAAATGGAACGGGCAATGGACCTGCAAGCGTGGCGATATCCTGCATGTCGGCTTTCATGCCGAACAGGCGAGATTGTTTGACGGGAACACCGGGAAAAATTTGGCCAACGTGGCCGTACAAGAAAAGGGAGAGATACGGGAATGCGTACAGTAACCAAAAGTTTGTTTTCCGTCGTTATGAGCCTGGCTCTGATTACAGGCTGCTCAACCGGTAATTCTACAACCAGCAGCAATCAGACGAGCCCAGGCGGTCAAAACAACCAAACGGCTCCAGCAGCGGAGACGAAGCCCGCTGAAAAAACAGAGCTGTCCTTCTATTATCCGGTCGCAGTAGGTGGTCCTTTGACCAAGATCGTCGATGGGATGGCAGAAGAGTTCAACAAAGAAAACCCGAACATTACAGTAAAACCGGTTTATACGGGCAGCTACCAGGATACGACCACGAAGGTGCAGGCAGCCGTACAAGGGAAAACGCCGCCAGATGTAGCCGTTATGCTGTCCACTGAGCTCCACACCATGATGGATATGGATGCGATCATCCCCTTGGACGATTTGATTGCCAAGGATGGCGGCAGCGATTATATAAACGACTTCTTCCCTGGCTTCATGGCGAACTCCCAGGTAGACGGAAAAACGTACAGCATTCCGTTCCAACGAAGCACCATCGTCCTGTATTACAACAAGGAAGCATTCAAGGAAGTGGGTCTGGACCCGGAAAAACCGCCTGCGACTTGGGATGAGTTGGCCGAGTATGCCGCCAAGCTGAAAAAGGACGGACGCTGGGGTATCGAGATTCCATCCTCAGGCTTCACTTATTGGATGTACCAGGCACTGGCTCTGCAAAACGGAAAAAATCTGATGTCACAAGACGGAAAAGAAGTTTATTTCGACACACCTGAAAATGCAGAAGCGCTGCAATATTGGGTAGATTTGGCGAAAAAGCATCAAGCCATGCCTGAAGGCGTCATCGAATGGGCTACAGTTCCTTCCGATTTCTTGGAGGGAAAAACAGCGATGATGTTCCATACGACCGGAAACCTGACCAACGTAAAGAACAATGCGAAGTTTGATTTCGGCGTAGCCTTTTTACCAGCGAAAAAGAATTTCGGCAGCCCGACTGGTGGGGGTAACTTCTACATGTTCAAAGGAATAGACGCCAACAAGCAGGAAGCAGCTTGGAAGTTTATTCGTTTCATGACCGAGCCGAAGCGCGCAGCACAGTGGAGCATCGACACCGGCTATGTCGCGACGCGCAACTCCGCCTACGAAGAAGACATCATGAAGCAATACGTCAAAGATTTCCCTGCTGCAAAGGTAGCGCGCGACCAGCTGGAATACGGTCATGCCGAGTTTTCTACGCACAATAACGGGAAAGTCACGAAAGTTCTGAACGACAATTTGCAAGCCGTCATTACTGGGCAAGCAGAGCCTGCCGCAGCACTGAAAAAAGCGCAAGAAGAAGCGGACAAGATTTTGGCGCCATTCAACAAATAAAGTAGATTCAATCATGGTATAGGGGGGAGCGACTATGGAGGCACAACGCGCAAAATGGAAGGTGAACATGTACGCATGGTTGCTGCTCCTTCCCTCCCTCATCTTTCTGCTGCTGTTTACCTTCTATCCTGTACTGCAAACGATTATTCTCAGTTTTCATCAAGCGGATCTGGGTTCTCCAGAGCCGTTTTTTAACGGGGTAGACAATTACAAGCTCATGCTGGAAGATGACGTGTTTTGGAAGGTGCTCTCCAACAATATCTGGTTTGCTCTGGGGACGGTTCCGACCAGTACGGCGCTCGCGCTCGGGATGGCGCTGTTCGCCAACAAGGTATTGCGGGGGAAGGGGTTTGTCCGCACGGCGTACTTTTATCCGACGATCGTGCCGATGATTGCGGTAGCCAATATATGGCTGTTTATTTACACACCGGAGTACGGGGCGCTCAGTCACGTGATGGAATGGTTCGGAAAAGGAGATATGAATTGGCTCGGGGATCAGACGTATGTGATGTGGGCGATGATCTTCATGGTGATTTGGAAAGAAGCAGGCTATTTCATGATTTTTTATTTGGCCGGACTGCAAAACATATCGCAGGAGCTGTATGAATCTGCAGCTATGGAAGGGGCATCCTCCTGGACGGTTTTTCGGCGAGTGACGTTTCCGTTGCTCATGCCTACAACGATGTTTGTCAGCATCATCGCGTTCACCAATTCCTTCAAGCTGGTCGATCATTTGGTGATCATGACCAAGGGAGGACCGGACAACGCCAGCAATCTATTGCTGTATTACATTTACGAGACCGCTTTTTCGTTCTGGGATCAAGGAATGGCTTCGGCACTGACGATCGTGATGGTGGTGCTGCTGTTAGCCGTAGCTGCCATTCAGTTTTTTAGTCTGGATAAAAAGATTCACTACAACTAAGGAGGATGGCAGATGATCCGCAGAATCACAGGGGCTGGGATGTTTGGGCTGGCGGTGCTCTGGATGTTTCCTTTGCTCTGGGCGCTCTGGACATCCTTTCGGCCCAGGGAGCACGCGACATCCTGGTCGTTCAGTCTTGATTTTACTTTTGATAACTATGCGAAAGTGTGGGACGCGGCCCCTTTTGCCCAGTATTATCTCAATACCTTTCTGATCGTCATCGGCGTGTTGATGGCGCAGATCATTACAGCGACCCTCGCTGCATACGCTTTTGCCAAGCTGCGTTTTTGGGGGCGGGACGTGCTGTTCATTCTGTTTTTGGTGCAGATCATGGTACCGGCTGACATCCTGATTTTTCCCAATTACAACGTTTTGCGCGATTTGTCCCTGCTCGATACGAAAATCGGAATCATGCTGCCGTACTTTGCTTCTGCATTCGGAGTCTTCTTGCTGCGTCAAACCTTCAAGACGATTCCGCACGAGTTGGAAGAAGCAGCGCGCATGGAAGGCTGCAACTGGTTTCAAATTTTATGGCGTGTATACGTTCCTTTGGCACGGCCGACTTACATCGCCTTTGGCTTGGTATCCGTCAGCTATCACTGGAACAATTTTATGTGGCCGCTGATCATCACCAATTCGGTGGAAAATCGCCCACTGACGGTAGGTTTGGCCATTTTTGCCCAATCATTTGAGACGGGAGCGCAATGGGCGGAGGTCAGCGCGGCTACGATGATGGTCATCTTCCCGTTGCTGCTGGCATTTCTCATGTTCCAGCGTCAATTCATCAACAGCTTCATTCATTCCGGTGGGAAATAAGAGGGGGATTGAAGGATGAAAGACAGAGGTTCTTTTTCCATATCCAGCTATGCCTTGATCCATCAACCGCTACGTGAGGCCATCGTTCAGCTAGTGGACGATGGCTGGACATCCATCGAGATCATGTGTGAGGAGAAGCATGTGGATCTATTGAGATGGTCGGGAAATCAACTGGAGGGGCTCAAGCAAATCGGCAAGGAGAAACCGATTACCTGGTCGATCCACGCACCGATCAGCGGATGCAATTTGGCAGCAGAAGCTGGAGCATATCGGGATCAGACGATTGATACAATGAAAAGATGTCTTGAGATCGCGAATGTTCTGGACTGCACACATGTCGTGATGCATGCGGGCGAGATTCAGGATCGACTGGAGCCCGACAGTCGCGCCCGCGGAGTGGAGCATGCCAGTCAGACAATCCGTGCGTTGATCCCTGAGCTGATTCGAGGGAGAACCATACTGACGATAGAAAATGTTCCCCCTTATCCGAAGGTGCTGGGATGGAACGTCGAGGATTTGTTGGCAATCTGCAAACAGGCTGCCTCTCCGCATGTGGGGATCGTGTACGACGTGGGGCATGCCCACTTGATCCGACCTGGTTATACCGAGGAAGCCTTGGAGCAAGTGCTTCCTTATTTGGCAGCACTCCATCTCAGCGACAATTTCGGGCAAGCGGACGACCACCTGGCAGTCGGAGACGGAACGATTTCATTTGCGCCGATTTTGTCACTCTTACAGGATAAGCGGTTCGCTGGAAGCTGGGTAGTGGAAACGAAGCAGCTCGCTTGTGCCCATACGAGCGTTGAACGATTGATCAGGCAACTGCAATGAACGGGGGACACTAGGGATGGACATGCGAACGATAGTAAAGAAAAATCCGATCATTGCTGCGACGGAGCTGGATCGGTTGGGTGAAGCCATTGAATCTCCAGCCTGCGCGATTCTTTTGATGTATAGCAAGCTGACACGGCTCATGGAGGAGGAGCAGCGTATTCGGGACTCGTCCAAACCCATATTTTTGCATACGGACCTTATGAACGGTTTGTCCAATGACAAGGAGGCGTTTCGTTTCCTGTCCACGTATATCAAACCGACCGGCATCGTGACTACCAAAGGCCCTATGATTCGCGCCGCAAAAAAAGAGGGGATGCTGACGATTCAGCGTGTCTTTTTGATTGATACGACTTCTCTGACGTCTACTATCAAAAACGTACTGGAAAATCAGCCGGATGCGATCGAAATCATGCCGGGCATTGCTCCGTCTATCGTTCCTGTCTTCAAGGAGCAGCTGAAACAGCCGATCATTCTGGGTGGTCTGATTTGGAATCAGGAGCAGGTCCTGCAAGCCTTGGAGTATGGTGCGGATGCCGTTTCTTTAAGCAGGCCGGAATTGTGGAATCATATCGATCAAGGCAGTTGATACGTTTGATGGCAAGGGGGAAGGAATCATGGCTACGCTGGGTACGACACGCACGCTGACAGTGCTGCAAACAAGTGATGTACACGGGAGCATTTATCCCTTTTCGTATGCCGATCATGCGCCACGGGAGATCGGGATCGCCAAGCTCGCCTCCTTGATCAAAAAGGAGCGGGAAAAGTCCGAGCATCTGCTTCTCATCGACAGTGGAGACTTGATTCAGGGTACGCCTTTGGCCTACCATCATGCCAGGATATGTCCCGAAAAGCCCAATCCGATGATTCGCTGCCTGAACCAGCTTGGCTACGACGCGGCTGTACTAGGCAACCACGAATTCAATTACGGCATGCCTTTTTTGCAAAAAGCAATAGCGGAAAGCCGGTTTTCCTGGTTCTCGGCCAATCTGACGGATAGTACAGGAAATCCGTTTTTCGGTGATGCTTACTGGATCAAGCATTTTCCATCTGGATTAAAGGTGGGAGTCCTGGGGTTAACTACTGCCTACATTCCAAACTGGGAGCACCCAGAGCACATAGCAGGCATTTGTTTTCATGATCCGGTACAGACGGCTCGGAAGTGGGTTCCTGTCTTGCGCGAGCAGGAGAAGGTCGACATCGTCGTGGTTGCGTATCATGGAGGTCTGGAAAAGGATGAGAAGACAGGGGAAGCGACAGAAGCATTGACGAAAGAAAATCAAGGCTACGAGCTTTGCGAAGCGGTAGAAGGGATCGATGTGCTTCTCACGGGGCACCAGCACCGCAAGCTTGCGGCTACTATTTGCGGAGTGAGCGTGGTACAGCCAGGTCATGAAGGAAGAGCGCTTGGAAAAGTGATGCTTACTCTGCAAGCTTGCGAAACGGGCTGGGAGGTTGTCGACAAGCAAGCTCAGCTGGTATCTGTGGAGGGGGTGGAGCCTGATCCTGACATCATCGAGTTGGCGGCAGAGTATGAAGGGCAGACGCAGATGTGGCTGGATCAGCCGATCGGATATATCGAGGGAGATATGCGGATCGTGGACTCGATGGCAGTGAGGCTGAAGGAGCATCCTTTTATTGAATGGATCAACCGGGTGCAGATGGAGGTCTCCGGTGCCGCGATCTCGAATACTGCTCTGTTTGACAATGCTTCTGCCGGCTTGCCGGAATCAGTGACGATGCGCGATATCGTCAGTAATTACATCTATCCCAATACGCTGAAGGTGTTGCGGGTGACGGGACAGGACATCAAGGATGCGCTGGAGCAGTCCGCAGCATATTTTGCACTGGACGAAAACGGTCAAATCGTCGTCAGTCCCGACTTCCTCTATCCAAAACCGCAGCATTACAACTATGATATGTGGGAAGGAATCTGCTATCAGATCCATGTGGCAAAGCCAATTGGTCATCGGATCGTCGGCTTGACCTATGATGGAATGCCGCTGGATAGGGAGGCGAAATACGAGGTAGTTATGAATCATTACCGTGCTGGCGGGGGCGGGAATTACGCCATGTTTCAGGGGAAACCGGTAGTCAGAGAAATCACGACGGAGGTCGCTGAGCTGTTGGCCGCGTATATGCTGGAACACGGCGCTCTTCAAGCGAAGGTGAATCACAACTGGTCGGTGGTCATCGAATAGGACCCATAACGGGCTCAGGCTGTCGAGAAAGTCGACAGCTATTTTTGTTGCATGTTCGCATTCTGTTCGCATATAATACAGAACAAACGTTCTTGTTTGGAGGCGAACAACGTGGTCAAGGAATTACATCGTGCAATGGCGCAGAATCAGCATATTCAGATCATTTACTTGGGCAGTCAGGGGCAGACGACTATGCGCACACTGCGACCATTGGAGATTGTGGATGGTCGACTGAAAGCTTACTGTCTGACCCGCAAGGCGCCGCGTGTTTTTGTCATAGATCGGATTCTTGCCGTTGAGCCGGTGGTGATCCGACATGCTATGTGACATCGAGCGAAAGGTACTCCGTGTGATCGCCAACTACTCCGCAGGCAGGCGCAGGACACCGACAATCGACGAGCTTTGTGTCAAAACAGGACGTAACCGTGGTGGCATCATGATGGTACTGGAAGTGCTGGCGAAAGAGAAATACATCGATTGGCAACGATCGCAGCCGGATCATCTGGTTGTCCTAGAGGCGTGGGAGAGAAAGGGGCCGGGGAAATGACAACAAACCATGCAAAGGTTTTAGCTGCAAATCGATGGGGAGGGCCTCTACCGCAGAGGCTATGCCTCGAGAAAATGGAGAATGAAAAGCTGGTGCAACAGCCGGTCATCGAAAAATCCGATATGGAAGCCTTTCACTACATGATTCGCGATGCTGGACGGGAAGATTACGGACTTTCCGTTGTGTGGTGGAAACCGGTAAAAGGCAATCTGGGGATGGTATGCAGCATGTGGGGCGCTGTGAAATGGATCGATGCCCGCGAACTGCGCGTAAAAATGGTGAATGACGCAGAGAGCAAGTGGATAGCTTTGGATCGGATTATGGATGTGAAAGGCTATCAAGAATAGATATACTGCTGTCATGATTCTCGTATATCACTTGTTGTCGATTTCTCTCCTTTCATGTCGATAAATATGATATGGTAGACTTGTAAATTTTGGGGGCGGGGAGAGTATAGACTAGATGAAAATGAGTGTGAAATGGAAGCTGATCTTTTTTGTTTGTCTGCTTTTTTTCGTAGGCACAAGCATTGTAGGCTTCTACGCGGTCATGATGACAAAAACAGAAGTCATTCAAGCAGCGCGTCAAAAGCTGCTAAGCGATCTTGCGATGGGCAAAGCGCTATTGAATGAGCGATATGCAGGGGATTGGGAGATACGGGAGGGCAAGCTGTACAAGGGAAACAACGTCATGAATGACAATTATGCCATCGTGGAGGAAATCGGGGCGCTCACCGGCGATACCGTGACTATTTTTCTTGGTAATACCCGTATTGCGACGAATGTCAAGAAGGAGGATGGCTCAAGGGCAGTGGGCACAACAGTAGCACCCGCTGTTGAGGAAGCCGTTCTCAAAGAAGGGATCACCTACCTGGGCGAAGCTGAGGTGGTGGGCACGATCAATCAAACGGCTTATGAACCCATTCAAAACCAAGCTGGTGAAGTTATCGGGATTTGGTATGTAGGTGTTCCGAATACGCCATATGAGGCGCTGGTGACATCCATGCAAAACAAATTGTTCTTTTTTATGGGCATTGAATTGCTGATCACGATCGCGCTCATTTGGTTCATGGCATCCCGAAGCATACGGCCGTTGCTTGACGTAAAACTGGCAACACAGCGTATTGCAGAGGGGAATTTAAGTATTACTAAACAGAAAATTCGTTCAAAGGATGAAATCGGGCAACTCGGCCATTCCGTTCATTTGATGACCCAACAGCTGCGGGAGATCATTTTGAAAATGAGCAAAACGTCGGAAGTGATGGCGGCTTCATCCCTGGAACTGTCCAGAAATATGGAGGTAAGCGTCAGAACAACGGAGCAGATTGCGCATTCATCACAACGCGTTGCGGCTGGCGCAGAAGAACAAGTCAACCACATTGAAGAAGCGGCAGTCGCAGTTCGCCAGACAGCGGCTGGCGTGAAAACAATCGTAGAGAACACAGATGAAATGACGGAGATGGTGGAGTCGGCATTAGACTTGTCCGAGCATGGATCTGCGATGGTATATCGCATAAAGAGCCAAATGACCGAGATTCATCGAGCGTCAGAACAGACTGCATCGATTGTCAACATTCTGGGAGAGCGATCGCAGGAGATCAGTCACATTGTTCAGATCATTTCCCAGATTGCCAATCAGACCAATCTGCTTGCTTTGAATGCGGCCATTGAAGCAGCACGAGTCGGAGAGATGGGACGTGGTTTCGCAGTTGTGGCGGATGAGGTACGCAAATTGGCCGAGCAGTCGGATCATGCGGCTGTTCAGGTGGCTGCGCTGATCCAAAACGTCCTGGATGACATTGATCAAGCATGCTCTTCTATGAAGGTGGGTGAAAGTAAGGTAGAAGAAGGGCTGAAGCAGGTTGAGGAAGTAAATGAAGCCTTCGGAGTAATTAACGGTTCAGTCTTAAGGGTAAGGGAGAAAGTACAGGAGGTTAGCAAGTCCATTGCTTATATCTCAGGAGAAACCACTCAGATCGAATCGGCAATGGAGACCATCAGTCAGGCAGCGGATGAAATTGCACATGCAATCGAGCAAAACTCAACGGCAAACGAAGAGCAGTCAGAGATGATGAATGAGATTGTTGCATTCAGCCAATCACTTGCCGAGCTGGCTGAGGAAATGAAAATGCTCGTCAATCGGTTTACATTATAAGTTGGATACATGGACTTCAAGCTCGATTGAAATCGTGTGCACTGGAGGAGACAATATTGGTCTCCTCCTCTTCTTTCTAGGGCGATGCAGCAAACGTCTTTTTTGTAATGATTTGATTTAAATAACATTTCCCTTTAATAGTAATATAATGAAATTACTTTATCAGAGGTGAGAACGTTGGAACTAATACGAAAGACAGCAGAAATAAATGGTACAAGTATTGACTACCTTGATTCTTCCATTGAATCAGCACCTGCTTTACTATTCTGTCATGTACTCGGGGGAACAAAGGAGTCTTTTGATCCAGTCATCCAAAAACTTACGGGAAGATATAGGATCATTTCAATGGACTTAAGAGGGCATTGATGTTCTTCGAAGAATGGGCCATTTTCGATCCAACAGTTAGCAGATGATGTTCATGAACTTCTGAATGTTGAACGAATGGAGAAGGTAACGATTGTTGGCGCATCTATTTCAAGTACTGTAGCATTATTGTTTGCCAGTCAACATCCTGAGTTCGTGGAAAAACTCATTTTGGTAGATGGTGGATACTGCGTGCTAGAAGAAATGCCCGATTTCGATGTCGAGGCAAGTCTGAAGAATACCCAGGTCATTTTCCAGCCACATACACATAAAGAATTGGTTAATGGCGTAAAAACGTCTTTTGGCCCCTTTTTTTCGAAGGTAGTTGAAGCTGCCGAATTATACGCATGGCAGCAAATTGGACACGATACATATGAAAGCAGACTTACGTACGAGGCCTGGAAGGATTTCTTCAAAGAGAGTTGTACGATAAGGCTGGATAGCGTTTATCAACGCATAAACTGTCCCGTATTATTAGTGCAAAAAGATCCGGATTTGCCTATGTATTCAAAAGAACGTTCAGATTTTTATCATCATGCGGCAAGAGAATTTGAAAAAAAAGTACCAACAGCTCGGGTGATCACCCTTCCGAATTCCCATCATCAAATGATGTTAACCAATCCTCAAGAGCTGGCTTCCATTATAGAGGATTACATGAGGCGATGACGAGCGAGTTGCAAGTCCATCTCTATCATGAAGAACCCTTCTCGCCGAGAGAAGGGTTCTTGCTGTGATATAGCCATGTATCTTACAGATAGGATCAAAGATTCTCTTACATTATTATGGCTATTTTGGGACAGCTCGCTCATTTAAATCAGCATCATACCATTGATCCCATTCAATCGTTTTGGTTTTCTTTTGAAACCCTCGAACAGAACCCTCAGAATCAAGAGACACTTGAATGTATGTAGCCATACTGGGGTCATCACTGATTTTTTTAAAATTCACTTTTGGTGGAAGTGCAGATGGATTTGGTCCTTTTAAAGTTTCTCTCCATACCTGTAGTGGAGTATAACCTTGTTCCCCCATTACATCTACTAAGAATTGGCTAGCGACTTCAATAGCTTTTTGATCTGGTATTTGTCCCGGTTGTGGATAAATATTAACGCCAAGCATGAAGAATTGTAGAGAGTGTGTTTTAGGGTCAAAAGAAAAGATATTGTCCGTCCTATGTACATCATCCGTTTTATTTAGCATTACCGTAATCTCATTCGGAGAATAAAGAGAGTCTCCATCCTTCGACAAGCGAATGATGTTGTAATCATTTAGAAAGGGAATCTTCTCCTTTAACGATTCGATAGTTTGAGCAATCATTGGAGGGAGAAGGTCCAGGTTTTCTTGACTATTACTGGGGAGAGCTACCATTGCAAAAGCTGTGTTTGCGCCTATTGTTGTGAAGAGCAGTGCAGAAATACCTACTATCTGACAAAAATGCTTAAGATTTTTCATCATGCAATCATCCTTTTCGATTTGAATAGGTACATGGAAGTAGTCGTTAAAAAATAGGGAAAAGGTTACAAGGGGTACAGACTCAAAATGATAGTCAGTGAAAGATGCAAAGCAAGCGATTGTGAAAGAAAGTAGCCCTACTCTTGTTTTGAACAAGGGTAGGGCTGCTTTTGCAGAAAAATAAAACTTACAGATCGTAGTACAGCTCGTATTCCTTCGGATTGACGGTGCGCTCTACTTGTTGGATCTCATCACGCTTGTGGGAAATCCAGCTGTCGATCAGATCCTTTGTGAATACATCGCCCGCAAGCAAGAACTCGTGGTCGCTCTCCAATGCTTCCAGTGCTTCAGCCAGGGAACCAGGCAAGCTCTTGATTTCGTTTTTCTCTACGTCAGACAGATCGTAGATGTTTTTGTCGAGTGGCCCGAAGCCCATTTCGCGCGGGTCCAGCTTTTTCGCGATGCCGTCCAGGCCAGCCATCAGCATGGCGGCAAATGCCAGATATGGGTTGGCAGTTGAGTCTGGTGTGCGGAACTCGATACGAGAAGCTTTTGGTGTTACTGCCGCAACCGGGATACGGACAGCAGCAGAGCGGTTTCCTTTGGAGAAGACCAGATTCACGGGTGCTTCGTAGCCAGGAACCAGACGTTTGAACGAGTTGGTGCTTGGGTTGGTCAGTGCGATCAGCGCTGGTGCGTGATGCAGGATACCCCCAATGTAGTGGAGTGCGGTTTCGCTCAGGTTGGCATAAGCGCCTTTTTCAAAGAACAGCGGAGTATCGCCGTCGAACAAGCTTTGGTGTACGTGCATGCCGGAACCATTGTCGCCGACGATTGGCTTTGGCATGAAGGTAGCCGTTTTGCCGTGCTTGGCCGCTACGTTGCGCACGATGTATTTGAACAGGAGAAGGTTGTCTGCTGTGCGGGTCAAGGTATCAAAGCGGAAGTTGATTTCACCTTGTCCAGCAGTCGCAACCTCGTGGTGATGACGCTCTACTTTTATGCCGGATTGGGTCAGCAGGGTGCACATTTCATTACGGATATCGGCTTGTGTGTCAGTAGGCTGCACAGGGAAGTAGCCACCTTTGTTGCGGACTTTATAGCCCAGGTTTTGTCCTTCCTTGCCAGTGTTCCAGTACGCTTCTTCGGAATCAATATGATAGAACGAACCGGATGGACCGGACGCATAACGGACGTTGTCGAACAGGAAAAACTCGGATTCAGGGCCAAAGTAGGCAGCTGTAGCGATGCCGAGGTTTTTCAGATAGGCTTCCGCTTTCAGTGCGATACCACGAGGATCGCGATCATATGGGGAGTTGTCAGGGTTCAGGATGTTACATACAATGTTCAGGGTTTTTTCTTCTACGAAAGGATCGATGAAGGCTGTAGCCGGGTCAGGCATGGCCACCATGTCGCTTTCTTCGATGGATTTGTAGCCTGTCAAGCTGGAACCGTCGAATGCTACACCATTTACGAAGGTGTCCTCGTCCACCGCATAAGCTGGAACGGTTACGTGATGCTGACGACCGAGCAGATCCACGATACGGAAATCCACATATTTAATGTCTTCGGTTTCAATTGTAGTCAACACATCTTTCATATCCATGCATAACACTCCTATTCACGAATGATTTTTTAATGTCTAATTGGATAGTTCGTCTTTCGTGCTTCTCTATAGTATGAATTATAGCTACAGTTCCAATTGTTCGTCAAGAGATTTTCTTACCTTTAGTGTAAGTTTTTCTAACATTGTATGTATAGTGTCGCAAATGGTTCCTTTTTTGTAGAATGGAGACGAGTGTATATCTTTCGTTAGATGGAGGAGAGACGGATGAGGGTACTGGTACTGGGAGCTGGAGCGATAGGCGGTTATTTTGGAGGGCGTTTGGCCGAAAGTGGAGTGGACGTGACTTTTCTCGTGCGTGAGCGCAGACGTCAGCAGTTGGCTGAACGCGGTCTCCGCATTGAGAGCGTGCAAGGCAATTTTCATCTGAAAAAACCAAAATGGATCATGGCAGGGGAAGAAGCCGAGGCATTTGATGTCATCCTGTTGTCCAACAAAGCCTATCATCTGTCCGGCAGTATCGAATCCATCGCTCCTTACGTAAGTAAAGATACCGTGATCATTCCTTTGCTCAACGGCATTGCTCACATGGAACTACTGTGGGAGCGATTTGGCAAGGAAAATGTGCTCGGCGGTCTTTGCTTCATCGAGTCCACCTTAAATGCAGACGGCGATGTCGTGCATACGAGCAAGCTGCACGATACGGTATTCGGGGAGTGGGATGGCGGTAAGAGCGAGCGCGTCCTGCGGATTGCAGAAGCATTTTCCAAAATCAACGGAAGGTTTAAAGCAAGCTCTTTTATCCAGCGGGAAGTGTGGCATAAATACCTGTTTATCACGACGCTGTCGGGAATTACGACTTTAATGAACGCTGCAGTAGGCCCGATTCAATCGTCGCCACATGGAGTAGAGCTGACCCGGCAATTGGCTGAAGAGATCGCTTTGGTCATGAAATCCTGGGACGCGCCCATCGATGTGGATATTGTAGACAAGCAGATCGAGATGTTTACCAACACACATGCGGGCATGAAATCCTCCATGCTTCGCGACATGGAAAAAGGACTGCCTGTCGAGGGCGATCATCTGCAAGGCTATCTGTTGAAGCGTGCTGATCAGCTCGATCTCAGTACACCACTGCTGAAAGTGGTTTACAATAATCTGAAGGTTTACGAACAGAAGCGGGAAGCTGACAAATAAGGTATAATAACAGGAAGAAAAAAGTCATTTGATAATAGGAGGGGTAAAGATGGAAGTCATCAAGATTTCCCCCCGCGGATACTGCTACGGAGTCGTGGATGCGATGGTACTGGCGGTAAAGACAGCCCAAGACGCCAATGTTCCGCGCCCGATTCACATACTGGGTATGATCGTACACAATGCTCACGTCGTAGAGGCGTTTGAAAAACAAGGCATTAAGACACTTGATGGGGAAGACAGAATGGCCCTGCTGGATCAGATCGATGAAGGGACGGTTATTTTCACCGCGCACGGCGTTTCCCCTGAAGTCCGCAAAAAAGCGCGAGACAAGGGATTGACGGTCGTAGACGCTACTTGTCCGGACGTGACCAAGACCCATGATCTGATTCGCGAAAAGGTAAAAGACGGCTACCACGTGATCTACATCGGCAAAAAGGGCCATCCTGAGCCAGAAGGTGCAATGGGCATAGCGCCTGAGCACGTACATCTGGTGCAAAAACTGGAAGACCTTGACAAGATGGGAGAGGTACCGGCTGACAAGCTGATTGTGACCAACCAGACCACGATGAGCCAGTGGGATGTCAAGCACCTGATGGAGGCAATCGTGGAGCGTTATCCGCGGGTAGAGGTACACAACGAAATCTGTCTGGCTACACAAGTTCGCCAGGAGGCAGTTGCCGCACAAGCGGGGGAAGCAGATTTGTGTATCGTCGTCGGTGATCCGCGAAGCAACAATTCCAACAGGCTAGCGCAGGTGTCGGAGGAGATCGCCCGTGTTCCTTCCTACCGCATCGCCGATCTGTCGGAGCTGGACATTGAATGGTTGAAAGGCAAGAAAAACATCGCGGTTACGTCCGGGGCTTCTACGCCTACACCATTGACGAAGGAAGTCATTAGCTTCCTGGAGCAGTTTGATGAATTCAACCCAGCTACATGGGAAAAGAAACGTACCGTTAATATGGCAAAAATATTGCCGGCGGTTAAATAGGAGCTTGTATGACAGGAGTCTTTTCTGGCAACAAACAAAGTAGCGCTGGAGGCAAGTTGATCAGTCTCAGCGCTCTTTATTTGTTCAGTTACTATGGATTTGGTGCCTTTACACCTTTAATCATGCAGTATTACCAATCGATCAATCTGACCGGTACGCAGATCGGCTTGATCAGTGCAACGACACCAGTGGTCTCGATTGTGACCCAGCCACTCTGGGGAATCATTTGTGACCGGTTTCAAATTCGCAAGAGTGTGCTTGTTCTGACTTTGCTGACTTCCGGATTGATCGGCCTGTTGTTTCCTGTGGTATCGACGTTTGCTCTGGTACTGATTCTATACACCGTCTTATCCGTGTTTCAAAGTGCCATCGTTCCGGTTTCGGACAGCATTGCGCTTGGATATGTCAAAAAACAAAATCTGCAGTTTGGCGATATCCGCATGTGGGGAGCGATTGGTTTTGCCCTGGCGGCTTTTTTGACGGGGGTCATGATCGAAAAGTGGGGACCATCGGTGATTTTCTATTCCTACTTCGCGGCGATGGTCGTCTCCATTCTCTTCCTTCGTCAAGTGCCGGAGGAGGTAGAATCGGCACCGAAATTCACGACGGGCATGCTCGAGGGAATCAAGGATCTCTTGAGATTGCCCCGCTTCGTCCTGTTTCTCACCGCTTCCTTTTTTGTATTTGGGTCGGTGAACGCCAACAATATCTGGTTTTCCCTGTATTATCAGGAGATTGGCGGGACGATAGCCGGTGTCGGCCTCGCTTTCCTGCTGTTTGCGGGCAGCGAGGCTCCATTCATGAAGCTGGCTGGTTATTTCGCTCGGCGCTGGGGTCTGGAGCTGACGATCCTGATCGCGGCCAGCGTGTCTGCCATTCGCTGGTTTTGGTATAGCTCAGCACCCAGCACGACAGCGGTAATTGCGCTTTTCTTTGTTCAGGGAATTTCGGTCGGCTTTTACCTGGCGACAGCAGCACAATTTGTGCGAGAAAATACACCAGCCTCCCTTCAAGTAACGGCGCTGGCTCTGTTCTTCTCCGTTGGGCATGGGCTTGGGACGATGCTGTGCAACCTGACTGCAGGGTGGATCAAGGACAACTTTTCGACCTTGACCATCTATTCCTTTTTCGGGACCGTGACGGTGATCGGACTGATTCCGCTGCTTCTCATCCGTTTTGGGCCCTGGAAGGCTGCAGCAGAAGACAAAGTGGATGCTACTCGATGACAAGAAGTCCCTGGTACCCGGTTTCCGGATAGCCTGGTGCGTCTGAGACGAATGGGTATTCCCCTTTTTTTCTTGCAGCGAACTGAAGCAAGGTAGACTGACTGGGCTTCAGCTCGCTGGAGGAGACATTCATTTCGCGTATGGCGAGATTGTGGGGCTTCAGATCGGTGTTGACGATCATGAGAGAGACCAGTTCACCTTCACGTACCGTAATTCGGTTAGGCAAAAATCCAGCACTGGAGATGGTCACGGTCTGGTTGCGCGCGGCTGAAGCGAAAGTCGTATGTAGTCGGTAGTAGTGGTGCAACGCGACGAGTCCAATGATGACCGCCAGTGCGATGAGAGGATAGCGAAGCTGTCTGAACCGTTGAACTGACATTCCGATCGGCTCCTTTTTGTATGTGATACCATGGTGTTGTTATCTTTAGACTGTCCCCGTACCCACGACGATAAACACAAAACAATCGATGGAAATAGTCCCTTGTGAAGCAAGGGTCTATTTTTTTGGTACAATACTTTGTCACGCATAGTAATATGTGTTATGCTGTACGTGCGAGGTGAAGGGGATGCGTGACAGCAATATTAGCAGTGATTTGATACGCGGTCATATCGATACGATCATTCTGCGTGTCTTGTGTGAAGGAGACAATTACGGCTATGAGATCATAAAAGCCATTTCCAAAATCAGCGAAGGCAAGTACGAGTTGAAGGAGCCCTCTCTTTATTCCAGTCTGAAGCGTCTGGAGACACAAAAACAGATTATTTCCTATTGGGGAGACGAAAGTCAGGGTGGCAGACGCAAGTATTATCAGGTGACGCCATCAGGGAGAGACGCGTATGAGCAATCTCTGGCAGCTTGGAAAGTGGCGAGGGAGTTAATCGACCAGCTTTTGGAGAGGAAGGAGTAACGAGATGAAACCATTGCAGCAGCATGTTGATCAATTGTTTCGCAGGTACGCCAAGGATACCAGCGATCAAATACAAGATTTAAAACGGGAAGTGCTGAGCAACCTGGAAGCCAAAGTGGCGGATCTGACAGCAAATGGAGTGGAGCAGAGGGAAGCGATTCGTCAAGCTGTGCAAAGCATCACATCCGTGGATCACCTGATTGATCGGAACCGAAACATCTTCGTCTTCTCATACTGCCTAGAGTTCGTGCAAATCACTCTGCTGTATCTTCTTATCGCGTGGATTATCGTCTTGCCGCTACAAATTATCCATATGGGCGGCATGCTCCATCTCCTGCTGCTCATCAGCATCGCCGTGGTTGGATTGCTGTACATTACGTTATTGATCATCAAGAGAATGAACCCGGGGATTATGCAAAAAACTGCCGCACTGGATCTGCAAGCTGCTTTTCGCTTTCGCAAAATCGGTTGGCTCATATGGGGATTGTTTGTCCTCGTCTGGCTGTTGTTCACGACGGCACTCGAGTTCGGAAGCAACATCTGGTTTTGGCGCCAGGTAAAGATCGGTGGACCGTATCAATTTGCGGTACTGACCGTTCGTTATGCCTTGCCTTTCTTTTCAGTAATCCTTCCCATGCTGTTGCACGTTTCTCCCAAGCTCATCATGAAGTACGAGGTGCATGAAGATGAATAGGAGAAATAAGGCGATCCTGTTTTTTCTGGTGATTGGAGTCGTCCTGTATGGTGTTATTCAAGGAGTCGTGATTCCAGCCAATGAAGAAAAGGCTGTGCGGTATCAACTCGACCAGCAGAAGCCGATGACCCATGACCTGAAATCCATCCTGCCATACAAAAGCAAGTACATGGGAGATGCCTCCAATGTCTTCAACCTGTTTTTCCATTTGCCTTTGAATCATCTGAATCGGACGTATCAACTCGATTCCGAGCAGTTCAAAGTGGAAATCAAGTATCAAACAGAGGAAAGGGAAAAGAGTCAGGAGGAAGTGAAGCAAGCATTGCTGTATAATGCTTTGGCTGCCTTTGCTTTGATCGATAACCTTCAGACACTGGAGTTTCAGTTTCCTTCTGTGACCTATCAGACTAGTCGTGAACAGATGGAGCAGGTATTCGGAAAGCCATTGGCAGATTTGCTGACAGAGCAGCAGTGGAAGGAAATTCAGGAAAAATGGAACGATGCACGTTTTCTGAAGGACAGCATGGGGCAAGCGTTCGGAGAATAAAGAAGAACATCCCATAGCGAAAAAGCCCTCAGCGCAGAGGGCTTTTTGCATTTTAAAAAAAGACGACCAGCAAATAGTAAAACAAACTGGCGATGATAGCCGAAATCGGCAAGGTGATAAACCAGGTGATGACAATGCGCTTGGCTACTCCCCAGTTGACGTTCTTGAATCGTTTGGCAGCGCCTACTCCCATGATCGCAGATGAGATGACATGGGTTGAGCTGACAGGCAAACCGAGCTGCGTAAAAGTGAAGATGATCGACGAAGAGGTCAGGTCGGCAGTGGCTCCATTGATCGGCTCGATTTTGGTAATTTTGCCGCCTACAGTCTTGATGATTTTCCAACCGCCAACAGATGTGCCGAGACCCATCGCCAGGGCGCAGATAAATTGGACCCAGAAGGGAATGTGCTGGGCGTCCTCCTGAATTTGTGCGGCTACAAGGGCAAAAACGATAATGCCCATCGCTTTTTGGGCATCGTTGGTTCCGTGCGTGAAGGATTGCAGGGCAGCGGTGAAAATCTGAAAGAAACGAAACCCTCTGTTGATCCTCGTGGGTGGAGTAGACACTCGGCTAAAAAGCAAATACAGCAGATTCATCAGCAGGTAGCCTGCCACGAGTGCGATGATCGGCGACAGGATCAATGCCTTGAAGATGTCAGTAAAGCCGTCCCAGTTGACTTGTCCAAAGCCTGCTGACGCAATGACAGCTCCTGCCAGAGAGCCGATGAGCGCATGGGATGAGCTGCTGGGAATTCCGTACCACCACGTGACCAGATTCCAGGTGATCGCCGAGAGCAGAGCCGCGATGACGACGAGGACGCCAAATTCCAGCTTTGCCGGGTCTGCGATACTGCCACCTATGGTTTTCGCTACCCCTGTAAAGGTAAGGGCACCGATGAAGTTCATCGAAGCGGCTAGCGCAATCGCTATTTTGGGCGGCAAGGCTTTCGTTGAGACTGTCGTTGCGATTGCATTGGCTGTATCGTGAAATCCATTGATAAAATCAAAGGACACAGCGAGAATCACAACCATCACGACCAATGGAAGACCCGTATCCACAGGACAAGCTCCTCCCTTTTTTACGTGTAGGAATGTATAAGTGTTTACGCTTATCCATTCCGGAGCGCATAAAAACTTTCTGCTAAAACGCGGTCGCTCCTCCTTGAATAGGCATCGATAGAGGTTTTTTTACGTATTACCCATGATCACTGTCTCCAGCACATCCGCTACATCCTCACAATGATCCGTCACTTCTTCCAGCAGCTCGTAGATTTCCTTGAATTGCATGATATGAATGGCGTCTGTTGAGGTTTTGAAAAGCTCGCGAACACTGGTGCGCAACAACTCGTCGCCCTCACTCTCCAGCTCGTTGATGCCGATGATGTATTCCTTCATGGCGGACAGCTTCTGCTTTTGCAGCAACTCTATCGCATGCACGATTTGCTGGGTAGAATCTTCGATGATTCGTGCGAAGTGAATCATCACATCATCCCCGCGTGTGATATCAAACATATACAGTCGAGCAGCACAGCATTCCAAGCCATCGAGTACATCGTCCAGCTTGATGGCAAGCTCCATCACATCTTCACGCTCGATGGCGGTGATAAAGCTCTTGTTGATGCGAAAAATGATTTCGTGGATCAGTCGATCGCCTTTTGATTCAAAGTCTTTCATCGTGTTGGAAAAGCTCTCGACGGTTTCCAATGACTTGACCTTGTACTGGTTGAAAAAGACGGCAGAATCATGAACGTTTTGGGCGATCACAAGAAGATCATCCAGGAGTGGGTCGGATTTGGTAAAAAGCATAGGAACCTCCGCGATGTGTCTGATAGGAGTATTGTCGGTGGAGCGCGGTAGGTTTATGCACCGAAAAGTCAATTACAGCGTGAACAGTGTCCAGGTCATATACAGGGCAACGCCCCACATGATGAGGGCTGAGACCATATTTAAGCCGCGCATCAGTCTGCCTGAACGGTCCAATTTCCCGGTTAGACGACCTGCTATGCATAAGCCAAAAAACCAAAGACAGGAGACGAGGATACAGGCGACGGTAAACCCCCATTTGGCTCCTCCTGCATAATGGAGTGAGCTGGTGCCGATGACGCCGATTGTATCCAGGATTGCATGTGGATTGAGAAGCGAGACTGAGGCAGCAAACATCACTTGCCGTTTCGCTGAAAACTGAACGGTTTCTTGCTTCTGATCCACATTCGCACGGCTACGCCAGGTAAGGAAGCCCATGTACAGCAAAAAGAGTACGCCTATAGCATATAGCAGTGTCTTTAACCAGGCGACGGAGAGGACGACGAGTGAGACCCCCAGGACAGCCAGTAAAATGAGTAGGGCATCACAGAGAGCAGCCGTGATGACGACCGGCATCGCTCGCCACAGGGATGGCTGGAGTGCGCCTTGATTAAAGACAAAGACATTTTGCGCACCGAGCGGCAAGATGAGTCCAAAGGCCAGGATGAATCCATGCAAGATTGCTTCGATCACGAAAATTCCCTCCGAATTCCATTGAATAACGTGCACAGGCATCTTTGTCATTATTCACTCTTTTTGATCTCTTGTCTCCAGCCAATTGGTTTGCTCGTAGACCAACCAATTTGTACAATACAGGTAACTGGGGTGGAGGGATGCACAGTGCTTACGATCGATTGGAAACCGGACAAGTCATCGGATATAGCGGTCTATAAACAGATTGTTGCTTATATGAAAGAAAAGATCGCAGCGGGGGAGTGGCCTGTCAAAAGCAAACTGCCTACTCAAAGAGCGCTTGCAGAAAGCCTGGGGGTAAACCGGAGCACAGTGGTCACGGCGCTGGAAGAGCTGAGAGCAGAAGGGCTGATCGAGTCGACAGTGGGGAGCGGCACGCAGGTGAGCAACAACACCTGGACCTTGTTGTCTGCGACACCTCCGCCGGACTGGATGAGTTACGTAAAAGCGGGTGCGCATCCGCCCAATTTGCCAACGATTCAGGATATAAACCGGTATGAGCCCGATCCGAGCTACATCAGGCTTGGAACCGGAGAGCTGTCTCCAGACCTGATTCCAAAAGAACAAATGAAGGATATCCTTAGCCGTTCGGGAGAAACCATCACGCAGCTCGGCTATTCCGAACCCAAAGGGCTATTGCCCCTGCGGCAGGCCATCAGCCAGCATTTGAGAGGGCGAGGCCTCGACGTTTCGCCATCTTCCATCTTGATCGTCTCAGGAGCCTTGCAGGCACTTCATTTGATCTCTATCGGGCTTTTGCATAAGGGCTCGACCATTTTGCTGGAGCAGCCTTCCTATTTGAATTCGCTGCCCTTGTTTCAGGCTTCCGGCATGAGTCTTGTCGGAGTGCCGATGGATGATGAAGGGATTCTGGCTGACGCGCTCGCTTATCACAAAAAGGCCCAAAACGGGGCGCTGCTCTACACGATCCCTTCGTACCACAATCCAACGGGCCGATTCATGACAGAGCGACGTCGGGAACAGGTACTGGCTGTATGTGAGCGGGAGCGATTGCCTGTACTGGAGGACGACGTATACGGGGACCTATGGTTTGACAAGCCCGAGTCGTTACCGCTGAAGGCAAGGGATCAGAACGGACTGGTTCTTTATTTGGGGAGTCTGTCGAAAACGTTGAGTCCAGGGCTTAGAATTGGTTGGATCGTCGGTCCCGAACCTGTGGTGGATCGTTTGGCAGATGTCAAAATGCAGACGGATTACGGAGCGAGCGCTCTGTCCCAATGGGTGGCGATGGAGTGGCTGAAGAGTGGAGTGTACGAGAAGCATCTGGAAGAAGTACGGGTAGCTTTGCGGAGGCGTCGAGATCTCATGTGCAGCTTGCTGTCCCGTTGGTTCCAAGACTTGGCTGACTGGCAGATACCGCAGGGAGGGTTTTATATCTGGCTGCGCTTTCGTCATTCTTTTTCGATGCGAACCTTGTTTACCAAAGCCTTGTCAACCGGAATCCTGCTCAATCCCGGGTATATATACGATCAAACAGACAGCAGGCATCTGCGCTTGTCTTATGCCTATGCGAGTGAAGAAGAGACGGAGCAGGCTGTGTATCGATTATCCGAGCTGGTCAAAGAAATGATCAGACATTGAAGAACAAGAACATCCCTCGGGATGTTCTTGTTGTGTTGCATCAATGATACGGAAACTGCGTAGAGTAACCGCTAAACTGCTGATAAGCCTGCTGCAGCTTTTGTTGATCTTCTGCTTCGAGCTTGTACCAGCCTTTTCGGAACATCAAGTTATACGCTTCTCGGGCGCTCTGATGCGTTTCAATCAAAATTTGCATCATGTCTTGATGGAGCTGCTGGTGGCTTGCTTCACGCACAGCCACATTCATGCTGTCCGTCAAGTATTTGCAAGTAGACAGGCAATCGTTCAGATAGTCGCGATCGTTCATCTCAGGCGTTTTTACCTGTGGCATGTTGGCAGGCTGCGGATTGGCAATCTGATTTTGATTTGGCATGTGATCTCCCCCTTACTGCATCTGAGGCTGCTGTTGGGATTGGGTTTGCGGCAGAGATGCCATCACTGCAGTATTGTTGTTTTGAAGGTGGCTAAGGAGCGTTTGGTAATGCTTCTGATGCATGCGGCCTGCTTTTTCCAAATGCTGCTTCACTTCCGGGTCCTGTGCCTGCTGCGCGAAGGCATGGAACTTTTTAAAGGCGATCAGGTTCCAGGACATGGCATCCTTCAAATAGCTGCAATCCTTTGTCGTGATGACCTTGGGGGGTTCTGGAATAGGGACTTGTGCAGACTGCATCGAAGACAGGATAGACGGCATGAGTGAGCTCCTTTCATGGGGGAATACACATGTAGTATGAGCTACATTTGGGGAAGTAAAGCGTAGAAAAAAAATCCGGCTGTATGAGCCGGATTTTGTGCGGTGATGCGATGTTTGTCTTTATCTTTATGGTATTTATTTACACAAGGCGCAGGCTTGTGACCTGAATGTCGATGCTGGCGGGAGCGATGTTCAAGGTGTAGCTTACTTCCTTATGCAGCTCGGATTGAAGCTCAATGATTCGTTCTGGAATATACGTCCCATAAGGAACCTTCAGGGCCAGCGTCAGCTCGATACGCGGCAAGTCTTCAAAAGAGGTGTTCGCTTTCAGGATTTGATCGACTTCCTCATACTCGTTGCAGACACCCTGCACAATCTTGCGCAAGACCTGCGGATGGATCAGGATACGTCCTCCAGAAAAAGGAGGATGGACCACCGTAGATTCACCGCCATTCGCTTCCTTTTTGGAGGAAAAAATCCGTTGGGCAGAAGAGAGCAGTCGTTGGATAAAATCCTGTTCCACCTCAACGCGCGGGATGGGAATGACGTGTCTCCCCATCGTTTCCCGGATGTAGCGGGCAGCCTCGATATCCTGAGGACGCTTGATGGACTCGATCGGGATGAATTCGACCGGCTCGGGTAGCTCCAGTGCTTCCACGATCCGTTCGATCATGCGCTGTGAAGTTCCCAGAACCAGCATCCGTTCCAAAGCGAGATCAGTCAGCGCTTGCCGAACCTCATTCGCGTGATCTTCGTAATGAAAAATGGCGCGTTTTACTGCTTGGATTTTCGTTTTTTCATATTTGGCGGATGTACCGGCTACCTTGCGTCCTTGATAAATCAAGATGCCGTCGTCGATGATCGCATCGATATTCATCCGGTGAGCCAGCTCCAGAGCCATTGAGCTCTTGCCTGTTCCGCTCGTTCCATACAAGGCGTAAATATTCATGGACACCTCCGTGTTTCTCCAGCCCATCCAGTATACAACAGAAGGAAGGACAGACAAAAGCTAGCGGTACTGTGCGCCCAATTCACGGGAACGCTCAGTAGCGCGAAGAATGGCGGAAGTGACAGCTTCCTGAAACTGATACGATTGGAGAACCTCCAGACCAGCTTGAGTAGTTCCACCAGGACTGGTCACTTTTTGACGCAGCAGGGCAGGGTCCTCGCTGGTATCGAGCAGCATGTGCGCGGCGCCAAGCAAGGTCTGCAGGGTGAGCTGGCGGGCCGTTTCGCGACAGAGACCGGCTTTGGCTCCAGCTCCCACCATCGCCTCAACCAGATAGTAAATATAGGCAGGACCACTGCCGGAAAGGCCGGTCACAATGTCCAGCTCCTCCTCAGCGACGGTGAATACCGTGCCGATAGCTTCAAACAGGCGCGTGGCCAGCTCGAGCTGTTCTTCTGTCACAAAGCGATTGCAGGCAAGCCCGGTCGCAGACAGACCGATAGCAGATGACGTGTTAGGCATTGTCCGTATGATTGCACATTGTACGCCAAGCCATTCCTCGATCAGGGAAGTGGCCACTCCTGCGATCACCGAGATGACCAATTGACCCGGACGGACTGTGCCTTGCAGCTCCATCAATGCTTCCGCTGCATCCTTTGGCTTCATCGCCAGAATAAGGATGTCGGAAGTATCCACGAGCAGCTTTCGGTCCTGCGACACTTGCACTTGATAGGTATCAGCGAGTTGATCCAGTCGTTCCTGATTGTTGCGATTGGAAACCAGGATGTGCTCGGCGCTGAGAAGTCCCTTTTTCAAAATGCCGGAGAGCATGGCTTCAGCGATGGAGCCAGCTCCCAGAAAACCAATACGTCCTTCGATGGAAAAAGCAGGCTGTGTGTTCATGGTTGTCTTCCTCCTTTCGGGACTATCGGATCTGCCCAGTGCCGCGTACGACGTATTTGTAAGAGGTGAGGGCAGGCAAGCCCATTGGTCCGCGAGCATGCAGCTTTTGCGTGCTGATGCCGATCTCGGCGCCAAAGCCGAATTCTCCGCCATCCGTAAAACGAGTGGAGGCATTATGGTAGACGGTAGTCGCATCTACAGTGGTGAGGAAGCGTTGTGCGGCTGCTTGGTCCTCTGTCACGATCGCTTCAGAGTGTCCGGTGCTGTGAAGCGAGATATGCTCCAGTGCATCCTCCAGCGTATCGACGGTACGTACCGCGATAATCAAGGTAGAGTATTCCGTATCCCAATCCTCTTCTGTGGCTTGCAGCAGAGAGGCGCTTAACGATGGATGAAGCTTTCTTGTGACGTCGCATGCACGAACCTCTACTCCTGCTTCGATCAGACGCTGCAAGAGCTCCAGCTGGCAGGAGGCAGGCCATTCACGGTGGAGGAGCAAGGTTTCTGCGGCGTTGCAGACTGCTGGTCTGCTCGTTTTGGCATTCAATACGATGGCCTCTGCCATTGCATAATCCGCTGTTTTCTCCACAAAGATGTGGCAGTTGCCGACGCCCGTTTCCAATACAGGAACACTGGAGGTTTTCAGCACACGAGAGATCAGGCCAGCACCGCCGCGTGGAATGATCACATCGACCAGCCCGTTGGCTGTACACAGCATGTCTACAGATTCGTGTTCGGCAAAAGGCAGGTATTGAACAGCTTCAGGAGAAAGACCTGTAGCCGTCAGGGCATCGCGCATGCTTTTGACCAGGGCCAGGTTGCTGTTTACTGCACTGTGGCTGCCGCGCAGGACGATGGCGTTGCCGGTTTTCAGGGCGATGGCAGCAGCATCGATAGTCACATTGGGGCGTGCTTCATACACCATGCCAATCACGCCGAGTGGTACGCGAATCTGTTCCATCACCAATCCATTCGAAAGGGTCCAGCGACTCATCGATTGACCGACTGGGTCTTCGAGAGCGACCAGTTGTTTCAAGCTTTCCACCAGATCGAGTACACGTCCGGTGGTCAAGCGAAGGCGGTCCAAATAAGAGGCGGGCTGTCCGTCTGCTTCGGCTTTGGCCAGATCCCGTTCATTTGCCTCCAGGATCACTTTCTCATCCGCGAGGAGTTGTTCACCGAGCGCCGTCAATGCCTTGTCTTTATCCTCCCGTGTCAAGAGCGCCATTTTGCGGGACGCTTGCTTCGCCAATCTTAACTGCTCCTGCAGTTGTTGCTTCCAGTTCCCCATAATCTCCATCTCCTTTTCTCTCTATAAAATGTAGGCAAATAACTTGCCATGCCTGTTGAAGCTAGATGGTCTGTGTCCATTGATCGCGATGTATGACAGTACCGCTGCGTCGCGTTGCTTTGGTGCCAAGCGAATCTGTCAGATCTTCGGCAGCAAAGCGGCTGACACCTCGACCGATTAATTCACCCTCGCAGTACACCTCAATGACCTCTCCTTGATTAAAAGTCCCGTTTACATCGCGCACACCCGCCAAAAGGAGGCTGCGTCTCTGTTCCAGGATGGCTTCGGCTGCACCTTGGTCGATCGTAATCGAGCCACGGGTAGGGGAGTGCAGGGCGATCCACTGCTTGCGGGTAGGTAAACCGCTGAGAGAGGGTGCTTCCGGACTGTAGTTGACGTAAGTGCCATTTCCATCTCCCGTCAGGACTTCAAGCAGATCGGAGGATTGATCCAATTTTCCGATAAAGCTGGGAATGCCCAATCCTTGTGCGGTTCTGGCTGCGATCAGCTTGGAGCGCATGCCGCCCGTTCCCAGCTGGGAAGCACCGCCAGCCAGATTTTCTATTTCTTCTGTCACTTCTGGCAGCCAGGCGATTCGTTGGGCGTCGGAATTGTAGCGAGGATCCTTGTCGTACAACCCGTTGGTGTCGGTCAGGATCATGTACAAATCGGCGTGTACCAGGCCAGCCACCAGTGCTCCCAGCATGTCATTGTCGCCAAAAGTCAGCTCTGCTACGGACACGGTGTCGTTTTCGTTAATGATCGGCAAGATGTTTTTATCGAGTAAAAGCGACAAGGTTTGAAAGGCGTGCTGATAACGCTCCCGATGGGAAAAGTCACTTCTGGTGAGCAGAATTTGTGCTACGCTGCATTGATGTGCGCCGAACAGTTGCGTATAGGTTTGCATCAGGAGACTCTGCCCAATGGCTGCTGCTGCTTGCTTTGCGGCTAGTGTGCGCGGTCTTTGTTTATAGCCCAGTTTTTGATAACCGCTGGCTACTGCACCAGACGAGACGAGCACGACCTGATGGCCCGCATCCCGCAGCTGACTGACAGCCGAGACGAGGAGCGACATTTTTTGAGGATCTACACCTCCTGAGGATGCCGCCAACGAACTGCTGCCCACCTTTACAACCAACCGCATTTTCCCTTTCTTCATTGCTGTACCCCCTGATTCCAGTGAAAAAATAAATATAAAAAGCCCTCTCGTCTCTTTGATAAGGACGAAAGGGCGTTGATGACCTCCGCGGTACCACCTTACTTGACGTTATGCACGAGAAGCTTTTGCTTCAGGCGGTAACGTCCGGCTCTCTTTCTTGGATAACAGGTGAAAGAAACCTGTCCAGGTCATCCCTGGATGCTCTGGGGTGGGTTCAAACTGATTCGAAGGACGAAACCTCTCAGCCAATGGATTTCGCTCTCTGGACCTGAAGGGCAGTTTTACTGTTCCCCGTCATAGCTCATTCGGTATGCTTATTAATACATAATTATTCGCTTGGTCTCACATAAATGTCAAGCGGATTATTGAAATTGGTCATTTCCATAGGTACCCATACGCGATTTGATCTCGTAGCGCTTCGTTTTGTCGTCGCGCATTAACTGGTAGCGAAGCGTTCGATCCGAGGAGAAGGCCGGGTCTGTCACATTTTGGACAGAGACGCGAATTTCACTGTTCAGTTTTTCCACTGCGGTATTCCGGACGGATATCAACACTGGATAATCGACGTTTGGAATAGCGACGTACAGCTTATTCTTGATCTGCTTGGTGGAAAGGTTGTCATAGAGGGCCTCAGACAATGATCTGCTCCAGAACTTGGAGAAATAGGCGATCACTTTGTCCTTGCTGTCAAAGCGTTTGGGCAGTTCAAGGTAGGTGATTCCATCTTCGTGAGCGGTTTTTCCTTTCGTATGGTCGATTGCGGCGTAGTAGACATCCTCCACGACGTGTTCGGCCCGGTTCAGGAAAATGACGATGTTCATTTTGCTGTCATCCAGCTTTTGAATGGCGACACTTCGAGCAGGACGTTTCTGTTTGGTTGCTTTGCTTTGGGTCTTCGCCGTTTTTTCATTCTTTTTGCTTTGACTTGTAGCTGTTTTTTCGTTCTTTTTGCCTTGACTGGTATTAGAAGCATTGCAACCGGTCACCAGAATAGACAGCAACAGCAAATAGATCCAACCGTGCTTCATTTTCATACCTGCACACCTCTTTGGAGATTTTCCCTTAGCGTGTGTGGGATTCATAGGGAATAGACATGTAACATTTTCCCTGACCACTCCGTAAATCGAGTGAAAAAAGGAAACAGGATGGGGGTTGTCTACTACTCTGAATATGTCTATCATGGAGAGAGCTATGCAGACCGAAATAATAGAGGTGGAAAATATATGTTTGGATTTGGAAAAAAGGCTAAGAAGCTGGAAGGCACCGATATCTTGATTATCAAGACCAGTGAAGCAAAAAACCGCCATTTTTATATGGTTGCTTTCCCCAGCATGTTCGCCAATGACATTGTCTCTATGTTGAAAAAATTGGAAAAATCAAAGCTGAACAAAAAAGAAATTTTGGGGGAAATCGGTGGGTTTCACATCGTGACCCATCTGGAAGCCTTGACGAGCTACGAAGTATTTGAAGAGAACGATATGGAAGCGCAGCCTGTACTGATTCAGGATTTTGCCAGCATCCTCCTGCGCCGCTTGGAAGCGATTGATGAAAACGGAGATGGAGACGATTCCGATCTGGCTTTCATCATGGGCGAGCTGACTATGCTTCGCGACGGAAGCTACGTACCGCAAAATTAAATACGGATTCTAGTAAAAAAAGAGAGCTGGGTGCGATGATCCGGCTCTTCTTCCTTATGCTGGAAACCTTTTGATACATGGATTCGTATGAATAGGGAAAGTGTCTGGAAATACTCTTGTGGACAGGAGTGAGCATATGATAGAGCTGAATGGAGTCAGCAAAAGCTACAATGGTACTTACAAGGCAGTCGATCATCTTGATTTGACTGTACCAAAAGGTGAAATATTCGGTTTCCTCGGTCCCAACGGAGCAGGGAAGACGACAACGATAAAAATGATAACAGGCATCATCAAGCCCGACGCAGGTCAGATTCGCATCAACGGAAAAGAGATCGGCGTCGACACGATTGAAGCGAAAAAACAGTTTGGTTATGTACCGGACAGTCCCGACTTGTTTTTACGGCTGAAAGGCTTGGAATACGTCAGCTTCATGGCAGATATATACGGTGTGGAGCAGGAGGTTCGCAACAGCCGCATACACAGTCTTGCCAAGCGATTTGACATGCTGGACGCACTCGGCGATACGATACAGAGCTACTCTCACGGGATGAGGCAAAAGATCGTCATTATGGGTGTGCTCGTGCATCATCCAGAGGTGTGGATTCTCGATGAGCCGCTGACAGGACTGGATCCGAAGTCCTCCTATACGTTGAAAGAAATGATGCGGGAGCACGCAGACAGCGGCAGAAGCGTATTTTTTTCAACACATGTTCTGGAAGTAGCTGAGAAGCTGTGTGACCGAGTCGCGATCATCAACAAGGGGAAAATCCTCTTTTGTGGAACATTTCCGCAGATGCAGGAGCATTTCCAGTCTCACGAATCTCTGGAAAGCCTGTTCCTGGAGCTGACCAAGCATGAATAACATCTGGCTTTTGACCAAAATCATGCTGAAAAACGCAGGCCCGCTATGGAAGAGCAAAAAGGGAAGCGGCTGGAAAAGCATCCTGCTGCTCGTCGCTATTCTCGTTGGAATGATGCCCATGGTCATCAGCGGAGCCTGGTTCCTGTCCGGATTGTACGATGGATTGGCGATGATCGGCCAAGAAAGTGCCCTGCTTGGGTTAGGTCTGGCACTGGTATCATTCACTATTTTTGTACTCGGCATTGTCTATGTCCTCACGGTATTTTACTACTCACAGGATGTAGAGCATTTTTTGCCGTTGCCCTTGGCACCCCGAGAAATACTCGGAGCCAATTTCCTGG
Organism: Brevibacillus sp. AY1; assembly: GCF_029870785.1. Lineage (NCBI taxonomy): Bacteria > Bacillati > Bacillota > Bacilli > Caryophanales > Paenibacillaceae > Brevibacillus > Brevibacillus sp. AY1. The sequence continues at coordinate 222,426 of NZ_JAFLPN010000002.1, forward strand.
TCGCTCTCATTTATGAATACCTGACAGAGTTGATCTTGTTAGGACCATTGCTGATTGTTTTTGGGATAAAAAGCGGTGCAGGGCTAGTTTTCTACCTGTATTCGATCCTTCTATTTCTGGTCGTCCCGATCGTGCCCTTGGTGCTTGCGTCACTGCTGGTTATGCTGTTCATGCGCTATACCAACATCGGCAAGAAAAAGGACCGTTTCCGTCTGATCGGTGGGATCATAGGCCTTGGCGCTGCGCTTGGCTTCCAGTTTTTCGTACAACGGCAAAGAGGCTCGATGGAAGACGTGGAGAAGCTCCAGCAACAGATTTTGTCAGGCGACAACGTCCTGCTTAATCTCGCGACGCAGCTGTTCCCGACCAGCAAGCTTGCTGTGTTTGCACTGGTCAACAGTGGCTACTTGGCTGGCTTGGGCTACCTGCTGGCGTTTATTTTGACTACAGGAGCAGCAGTTCTCCTCTTTTTGTTTGCCGGGGATCGTCTCTATTTCGCTGGTGTGATGGGGGTCAGTGAGTCGGCATCCAAGCGGAAAAAAGTAGGGGGACAGGATTTTGCCAAGCTGGCCAAGGTGCGCTCTCCCTGGTGGTCCTATGCGCTCAAGGAGTGGCGAATGCTGTGGCGAACGCCAGCTTATATGCTCAACTGCTTGCTGCCCAGCTTGATCATGCCGGTTTTTGTCCTGATTCCACTGTTCGGTATCCAGGAGAGAGGTGAACTGATCACAGCCTTGAGCGGATGGATCGAAGGAATGGGAGGCTTAAGCCTGGCGATCTTTTTCGCAGGCAGCTTGTTTATAGCTGGAATGAACAGCGCATCTGCTACGGCTATCACGAGGGATGGTCAGGGATTTTTTCTGAACAAGACCTTTCCCATTTCGTTTATCCAGCTGCTTATGGGTAAACTGCTGCCTGGTGTGATGATGAGCTTCATTAGTATTCTGTTTCTTCTGGTCGCAGCTGCTTGGTTCTTGAATATCTCACCCATGTTCCTATTGATTTGTCTCTTGGTTGCTCTTCCAGGAGTGGTTCTGATCAATGTATTGGGTATCCTGATCGATATCCATATGCCAAAGCTTGCCTGGACCTCGGAGCAAGAAGCCGTCAAGCAAAACCTCAATCCGCTATTCGCCATCCTGGTCGCGCTATTGACGGCAGGGATAACGGTAGTTCTGGTATTTTTGACCCAGAGTCAAGGCTCGTTATTATCTGTGGCGGTCATGCTTTTTATCGTCTTTTCCGGCCTGGACTTTCTGCTATATCGGGTTTTGGTTAAAAAGGGTCCGGGTTGGATCGAAAAAATAGAAAATTAGCTATGCGACAACTGTCCTAGGTCTATAGGGCAGTTTCTTTGTTTTCACCTGTTTTTACCTTTACAGATTGGCAATTAATTGGTATTTTGTTTGACGAACGTATTATTCAATTTATTCCTATCTGCATAAGGATAACCTCGGAATATACGACCTACATACCAGTGGCGTTCAGACATAAAGGAAAAATCTTTGCCGTATACTGAAATGTTTAAAAATGGGTGATAGAGGAAAGGAGAACAATACGATGTTTTTCAAGCGCATTCTGTTCTGTTTTCTGATGGTGCTGCTGGTTGCGCAAAGCGCTTTTACAGGCAGCGCTTCAGCACAAAGCTCGTTTAACGATACACGTGGACACTGGGCGCAAGACGATATTGAGTATTTGGCGAGCTTGGGAATCATTAAGGGGAATGGCAGTCAGTTCCACCCGGACAAACCGATTTCTCGTGGGGAAGCGATTGCGATGCTGAACCGGGTATTCGAATCGGTGTATGGTCCCATCGCCAAGCCTGAGCGGAAAAACAACCTGGACTACCGCTATGGACCGCGTTGGGAGATCGAGCAGCTTTTAACCAATCTGCGCGCCATGTACCGCGTAGAAACAAACGGCGTCAGCGATTACGATCCAGGCGATCGGATGCTCTACTATTTGTTTTTGGCGGATAGCGGCAAGCTGATGCGCAAGCAAGAGAAGGACAATCCGGATTGGTGGCTTTCTGCTACGGCTCTGCAGCGCCCGCTTACTCGCGAAGAAGCGAGCATGGTGCTCTTCCATATGATGGCACCGCAAAAATTCCGCGGCATCAATATTAAGCCGGAAGATGCGAAGTCGTATTTCACCAGCTTTTATGAGTGGAAGCAAGATAGCTACTATCGAGACACGTACTCTCCCTATGCGACAGGGATTAACGAGTTCGGTCTGTTTGGAAAATCTGACGTGTTCGATCCTTATGCGGTGATGACACGTGCGCAGTATGCTGTAGTTCTGACCAGACTTCATAACTACTATGAGCGCGATGTCGTCCAATCGTTCACAGGGCTCAACAACACCCGTCAGGTAAAAGCGGCGAACGTTTTTCTGCGTGCAGCAAGTCTTGCCTACGAGAACAATAATCAGGCAGCAGTGTCCAAGTATTTTGAACCCTCTGTTTTGAAAAAATGGTCCAGCTTCCCATTCATACCCAAGCACACGGAGCACGTTTCGTTTACAGCGAAGCTCGATGAAAGCAACAACAAGAATTTGCTCGTCTTGGGACAGTACAAGGACAATGCGAATGGATTCTACCAGATTGAATACGTGTTTGCAGCGGATGAATACAGTCCATTTGGACGCAAGCTGATCAACATTATCTACACAGCAAAATAACGGTTCAGGTAAAATCGGGCATTCGCACAAGAGTGCCCGTTTTCATTTGCGGGCATCAGTTTGTTCAAGTCTGTTTTCGTGATAGGTAGCACGTTTTTTATATTGCAAGAGACAGAATTTTCGATTACAATGACAACTGAACGCTGATTCAGTTTGTGGAAGCGAACATCTCACGGCTTGATAGCCGCATGTGGGATGTCATTTTTTCCCCACAAAATGAATGAGTATTCATTCAACAAAACGAGATGAATGACATGACAGAACCGCTGTATAAAAAGTATAATTAATATGAAAAACGTCTCTTTTCAGAAAATTTCTATTGTTAAAACGCAGCTCATATCATTACGGAGGAGGATTTGGAGATGGAACGCAAAATTCGCAAAGCCGCTGTTCTCGGTTCTGGCGTGATGGGAGCCGGGATTGCCGCACATCTGGCAAACGTGGGGATTCCCGTCTGTTTGCTCGATATCGTACCGCGTGAACTGACAGAAGAGGAGAGCAAAAAAGGCCTTTCTTTAGCAGATGCTGCCGTCCGCAATCGGATTGCACAGGCTGGAAAGGATCGCTTGCTAAAGGAAAAGCCTGCTCCTCTTTATGATAAGCAAAATATCGAGCGGATTACTGTGGGCAACTTCGAAGACCACCTTTCTCTGCTCGCGGATGCGGACTGGATTATCGAAGTCGTGGTGGAGAATCTGGCGATCAAGCAAAAGGTATTCGCCATGATCGAAGAAGTTCGCAAGCCCGGTACGATTGTTTCTTCCAATACATCCGGAGTTTCCATCAATGAAATGAGTGAAGGAAGGTCTGAAGAGTTCCGGAAGCATTTCCTCGGAACGCATTTCTTCAATCCACCTCGCTATCTGAAGCTGCTGGAGATTATTCCGGGCAATGATACGGACCCCGCGATTGTCGATTTTATGATGCATTTTGGTGAGCATGTACTGGGCAAAGGCACCGTACTTTGCAAAGACACGCCCAACTTTATCGCCAACCGGATCGGTACATACGGCTTGCAGGTCTCGATCCAGGAGATGGTGAAGGCAGGGTTGGGAGTCGATGAAGTCGATGCGCTTACCGGACCTGTGATCGGCCGGCCAAAGAGCGCGACCTTCCGCACCCTGGACGTCGTGGGACTGGATACGTACGTGCATGTCGCCAACAACGTCAAAAACAAGAGCGCAGACGAAGTGGAAAGAGCCGTATTTGAAGTGCCGGAGTTCGTCCTGCAAATGGTTGAGAAGCGCTGGATCGGACAGAAGGCGGGTCAAGGCTTTTTCAAGCAAATCAAAACCCCGCAGGGTAAAGAAATTCATGCTCTCGATACAGCGACAATGGAGTATCGTCCAAGCGTGAAGGCGAAGTTCGCTTCCCTGGATGCAGCCAAGACGGCGAAGTCCCTGCCTGAGAAGCTGAAGACCCTCGCGTACGGCAAGGACAAGGGAAGCCAGTTCGTCTGGAACGTGTTCAAAAAGGTTCTCTTGTATTCGGCGGACAAGGCATACGAGATCGCAGACGATATCGTGGCAGTCGATCAGGCCATGAAATGGGGCTTTGGCTGGGAGCTCGGTCCTTTTGAGACATGGGATGCGATTGGCGTAGAAAAGTCGGTAGCACGCATGCGAGAAGAGGGAGAAACCATTCCTGCGCTCGTAGAAGAGCTGCTGGCGAGCGGAAAAACGTCCTTCTATCAAAAACAGGAGGGACGTATCTCGGTTTTCTCGATTGGCGGTGCATACAAGGATGTGGAGAGCAAGAAGGAGAAGATCAACCTCGCTGCGCTCAAGGAACAAGGCAAGCTGATCAAGAAAAACGCAGGAGCGGCTCTCATCGATCTCGGCGATGGCGTAGCTTGCCTGGAGTTTACTTCTCCCAACAACGCGCTTGGCTTGGACGTTTTGCAAATGGCCAACTTCGCAGCCGAAGAAGTGCAGAAAAATTACTTGGGACTCGTCATCGGCAACCAGGGCAAAAACTTCTGCGTGGGTATGAATCTGGCGATGGCCTTGATGGAGGCGCAAGACGAGAACTGGATCGAGCTAGACATGCTGGTAACGAATTTCCACAAAGCTGCACGCGCACTGCGTTTCTTGCACCGTCCAGTCGTTGCCGCACCTTTTGGCATGACGCTGGGCGGCGGGGTAGAGGTCGTCTATCTGGCTGACCGCGTACAGGCATCTGCGGAAACGTATTTGGGTCTTGTGGAAGTAGGCGTAGGGCTGCTGCCTGGTGGCGGCGGTACGAAGGAACTTCTGTTCCGCGCAATGGAAAATGTGCCACAGGGTGGTACGGTACCAGTCGATCCATTCCCGTTTGTAGCGCGCGCTTTTGAAACGATTGCGATGGCGAAGGTTTCGACAAGCGGACAGGAAGCAATTAATCTGGGCTATCTGCGCCCGACTGACCGCATCAGTGTCAATCCGGATCACCTGCTCTACGACGCCAAGCAGCTCGTATTGGAAATGGACCGGGAAGGCTATACGCCTCCTACACCACGCAAGGTTCGCGTCATTGGGGATACAGGCTACGCTACCTTGCGCCAGAACATTTACGCGATGAAGAAAAGCGGATATATCAGCGATCACGATGAGCTGATCGCAAGCAAAGTCGCCTATGTCTTGTCCGGTGGCAACCTGCCGGCAGGTACAGAAGTGACGGAAACGTACATTTTGGAGTTGGAGAAGCAAGCCTTCCTGGAGCTGATCAAGACTCCGAAATCGCAGCAACGGATGCAGCACATGCTGACTAAAAACAAGCCATTGCGCAACTAGGGGGGTATAAAAATGAGAGAAGCAGTGATTGTCGCAGGTGCCCGTACTGCTATCGGCAGAGCGAAAAAAGGGAGCTTGAAGGAAGTTCATCCAGTCGATATGGGAGCTGAGGTCATCCGTGAGCTGTTGCGTAGGGTTCCACAATTGGATCCAGCCGATATCGAGGACGTCATTATCGGGAATGCCGTACCGGAAGCCGAACAGGGGATGAATTTTGCCCGGCTGATCGGTTTGCGGGCTGGATTGCCAACGAATGTTTCAGGAATCACGATCAATCGTTTTTGCTCTTCGGGGTTGCAAACAATCGCTTACGGAGCTCAACAAATCATGGTGGGCGGCGCTGATGTCATTATCGCTGGTGGAGTCGAGAGCATGAGCCTGCTGCCGATGACCGGTCATAAGGTCGCGCTCAACCCGACACTGGTGGAGACCTTGCCCGAAGCCTATATGGGGATGGGCCATACGGCAGAGGAAGTGGCGAATCGTTACAATGTCACTCGCGAAGACCAGGACGCATTTGCCCTGATCAGCCACCAGCGTGCAGCTGCAGCGATTGCAGGCGGCAAGTTCCAGGATGAGATCGTGCCGATCACTGTGAAGCAGCACTCCTTTGATCAAAATGGCAAGCTGGTCGTCAAAGAGCGAGTGTTCAACACGGATGAAGGACCTCGTCCAGACAGTACGCCAGAAGGCCTTGCCAAGCTAAAGCCGGTCTTCAACGTCAAAGGCAGCGTCACGGCAGGAAACTCCTCGCAAACGAGTGACGGCGCGGCTGCCGTGCTGATCATGTCAGCGGATAAAGCGGCAGAGCTCGGTGTCGAGCCGATTGCGAAGTTCCGCTCCTTCACTGTCGGCGGGGTAGACCCGGATGTCATGGGGATCGGTCCGGTAGTGGCGATCCCGAAGGCCCTCAAAATGGCCGGCTTGACCATTGACGATGTCGATCTGTTCGAGCTGAATGAAGCGTTCGCTTCCCAGGCAGTGGCGGTTATTCGCGAGCTGGGTCTCGATCAGGAAAAGGTCAACGTCAACGGCGGAGCCATTGCGTTGGGGCATCCGCTGGGCTGCACGGGTGCCCGTCTGACCGTTTCGCTTTTGAATGAGATGAAGCGTCGCGGCAGCAAAATCGGTGTCGTCACGATGTGTATCGGCGGCGGCATGGGAGCAGCAGGCGTGTTTGAGATGATCTAAAACAATCCAATTGCAAGGAGAGGGATAGATATGGGAGATACAAAAGAATTGATCCGCGGTGGTAGCTTTTTGATTGATGCAGGCTCAGCTGAAGATGTGTTTGTGCCGGAGGATTATACCGATGAGCAAAAGATGATTGCGAAAACAACGGAAGAGTTCGTGGTCAACGAAGTATGTCCGCACCTGGAAGAAATCGAAAATCACCAGTTCGATATCTCCGTTCGCCTGTTGAAGGAAGCGGGAGAGCTGGGATTGTTGGCTGGAGACGTTCCAGAGAAGTACGACGGTTTGGGACTGGATAAGGTAAGCACCGCACTCGTCACGGAGAAATTCGCTCTGTCGCGTGGCTTCGCGCTCAGCTTTGGCGCCCACGTCGGGATCGGTTCTTTGCCCATTGTCTATTTCGGAAATGACGAGCAGAAACGCCGTTACCTGCCAGATCTGGCGTTCGGCAAACGACTGGCTGCATACTGCCTGACTGAGCCTGGCTCCGGCTCTGACGCGCTGGGCGCGAAGACGACAGCGGTACTGTCCGAGGATGGGAAGCACTACATCCTCAATGGGGAGAAGCAATGGATTACCAATGCAGGCTTCGCAGATGTGTTCGTCGTCTACGCGAAGATTGATGGCGAGAAATTTACCGCGTTTATCGTCGAGCGCACCTTCCCGGGTGTATCGTTCGGACCGGAAGAGAAGAAAATGGGGATCAAGGGCTCCTCGACTCGCACCGTGATTTTGCAGGATGTACCAGTACCGGTAGAAAACCTGCTTGGTGAGCCGGGCAGAGGCCATGTGATTGCCTTCAACATCCTCAATGTAGGTCGTTACAAGCTGGCAGTAGGAGCAGTTGGGTCCGCTAAGCGCGCCTTGGAGATTGCCACTACGTACGCAAAAGAGCGCAAGCAATTCAAGACGCCGATCGCAAACTTTACCTTGATCAAAAACAAGCTGGCAAACATGGCAATCAAGACTTATGCTGCCGAAAGCTCGGTATACCGCACAGTCGGCCTGTTCGATGTCGCCCTCAACAGCTTGGGTGACAAGGCAGATGAAGGTCCAGAGATCGCCAAGGCCATTGCGGACTACGCGATTGAATGCTCGATTAACAAGGTGTTCGCAACGGAAGTGCTCGACTATTGTGTAGACGAAGGTGTGCAAATCCATGGAGGATACGGATTCATGTCCGAGTACGAGATCGAAAATATGTACCGCGACTCCCGGATCAACCGCATTTTTGAAGGAACCAATGAAATCAACCGCTTGCTGATTCCAGACACACTGGTGAAGAAAGCGATGAAAGGCGAGCTGCCATTGCTGCAAGCAGCAGCCAGTCTCCAGGAAGAGCTGATGAGCTACTATCCGGAAGAGATCGAAGACGCGCCATTGGCAGCAGAGAAGCACCTGATCGACATGACTCGCAAGATCATTCTGATGGTGGCAGGATCCGCACTGATGAAGTATCAGCAAGCGATTTCCAAAGAGCAGGAGCTGCTGGCGTTCGCAGCGGATATGCTGATCGAGCTGTACGCAATGGACAGCATCGTGAAACGGACGGAAAAAGCAATAGCTGCCAACGGTTTGGAGAACGAGCAGCAAAAGCTGGATCTGACTACCGTATATGTACAGGAAGCATTCGACCGCGTGGAAGGGTGGGCGAAGGAAGCACTGGCAGCGATGGAGGAAGGGGACGATTTGCGCTTGCGCCTGTCGATCCTGAAAAAGCTGACGCGCCGTACACCGGTCAACACCGTTCATCTGAAGCGTACCATTGCAGATCGCGTCATCGAGGCAGACGGATACGTACTGTAAAAACAACAGGATAAGAGTCATCAAGGAGCTGGGGAAAGGATCTCAGTTCCTTTTTTCCGAGTCTTGAAAGCGTTCAATTCCTTATATAGAGGAGAGGTTAGTGTGCTTGACTCGACGGTGATGCTGGAAAACAGAAGAAATGTAAGTCGGCAGTTAATGACGATCAGTGGTGCTGGAATCACGCTGCTCTACGGATTGAGCTTTGTTCTGTGGTGGCAAGGTTATTTGTCTATCTCTGTATCGAATCTCATACTTGCTACGCTCTTATCCTATGTTTTGTACGGATTAAGCTGCGCCCTGTACCTGGTTCCCGGGCTGCGGGCATGGTTTCACTATGTATTTCCGTTGGAGATGTACTTGACTGTAGCGATTGGCATAACAGCCTACGGAGCACCGATTGCCGCTTTTGCAGCATGGTTGTTTCCTGTCATCTATGCGGGCATGTACGCAAAGCGCGGGTCCATGCTGCTTACCTCGATTCTGGTGCTGATCACAGCCCCTGTCGTTTCCTATTGGGTTCACCAGGAACAGTGGAGTACCGTCCTGCAGGATGTCTTGATCGCACTATTGGTCTTGTTGGTGGTGATCCTGCGAATGCTCTCCATGGTCAATCGATCGAGGGCCGTTTTGATGCAAACCGTGGATGAAGTGAAGAAAAATCAGGAACTGGAGAAAGACAATCAGCTGTTGATTCAGGAGGTGGCTGTGACTGCGCAGGAGATCAGTCGTGTCGTGGATACACTGGTCGAGGCAACGGCACACATCCGGGAAGCCATGACCCAAATCACCAGAGGCGCCGACGAAATGACAGCTGCCAGCCAGGAATCGCTGCATTTGCTCATCAACAACCAACACGGGGTAGAGCAGCAGGCAAACCGTTCTGTTCAGATCGGTCAGGCGATCATACGAGCAGTCGGACTCGGAGAAGAAACGCGTGGACAAGCCATGTCCGGGGAGCAGATCGTTCTTCACATGGGGGAGGTCATGCAGACGATCGAAAGAAAGTCGAACGATTCGACCCAGTTGGTCGGCAACCTCTCGAAACGTACGAACGAGATCGAGGAGATGAACAATACGATTGCAGGCATCGCCAAGCATATTACGGTGGTTGCGATCAACGCATCGATTGAGGCAGCGAGGGCAGGAACGGCTGGAAGAACGTTCACGATTGTGGCGAATCAGGTACAAGAGCTGGCAAGTCAAACTTCAGAAGCGGTGAAGGCGATAGGTGATCTTGCCCATAATATTCGTTGCGACCTCGAGATGGTGACATCAAACATGGGGGAGAGCGCCCAGGTTGTCGATACTGGCGTCCGGGTAGCAGACGAGGCGAGAGGAAAGCTGCTGGGGATCAGCCAGGCTTCCTTGCAGATTCACACGCTTCTGGAGCAAATCATGGGACACACGCAAAAGCAACAGCAGGAAGCTGACGAAGTCGTGCGGGGAATTACTCGCTTGCGCCAAAAAACCGACGACGACGTGGCGCACATCGAAGAAACTGCCGCATCGACGGAAGAAACGACCGCTGTGATGGAGGAATTTACCCAGCACGTAGACAAGCTGAGAGAACGGTCTCATGTGTTGCAGCAGATGCTTCAGAGGTTGCAGCAGAGAGAATAAGTCAAATCACTCTCCGATTTTTCAGTGTGTGGGGAAAGCAAGGTATCAGGCGAAAAAGAGCAGGGGAATCTCCTCTGCTCTTTTTCGCTTGCTATTTCATGAATAGATTTCAAAGTTTCCACCAACGCTAACAAAACAAAATACATAAAGAGGGCAGGAGCTCCAAGAGATGAGAATAAGAGGATGGATGAGAAGGAAGAAGGCATCTGTCTCTGATTTTCACACTGTAAATGAAAAAATACTCCTAGGAAGCAGCGTGATCTTTGTAGAGGGGCGTCATGAGGCTTATGTCCTAGATACGAATGGGTGGCCTCAGCGTGCAATAGAGGATCCGAAGCTGGAGGCATCGTTAAAGGGTGGACGTCAAGCATTTATTGAAACGGGCATACAGAACATTGCCCTGATTCGACTGCCTCTCATTTGTTGCAAGGCAGGTTCGTCATTATTTTAGATCGATCACCAAACGTATTGATAGGACCCATCACCTTTATTTCTTTTTTTCATTCCGTGGACGATTACAGTACACGATGGCTGGTAGCTTCTTTTATCCGGCTGCTGCGCTGTTTGGCTTTGCTGGTCGCGACCTTTCTCCCAGCTCTCTATATTGCCTTGATTTCCTACAACGATGAACTGATTCCGCTCGATTTGATTTTAACGGTGGGGGAATCGCGAGAAAGGGTACCTTTTCCACCTTTGATCGAAGCGATGATCATGGAATTGACTTTGGAAATGCTCAGAGAAGCGGGGATTCGCCTGCCGTCGCCTATTGGTCAAACGGTTGGCATTGTAGGCGGTATTGTGATTGGACAGGCTGTCGTGCAAGCAGGGATTGTCAGCAATATTATGGTGATCGTGGTGGCATTCACAGCGATTTCGTCGTTCATTTTTCCCAACTATGACATGTCGGCAGAATTTTACTGCTACTGCTTGTAGCGGCATCCTGGCTGTATACGCCATCCTTTCTTGACCTGAAAAAATGACGCAGATGTGGAACCAGGCCGGACTGATCTTTGGATATGTGCTTCCTCTTGTAATTGCTGGGCCGATTTGGTTATGGCATAAATCAGCCAGGGGGCGAAGGGCATGAGTGCATGTGTGAGAATTCTGCTAGTGGCGATTTTGGCCACTACGTGCTTGTCGGGCTGCATGGATCGAATCGATTTGGAGGATGCCACCATTACGCTTATGGCTGGTTTGGACCTGAATGAAAAAAACGAACTGTTGTTTTATCTATCTAGTCCCGTGTTCAGCAAAGAGGCAAAGGATAAGTCAGAGGAATTCGGCGTCAAAGCAGATTCCTTTCGGCAAGCTCGTATGGATTTGGACGAGATGGTAACAGGTGTCACGCTATCAGGAAAATTCAGGTATTTGTTCTTGGAAAACGCTTATTGCAGCATCCAGAGTGGTTCCAATTACTGGATGTAATGTTTCGTGATGCACGTTTCACGGTCAATGCAAGGATCGTCGTATTCGATGGGCCAGATGAAGAAAAAGGGTAATGTTGTAAAAGTAATGGGAACCGCCCTCATAAACGGAAAAGAGACTTACGCAACACTTGTCGAACCTCAAGATACGATTCTTTTGCAAATGCTGCTTCACGGAAAACAAGGAGAAATTTCGCTCAGTATCCCGGTTCAAGATCATCAAGATAAAGGGAGCATCGTAAAAAGTCGGATCAGTTATTACGTGAAAGATGTATCGAATAAAGTAGAGACCTCGTATGAGAAAGGGCGCTTTCGTTTTGGCGTACGCCAGAAGCTGAAAATATCGATATCGGAGCGGATGTTTCCCTATAATGTGGAAAAGGATTACAAGAAGCTGGAGAAGGCGATCGAGGAAGAATTGCATAAATATTACACGCAGCTGATCAAGAAATGCCAGAAAGCGAATGCAGATGCCTCCGTGCATGTGATTCCAGAGGTGTCGATCAAGGGCAATGGTGTGATTAAATAAGGATAGAAAAGGCGCCCTGGCAAGCAAATAGAACCAGGGCGCCTTTGTTATTAATAGATTGCTTCCCAGCCAGCAGGAGTGACGAAGAGGCGGATCGCTTTGATTTTGCGGTCAGACATCAACGTGAAATAGTGACGGAAGTTGGGCGGTACGGAGATTAGATCGCCCGGCTCCAATTCTACGTCGAAGTAGCGGCCGTCATCGCCTTTGATCGCGAAAATACCGTGTCCATCGACGCAAAAACGGCATTCGTCGTCCGTATGATGATGCTCGGCTTTGAATTTGACCAGCAGCTCATCCAGGTTGGGATTGCTGTCTGAGAGGACGATGATGTCTGCAGTCAGGTAACCGCGGCGCTTGCTGATGTCATCGATCTCCGGTTTGAAGGCATCCAGGATTTGTTGTTTTTCTTCATCAGTCGGGCTGTAGTTGTCGCGCAGATTCGGAGCAAGACGATCTACACCCCAGTGTTCGTAAATAATGCCTTGCGTGCTGAGGAACTCATTGACTGCATCAGCGCTGCTGATGTACTCGTTGTTGTCATGAAAACGAACTTGTGCCATGCTTGAAAACCTCCTTGGTTAGTTGGGTGTAGTGGACACGGCCGCTTGGCGTAGCTGGAGCCAGCGAGCGTGGTACTCAAACAGGAATTCAAAAGCCTCGAGGTGACGCTTCGCCTCGAAATCGTTGCCGCCCCACGCGTAAATCCCGTGATTGCGGATCAAGACTCCCGGCACTTCTGGAGTGATCACTTTTTCGATCGCAATAGCCAAGGTTGGAATATCCGCATAGTTCTCGACGATCGGAATGGTGATCCGTGAATTCTCTTCCCAGATCCCCAGGCCCTTGATCAGCTCCTGACCCTGGATGGAAAAGGCGCGATGTCCAAAATACAGCTCGGAGATCAGGTTGTTCCATACGGTATGAACATGGAAGCAAGCGCCAGCCTGAGCGAATTTTTTATAGACAACAGCATGGATCAAGGTTTCTGCAGATGGTTTCAGCGCTGTTGCATCTACAGGTCGGGAGTCTTGATCCACGATGAGGTAATCTTCTGGTGAAAGCTTGGTTTTGTCCTTGCCGCTCGCGGTCACTGCGAATTGCAGCGGTGAGTCGGCGATCTTGATGGAAAGATTGCCGCTGGTGCCCGGGAACCAGTCACGACGGGCAAACGTCATTTTGACATCGTCCAGGCGGCGAAAGGCGTCCAAACGCTGCTCCAAAGTTGCTGTCATGGCTTAGCAGACCTCCTGTTGGTGTTTCAAATCCTTTAGTATGTCGACCACGTCGTGGAAGGTGGTGAATGTGCGATGGGGCAATTGCAGCTCCTCTGATTTTTGCGCCAGCAGAGAACGAGCGATGACAAAGTCAGCAATTTGTGCACCAGCCAGATCTGTAATGGAATCGCCAATGACAACACGGAAGTAGTCCGCTGAGTCATAGCGGCGAATGATGGTGGTCTTGCACATGCCGCAGCCGCCGTTGCTGCAGTGTTCATCACAATGATGCGGCCAAGTGATCGCAATGCGTTCGTCTGAAAAATCGCTACCATTGCAATACAGCGGCACTTCAGACAGATCAAAGGGTGCCAGGATCGGCTCGACGAAAAAGTCGATGCCGCCACTGGTGATCAACCACTCTACACCTTCTTCCCGGCAGTAACGGACAAAATCTGCAAAGCCAGGACGAATAGATGCCTCAGCGAGAATAAAGTCGATGATCTCCTGACGCTTGGAGGAAGGGATCAGTTGAAAGAGCTGACCCACTCCGGATTGAATCGAGATTTTCTGGGTAAGAATTTGTTCAATCAGCACTTCGCACTCAGGCGGCGCAAATTTGCGCACGATCGATACGATGTTATCCTTTTCTGTGATGGTGCCGTCGAAGTCGCAGAACAGAACGAGCTTTTTACTCATCGACCGCCACCCCACTTTTCCAACGCAATCGCCAGCTCAGAAGACTGTGCGGCTGCTTCTTCCAACGTACGGCCAGCGGTCACGGCTTCGATCGCGGCGACGAAAGCTTTTGCGCCAGCGGTCGCTCCTCCCGGATGGCCGTGAATGCCTCCGCCCGCATTGACGATTTGATCCAGACCAAAGTCAGCGAACAGCTGCGGTACGAGTCCGGGGTGAATCCCTGCCGATGGCACCGGGAAGGAACGGCGGACCCCTTCGAGTGGATCAGTCAAATGCCGGGCAAGCTGCAAGGCTTCTTTCTTGTCCAAAGCCACATTTCCGTATGGTGAAGGGAACAGGACGAGATCTGCACCGGCGATGCGCATCAGGGTACCCAGCAAAAGCGGCGTAGCAATTCCGTAATCAGGAGATGGATAGTACGCGCCAGCCAATGCAGGGTGAGCCATGATCGGGACCTGGACATCCGGATCTGCTGCCAGTCGATGCAAAGCATCAAAGCCAAATGCGAGAACGTTGAAGAGCAGGCAATCCGCACCAGCTTCCACAGCTCGTTTGGCCTTTTCGTTCAGCTCATGTACGGGCCCGGTCAGGTTGGCAGCGTAGAGGACTGGTTTGCCCGTCTCAGCTTCTGTCTCGATCGCGATTTGCTTGAAAGCCTTGATCCGGTTCAGGAATGGAGCACGGTCATCAGCAAAAAAGATCTCATCGTCTTTGACCAGATCGACGCCACCCAGCGCTTGCGCCCGGAACTGTGTCTTCAAATCGTCAAAGGGCAATCCCAGACAAGATTTGAAAATGCTCATGAGCAGAGGGCGGTTTTGAGCATCAAGTCGACCGCGCAGACCGTCGATGCCAAACTTGGGGCCGGGAAAAGCGCCAAGCATGGAGTCTGGCAGGCTAATATTCATCAATTTGATTTTTCCGTCCATCGACAGCTTGCCAAAAATGCCAGTCAGCAAAGAAGGAATGTCTGGTGTAAAGTTGCGAATGGGGTAGCTGACGGTAATCAAGCCACGCTGATCTCCGTTTTCGAGTGTCTCCAAAACCTCAGCACCGACTGCTTCGCCCAGATAAGGCTTCAATGTTTCTTTTTTTGCTGCAGGCAGATCAGTCCAGGAACCGACCGTCATACCAACTGCGATGGCTTCTGCTTTTTTATTTAGATTCTGGGCTTGGGTCAAATACGTAACAAGGATGCGCTGCTCACTCATAGCCAGGAATAAGCCTCCTTTTTTTATCGTGTTTGATTCAGATGCACATGCATGCGTTAACTAAAAAACCTCCCCTATGAGTGGGGAGGCGGATGTCGTCTTTATGAACGCTTTGTCGTCGCCTCTCATCTCTCGGGTCAGCAGTCACGACAGCGAGGAAATCCATCTGTCCTGACTCTTATCCGTTGGAATTAGCACCGTTTCGCTCTCTATTGCATGATAGAAGAGCGCCGGTTGCCGGGCATCATAGGGCCAGTCCCTCAGCCAGCTCGCGATAAGAGTGTATGTTGTTCATACGCCATGAGCGTATGCGATACCCCCATAATATGACGATCTCCTACGGGAGTCAATCTTTGTTTTTGCTCCAATATGCACTTTGGGCAAGGAAATGAAAAGCGAGTGAAACCTTTTTTGCCTGCTTTGCGTGGTATTGGATGAAAGGGTGTGAAGACGTTGGGAAAGTAGGCTTGGAAGACGTGTACCGGATGCACGTAAATGATATCTACCGCTATCTTTTCCGACTCACACGGGATGCGCGGCAGGCAGAGGATCTGACGCAGGAAACGTTTTTTCGCGCTTTTCTATCGCTGGACGACTACCACGGGGAAAAGGTGCGGCCCTGGCTGTTCAAGGTGGCATACCACGCGTTCGTGGACTGGCATCGCAAGCAGTCCAGCCGCCCTTTGCAATACATGGAGCAGCTGCCGGAAAGAGAGGATCAGTTGGCTACAGACCCGGCACAAGCCCTCGTCTCGCAGGAAATGTGGGCGAGTGCCCAGATTCATCTGGAGCTGCTTCCCGAACGGCAAAGACAAGTGATCCTGTTGTTTGCCATGCAATTTAGCTACGCGGAAATCGCCGAGGTGCTGGGGATTAGCCTGGCAGATGTGAAACGTTCACTGTTTAGGGGAAGACAAAAGATGCGCAAGTTGTGGAGGGAAAAGGCGGATGACGAACAAGGAGTTTGACAAAAGGGACGCTCGGCTGCTTGCCTATTTGCGCGGTGAGCTGACGGACGAGGATAAGGAGAGGCTGCAAGAAGAATTGGCAGAGGACGAGGCGTTCGCTGCGAAGCTGGAACACCTGCTGCTCGGGGAGGAAAAGGAGCCGGAGCAGCCGGCGCAAATCAGTCTTCCTGAGGAAAAGCAGAGCAGGATTCTACGCCGGGGAAAATGGAGAATGCGCTTGGGAAATTCAGCATTCACGCTGGGAATCGCGTTTCTGGCAGGCGTCCTGCTATTTGCAGTCAATACCTGGATCGGCACGAGCATGTACGATGAGCTGTTACGGGTGACGAGAAGCATGGTCAACTTTACGCAGCCGGGTATTACTGCGGGGAGCAGCGGTTCGCAGATCGGCCTGTTGTACGGGAATATAGAGATGGAGCTGCGTGAACAAGTGGGGGCGGATCAGAAAAATGCAGGGAAGATCGAGAGCACCAACCTCCTGTGGCTGGTCAGCGCTCAGCCAAAATGGCCGAATGGCGTCAGAGATGTCAAATTGTTTTTCCGTTTTCCATCTGAGGCCATGACGCCAGAAGAGACCGAATACCTGCGGACTCCAGCGTGGAAGGCGATGGAAAAACTGCCGGAGGGTACAGTCTCCCAGCTGGCCATCTCCTTTGACCGCTTGCTTACTTACGAGGAGTATTACAGCCTGATCTCTCGCCATGTGCCAGACTACGAGCAGGAAACGGTATGGTTAGCTGTGGATACAGGAGAAGAGCTGAAACAGGCAGACCGAGGTGAGGGCAATGTGATTCTCTCGGCAGGAGAAATCTGGGGATTTTCTGAACGGAGTTTGGACTACGGAAATGCTCCTATACAAGTAAATGCTGAGGGCAATCGAAGAACAGCGGCGTACGTGGCGGAGATGAAGTATTTGGCGGAGCAGGAGCGTCTGAGCCGTGCTGTCGGCAGAGGACTAATGTGGGGTCAGCCAAATATCCAAGAGCGCTATCAGTACCTGCAGGAGAATGGGGTAGGCATCTACGGCGCGGTGATAACAGGACCGACTAAGGAACTGCTCAAGCTGAAGGAGGAAACTTCTATCACGGCTGCTTTTCTGGGTCAAGTAGACTGGTGGAACTGGGAGCGTCCCGCTGCTTCTGGCACGCAGAATAGTTGGTAGAGCATAGGCGCACATTCGAGCTAAAAAGGTGTTGACATAGTCAATAGCGTGGTTGTATGATTCAAACTAATCAAAATTGCATACGTTGGATACCTTATCCAGAGAAGGTGGAGGGACTGGCCCGATGATACCCGGCAACCGACATGACGCGTGATTTGGTCGTTACTGCGACTGAAGAAAAAGCGACGTGCACGGTGCTAATTCCTGCAGAAACAAAAGTGGTCTGGAAGATAAGGGGGAGACGGGCACGTTTTCATCTACGTGTACGATTACGACCTCTTTTCTTCGAGAAAAGAGGTTTTTTTGCATGGGCTATTCCGTTTGATCGCAAGACTGGGTAATAGAACCAGTCGGCTTATGATATACGATAAATTGCTTAGAGGGGAGAAATAAAATCATGGCATATCGCGCGCTGACAGAACAAGAGGCGGTACAGTATGTGAAGGAAATACCTGGTCTATTTTCGAAGGGAGCAGAGTTGTCCAGTCGAGAGATCGGCGATGGAAACCTGAATCTGGTGTTCGATATTCGCGAGGATGCGACGGGCAAAAGCGTCATTGTGAAGCAGGCATTGCCGTACGCACGGGTGGTTGGAGAGTCATGGCCGCTGACCTTGGACCGCGCGCGGATTGAGAGTGAAGCACTGCAAATCCAGTACAAACTGGTTCCGGAGCTGGTGCCGCAGGTGTATCACTTTGATTCCGAGCTGGCTTTGACGGTCATGGAGAACGTCGGAGACCATGTCATCATGCGAAAAGGCTTGATTGAAGGCAATCGCTATCCTCTCTTTGCAAAGCAGATCGGCAAATTTTTAGCGCACACCCTGTTCTACACCTCGGACCTGGGGGCGCATCCATATGAGAAAAAGGCTCTTGTCGGAAGATTCATCAATCCAGAATTGTGCAAAATTACGGAAGATCTTGTCTTTACAGACCCGTACGAAAATGCTCCAACCAACAACTTTAACCCGCTGATTCGCCGTGAAGTGGAAGCGATCTGGCACAACAAGCCGCTCAAGCTGGAGATCGCCAAGCTGAAATATGATTTCCTGACACGTGCAGAGGCGCTGCTGCATGGCGATCTGCATACAGGCAGCATTTTTATTACAAAAACCAGTCTGAAAGCGATTGATCCGGAATTCGCCTACTATGGTCCACTCGGCTTTGATATCGGAGCGGTGATTGCCAATCTTCTGCTCAACTACGCAGGTCAGCACGGCTTGCAGAAAGATCAAGGAGAAAGGGAGTCGTACCGCGAATATCTACTGGAAACGGTAGAAGATGTCTGGAACGAATTCGTTTCGCAGTTCGTTCAGCTGTGGCACAAGCATGCAAAAGAGCGCAGCGCCCATGTGGAAGGTCTGTGGGAGAGCTACGTCAAGCGCTTGATCCAGGATGCAGCTGGCTATGCGGGCTGCAAGGTGCTGCGACGCGTGATCGGACTTGCCGGCGTGGCAGACCTGAATGAAATTGCGGATGAGAAGGTGCGAGCAGAAGCGGAACGCCTGGCACTCGCCATCGGAGAGGCACTGATTCTGGAGCGCGGCAACGTCGGCGAATCGACCGATATCACGGACATTGTCCGTACCGTGTCAGCAAGATTTTATCAGGAGGCAGCGACAGTATGACAACGAGTACACAACTAACGCCAGTCAAGTGGGAAGGCGATGCGCTCATTCTGCTGGACCAGACGAAATTGCCCGTAGAAACAATCTACCTGGAATTGACCACTTCTGAAGAGGTGTGGGCATCGATCCGCCACCTACAGGTAAGAGGAGCACCGGCGATCGGCATGGCTGCAGCTTATGGACTGTATCTGGGAATCCGCAACAGCGAGGCTACCACGTTTGAGGCTTTCTGGTCTGATGTTAGCAAACAGGCGGAATATCTGGGCAGCTCCCGTCCTACGGCAGTGAACCTTTTCTGGGCGATTGACCGCATCAAGGCGCGCGTCCAGCAGAATGCCGACAAGTCTGTCGCGGAACTGAAAGCAGCCGTCCTGGACGAAGCGTTGGCGATTCAAAAAGAAGACGCAGAGGTCTGCCGGACAATTGGTGAGCATTTGCTTACTTTATTGGAAGACGGGATGGGGATTCTCACACACTGTAATCCCGGGGCATTGGCGACTGCGGCCTATGGTACAGCGACTGCGCCCCTCTATTTGGCAAAGGAGCGAGGCTGGGATTTGAAGGTATACGCGGACGAAACTCGTCCTGTTTTGCAGGGTGCTCGTCTGACCGCTTTTGAATTGCAGCAAGCTGGCATCGATGTAACCCTGATCTGTGACAACATGGCGGCCATGGTGATGTCCCAAGGCAAGGTGCAAGCTGTGATCGTCGGTACGGATCGCGTGGCAGCCAATGGCGACGTAGCCAACAAGATCGGTACCTACGGCGTAGCGGTACTGGCGAAGGCGCACGGCATTCCCTTTTACGTTGCAGCCCCGCTTTCTTCCATCGACCTGGAGACCCCTACCGGAGCAGATATTCCGATCGAGGAACGTCCGGGAGAGGAGATCACGCACGGTTTGGGCAAACAGGTGGCACCGGACGATATCAAGGTCTACAACCCTGCGTTCGATGTGACACCAGCACCGTACATTACCGCGATCGTGACCGAGACAGGAATCTACAAACCGGAAGAGATCGGAAAAAGCAAATCCTAACTGACAGCCTGCGTCCACCAGCCATAGAGGTGGGCGCTTTTTCATATAGGGCAATATGGAAAGGAAAAGGGGTGCAGATGCAATGACAGCAGAGAAAAAACGTATGAGTGTAAAGGCGGAATGGTTGGGAAAGCGGAAATTCCAAGCGAAGGGACCGAGTGGCTATCCCGTTCTGATGGATGCAGGTCCAGCGTATGGTGGTGAGAGTGGAGGAAACAGTCCACTTGAGCTGGTGCTTGTCGGTCTGACAGGCTGTATCGGCATAGGTGTGACGCAGCTGCTGGAAAAGATGCGTCAGCCTTTGGAATCCCTCGAAATCGTGGCGGATGGCATTCGTGAAGTGGAGGTGCCCCATGCGATTACAGAAGTCGATCTTATCTTTCATGTAAAGGGAGAGCTCTCACCGTCTCGCATCTGGCAGGCAGTAAAGCTGGAAACAGAGCGGTATTGTCCGGTGGCGGCTTCCCTCACAGCTGTCATTACCCCTCATGTCATTCTAAACGGTATCGAGACTCCCATTCCCGAGGAGGAATAGAGACAAATTCACTCTCAGAGGAAAAAGTGTGCTTGAAAGAATGTACATAGAAATAGGGAGGGATTTGGATGAGAGTAATACCGTTGTCAGAAGAATCGTATCTCAAACAGCTGGAGCCTTCCGATGCACAGGAAATGTTCTGGCTGACCGATACCAACCGCCAGTATTTGCGCGAATGGCTGCCCTGGCTGGACTACACGAGAACAGTGGAGGATACAGCCGGCTTTATCCAGATGACGATCAACCAGCACAACAATAATCAGGGTACGCATTACGGGATCTGGTATATAGGAAGACTCGCTGGAACGCTGGGCGTGCACAATCTGGACTGGATAAACAGAAAAACATCGCTGGGCTACTGGCTCGGAGCCCAATTTCAAGGGCATGGTTTGATGACCCAGGCGGTGGTTTCGTATATGGATCAGCTGGTTTTTGGTTCCTGGGGAATGGAAAAGCTGACGATTCAAGCGGCAACTGAAAATGGTAAAAGCAGGGCGATTCCAGAGCGTCTGGGTTTTCAGCTGGAAGGAGTTCTGCGCAGAAACGAATTCCTCTACGACCATTTCGTCGACCACGCCGTGTACAGTATGCTGCGCTCGGAGTGGGAAGAATTCCGCTCAAGTAAAATGGATTGACAAGGAAAATTCAGTAAATTACGATGAGGAAAGCGGTAAAAGGGGTTGCGATTACGCATCCCCTTTTTCGATGTCACTCTTCCCTGATGGTGCCTCGACAGAGGATTATTTCCATCTCTGGGTGGATAGGCAGGTATATTTGGCTTGTAAAGAGGTGATTAGCATGCAGATACTGCGGGACTTATCCTGGTTTTTTCGAGCACATTGGAAACGGTACACAGTGGGTATCGCATTCCTGTTTTTAATTGATGTTTTGATGCTGTGGCCGCCGCGTCTGGTCGGTGAGACGGTAGACTCGATTCGCAATGGCTCTCTGACGACGGCCCATTTGACCGAGTCGGTCGCGATCCTGCTCTCGCTGGGTATCGCTTTATACGTGATGCGATTTATATGGCGGTATCTGTTGAATGGCGGAGCACTCATTCTGGAGCGGACTTTGCGTGAGCGCCTTTTTTCCCATCTGACGCGCATGACACCTTCCTTTTATCAGCGCAGACGAAGCGGCGATCTGATGGCCATCGCGACCAACGATATACCGGCAGTCGAACAGACGGCAAGCATGGGTGTACTGACCTTGGTAGATTCCTTGTTTATGACTGTACTCACGCTTGGAGTCATGATGGTTACGATCGATTGGAAGCTGACATTGGCAGCACTGATCCCGATGCCGTTCTTGGCCTGGTCGACTGCTTATTACGGACGACTGCTGCACGAACGCTTTTACTTGGCGCAGGAAGCATTTGGCGAGATGAACGATCACGTTCAGCAATCCGTTTCGGGTGTTCGTGTGATGCGCGCTTTTGTGCAGGAAGACAAAGATGTAGATGCCTTTCGCCGTGTCAGCGAAAAAACGCTGGAACGAAACGTAAACGTGTCACGCATCGATGCGTTATTCGATCCGACGATCGCGATCATTATCGGGTTCAGTTTTTTAATCGGGCTTGGCTATGGGACGTATCTCGTCTTTACCAGCTCCATCTCACTTGGCGATCTGGTCGCCTTCAACCTGTATTTGGGCCTGTTGATCTGGCCGATGTTTGCCTTTGGCTGGCTGATCAATGTCGTACAGCGGGGAAGCGCGTCCCTCAAGCGTTTGTCCGAAATGCTGATCGAGGAGCCCGATGTGCATGAGGCGAATCAGCCTGTCACGGAAGCAAAAGGCAATTCGATTGAAGCCCGCCATTTTACATTTACGTATCCGGGTACGAGCAAGCCTGTCTTGCAGGATCTTTCATTTTCACTCGGTGAAGGAGAAACGCTCGGGATCGTGGGGCGCACAGGAAGCGGAAAATCGACGCTGTGCCGTTCTCTCTTGCATCAATACCGCATGCAGGATGATGCCCTCTTCATTGGCGGCGTAGCGATCGAGAGACTGTCCTTTGATGCGCTGCGTGCCAAAATCGGCTATGTGCCACAGGAGCATTTGCTGTTCTCCAGAACGATCGCGGAGAATGTGGCATTCGGAAAGCCTGAAGCGACTGAGCAGGAGGTGCTTCGTGCGCTGGAGCTGGCTGAAATGGGACGCGATCTCATGCAGTTCAGCGAGGGTCTTGAGACGATGGTAGGCGAGAAGGGAGTTACCCTGTCAGGCGGACAGAAGCAGCGTATTTCGATTGCACGAGCCTTGCTGATGGATGCAGATATTCTCATTCTCGATGACTCCCTTTCTGCTGTGGATGCGCGGACGGAAGAGAGGATCGTGCATCATCTGCGCCAGGAGCGCGCAGGAAAAACAACGATTATTACGGCCCACCGCTTGTCTGCTGTCCAGCATGCCCAATTGATCCTCGTGCTCGAGGAGGGCAGGATTGTGGAACGCGGTACGCATGACGAGCTGATGTTGCTGGGTGGCTGGTACGCTGAGCAGTATCGCCGCCAGCAGATGGAACAGGATGTAGTCGGCCAGGAATAGGAAGGAGAGCGTTTCATGAATGGGCATAGCGTGTGGAAACGGCTGGTCGATTTCGCCAGACCGTTTCAAAAACAGATAGCAGGAGCGCTTTTCTTGCTGTTGCTCGGTACGGGTGCAGAGCTGGCAGGTCCTTTTTTGGCCAAGGTCATGATCGACAATCACATCCTGTCGATCCAAAAGGCCTGGTATGAGTTTGCACAGGAACCAACGGCCGGTGCTGAAAAAGCCGTAGAAGTGGAAGGCAAGTACTATGTGCGGGAGGATCGGCTGCCCTCCATCGGAGAAACACCGGAGGGCGCCAAGGAGCATCAGACGACGGTGCTGGCGGAAGGAACCACGTATTATCTGGTCTTTGGACCTGTGGACCAGAACGGGGAAAAGAGCATTGTACCGACGACTGAGGAGAATGGCCGTCAGCACGTAGAAGTAACGGTCAACCAGTCGGAGCCCGTAGCAGGGATACGCTTGACCGCAGATGAGGTCAAAGCGATGTACGAAGGTGATATTCAGCCGATTATTTGGCTGTCTGTCGGGTATGGCGCACTCATCCTCTTGTCAGCGGGTTTTAATTACATTCAGATCTTATGGCTCCAAACCATCGCGCAGCGCATTATCCAGCAGATGCGGATGAAGCTGTTTATTCATTTGCAAAAGCTGCCGGTGTCTTTCTTTGACAAGACGCCAGTGGGTTCTCTCGTCTCCCGCGTCAGCAATGATACCGAGGCGATACGCGAGCTGTACGTCAGCGTGCTGGCTACCTTTGTGCAAAACGGATTGTATTTGATCGGCATCTTGATTGCCCTGTACATCCTGCAGCCAGAGCTCGCGCTGTTCTGCTTTTTGACAGTGCCGCTGCTGGTTTTGCTGGTCATTTTTTATCGCAAATACAGCTCCCGCTACTACACGATCATTCGTGCGAGGCTGGCTGACATGAATGCGATGATCAACGAAATGATTCAAAACATGACGATCGTGCAAGCCTTCCGTCGAGAGGAAGGTGTCCAGAAGGAATTCTCAAAGGTAAACGAGGAGTACTTCAAGGTCAAGCTGAAGGAAATCAACATCGAGTCGTTTCTCCTGCGCCCGGCTGTTGACCTGATCTGGAAAATCGCCTTGACGATCATTATCTGGTATTACGGCTCTGCTTCCTTCCACAGTGCCATCTCTTTCGGGGCACTCTTCGCTTTCGTGGATTACATGGGGCGCTTTTTTGAGCCAATCAACATGATCATGAACCGCCTGTCACAGCTGCAGCAGGCGAATATATCGGCCAAGCGCGTGTTTGAAATCATGGATACACCTGCAGAGGTCGCTAGCGCGAGAGAACAGATCGCGCGACCGCGTGGAGAAGTGGTATTCGACAAGGTTTCCTTTGCTTATTCGGGTGAGGAGTACGTGTTGAAAGACGTTTCGTTCACCGCCAAGCCGGGAGAGACGATTGCGCTGGTTGGACACACGGGTTCTGGAAAAAGCTCCTTGATGAATCTGCTGCTGGGCTACTATCCGGTGACCCAAGGACGCATTTTGATTGATGATGCACCAATGAGCGAGATGGATATTCAGTCGCTTCGCCGTCATATCGGCCTCGTCCTGCAGGATCCGTTCCTGTTTACTGGGAGCGTCGGCTTCAATATTCGCATGTACAACGACGACATCACCAACGAACAAGTCAGAGAAGCAGCCAAGGCCGTCAGGGCAGATGCCTTTATTTCAAAACTGCCGGGTGGTTATGACGAACCGGTAGTAGAACGGGGGATGACGTTGTCCGCTGGCCAGCGACAGCTCATCTCTTTTGCCCGGGCACTTGTCTCTGATCCTGCGATCCTGATTCTGGATGAAGCGACTGCCAGTATTGACAGTGAGACCGAGTCTGCGATCCAGGAGGCTTTGCACGTATTGTCCCGCGGAAGGACGACCTTCATCATTGCGCACCGGCTGTCTACGATTCAACATGCGGATCAGATTCTCGTGCTGTCTCGTGGTGAAGTCGTGGAGCGGGGCACGCATGAGGAATTGATGGGGCAGGATGGACTGTATCGAAAAATGTACCAGCTCCAGCAAGGCGGTCTGTCTGCTACAGTAAATGGATAATCCAAGTGGAGGTTCAACACCATGCAATCATCTCGCTACACCTTTTGGGTGTTGATCGTCGTCGTGGCGGTCGCAGGGGCCAATCAAGGACTGACGATTCCGCTGCTCGCTGTCATGCTGGAGCAGCAGGGCGTATCGACTGTCGTGAATGGGTTAAATGCGACTGCCCTCTATATCGGAGTTGTACTGGTTTCACCCTGGCTGGAGATCCCCTTGCGCCGCATCGGGTACCGCAATACGATTTTTTGGGGACTAGTGCTGTTGACCGTATCGACGCTTCTCGTCCCTATGTTTTCTTCGCTCACCGTCTGGTTTGTTCTGAGACTTCTGATGGGCGTAGGCGATTCCAGCTTGCATTACGCCAGCCAGATGTGGGTGACCAAGATCACCTCGGAGAAGAACCGCGGTCGGGATCTGTCCATTTACGGTCTGGCATTCGGAATTGGCTTTGCGATAGGACCTTTGGGTTTAAACCTGCTGACGTTCGGGGTATGGGTGCCATTTGGAGCGTTGATTGTCTTGTACGTCATCGCCTACGCGCTGTTGGCCCGAATCAAGAATGACTTCCCAGAGGAAATCAAACAGACGGAGAAAAAGCAGAACAAGTACGTGGCAGTTCTGCGCATCGCTTGGCTGGCGCTGATTCCTCCTTTTCTTTACGGCTTTATGGAAACGTCGCTAAATGGCAGCTTTCCCATCTACGCCTTGCGCACAGGCTTGTCACTGGAATGGACTTCCCTGATCCTGCCCTCCTTTATCGTAGGAAGCATCATTTTGCAAATGCCGCTTGGTATGCTGAGTGATCGCATTGGACGCAAGAAGGTCATGTTTGTCTGCGCTTTGGTCGGAGCTGCGGCTTTCTTCCTCTTCCCGGTTGCGGGAGAAAATGTCTGGTTCATGATGCTGATGCTGGCAATCGCCGGGGCGGCTGTGGGGTCTTTTTACTCGCTCGGATTGGCTTACGCGGCGGACATTTTGCCTGCTTCCATGATCCCTACGGTGGGTATCATAGCCGGTATCAATTTTGGGGTAGCGAGCATTCTGGCTCCAGGCTTGAATGGATTTTTAATGCAGGCGTGGGAGCCGTGGACGATGTTTTGGCTGATGGGAGCGCAGCTGCTGGCGTTTGCTATCGCGTGTCTGGTCCATCGCGAGACTTCAGCGGCACAAAAAGAGATACCGATTTCATTGCAAAAGCATGGTTAATCGAAAGAGTAAAGGATGGGCAATGGCACTTTTCCTGTAAAAGACAGGGGAGGTGCCGTTTTTTTAGTGGTTTTGTCCGACAATTTGTTCATGGTGCCAAAAAGAAGCATAAACGGGCGGCAGGTAGGGAAGCGTAGATATATAGAGAATGAATGGTGGAAGGGGTTGCTCCATATGTTTACTCCATGTATTTTCAAGCGAGGGATCATCTGGGTCGTATTTTTTGTCATCAGCATGTTTGTCATTCCGTTTTTTGCCGAAGAGGATGCCAAATCACCTGTTCCTGCCGCACCTCAGGTTCAGACAAAGTAAATGGATCGACCACATAGAGTGGAATCTTCTTTTTGCGGTGAAGCGCTTACATGATTTTATTGCGAAAAAGGACTCGCTTTCCATGCAAGGTATGAGCTGGAGGCGAGTCTTTTTGCTATGTATAGACCTAATGCCGTTTTTCTCGATTCACGAACGTATGGGCGATCAGATCCTGCCATCCTTGTTTTTTCTTGTTCCAGCCAACCCACATATACCCCAGTCCGAATGGAAGCGAGCAAAGCGGCTTGCCGATCCATTCACGCACGAGCACCTGACCGATGGATAACGTTTGGCGTTTCGCACCAACCGGTATCACGCGAATACCCATGATGATTTTACCCAGCGTCTGTCCCGTCCACCAGGGAGTAGCGAACCACAGTGGCTGCCGCGCTCTGCTGTCCCGTTATGACTCCAGTTACAAACAGCTGCACGATTTTACTGCTGCCGACGCCTGAAACAATATTTTCATCCCAGGAGTAGCCAGGGTGGTCGGCGAGTTTATCCGTCGTGCTAGCAAACCCTTCTACGATAAGCCCAGCCAAAAGAACGGAAAAGACGATGATAAGAGCGATCCATTGTTTGCGTTCCATACAGGTCACCTCAGGTCTTAGCATGAGCAGCAATCGTTAGAGTTACACATGCGAAACGCCAAAAAAAGGATTGACGAAGAAAGAGGTCTACATTAGAATTAATATAAATTTATTGGCTTTGCGCAAAAATATTCACCTAGGTAAAGATAGGAATAATCATTATCAATTAGGATGCTGTTGCCTTCGGGCAGCAGCTTCCACTGTTTTTACGGGAGAAATAAGTCTGATTCTCTTTCTCAACGAGAGAAAAAAAGGAGATGGTTGTCTTGATGGAAAAAATCGCGATGGCTCTGTCTGCAATCGGTTTGTTGAGCAGTTGGCTGTACGGGGAGGTTTGGGGGGGTGACCTGGCTTGGATAGCCGTGCTCTTGTGCGGGGTTCCGATCGCTTGGGCGGCGAGCAAGGAGCTGTTTATGGAACGCAAGATCAACAGTGATGTGCTGGTGACGATTGCAATCGTAGCTGCTGTAGGCATCGGTGAAATTTTTGCTGCAGGGGAAGTAGCCTTGATCATGATGATCGGGATGTGGTTGGAGAACCGTACTGTAGCGAAGGCTGCATCTGCACTGGAGGAAATGGTACAGATGGTTCCGCAGACGGCGATGGTCAAACGTGAGCACGGCTGGGTAGAAATAGCTTTGGAAAAGGTCGTCAAGGGAGATGTGGTTCAGGTCAAACCGGGTGAGAAGGTGCCAGTGGATGGTGTCGTCCATCACGGTCAAGCAGCCGTTGATCAGGCAGCATTGACGGGGGAATCGCTGCCAGTAGAAAAGCGTCAGGGTGACGAGGTTTTCATGGGGACGTTGAACACCAATGGCGTCATCGAGATCGTTGCGGAGCGAGTTGGTGACGAAACGACTTTTGCCAAGGTAACCCGTCTCGTGGCAGAAGCGATGGAACGCAAGGCACCTGTACAGCGCCTGTTGGATCGTTGGGCAGCCTGGATTGTTCCCAGCAGTCTGATCCTGGCTATTCTTATGTTCATGATCACAGGTGATCTGGTTCGAGCGGTTACCATCCTCATCGTTTTCTGTCCCTGCGCATTGGTATTGGCTACGCCGACTGCGATCATGGCAGGTATCGGAAGTGCAGCCAAGCATGGGATTCTCATCAAAAGTGGCGTGGCAATGGAGCAAATCGGTCTGGTCAATGCTCTGCTGTTTGACAAGACAGGTACACTGACCGAAGGAAAATTGCAGGTAACCGGAGTAGCTCGCTTGCACAACCAGCAGGCTGAGGATGTGTTGCGCCTGGCCGCGGCGCTGGAGCAGCACTCGGAGCATCCAGTCGCACACGCCATCGTGAAGGCAGGGGAAGACAGAGGCATCAAGCTGCCGCAGGTGGATTCCTTTCTCGTTCACCCGGGGAATGGTGTGTCGGGGCAAATCGACGGTCATGAAGTCATGGTAGGGAATCGCCGCTTTTTCACGGACAAGGGGATTGAAACAGCAGAGCTGACGCAGATGAGAGAAGAGCAGGAGAGTGCTGGACATACGGCGGTTTTCGTTGCCCGTGACCGCAAGCTGGTCGGAATGATTTCTTTGGCTGACCGCGTTCGTCTGGAATCGCGGGATACGATCGGACGATTGCGGCTCAATGGTGTGGGCGAGATTGCGATGCTGACCGGAGACAACAGGGGGGCGGCCAGTCAGATTGCGCGTCAGGCCGGGGTGACGACTGTCTATGCAGAACAATTTCCGGAGGCGAAGTATCAACGTGTAGAAGAGCATCGTCAAAAAGGGCATATTGTCGGGATGGTCGGTGACGGTATTAACGATGCGCCTGCACTGACAGCAGCGCATGTGGGGATTGCGATGGGGGCTGGCGGAACACAGATAGCAGCGGAAGCAGCTGACATTGTCATCATGAACGATGATGTGTCCAAGGTGGCAGATGTCGTACAGCTCGGACAAAAAACGCTTCGGGTCATTCGCGAGAACCTGATCGTCTCCAGCGTGATCAACGCCATAGCGGTCATTCTGGCGATGGCCGGAATCCTTGGGCCTGTAGGAGGAGCTTTTGTCCACAATGCCACATCTGTCCTGGTCGTCCTCAATTCGGCTCGGTTGATTCACTTCCTGTCCAGCAAAAAGAGAGAAAAAGGCATGACTTGACTTGTACGACTTGTTCTTGCCAGGGTGACTGTAATCTGACGGCAAAAGGATAGTGGCTGTGCAAAACAGCTTAAACCGGAGGTGAGTTGCTTCCGGTTATTCTTTTTGCTCCCATTTCATGCAATTGCGGCAATATTCATGTAATATATAGGAGATAGGCGAAAAGTAGACGATTTGCAGGGGGTGATGCCATGATTATCCAGGTAAAGGACTTGAAGAAGAATTATGGCAATTTACAGGTATTGAAGGGCATAACCACACAGGTCGAAGAAAGAGAAGTCGTATGTGTAATCGGCCCATCTGGCTCAGGAAAAAGTACATTTTTACGTTGCCTTAATCAGTTGGAGGAAATGACCAGCGGCCAGATTATCATGAGCGGACATGATTTGTCTGATCCCAAGGTAGATATCAACAAGGTGCGCGAAGACGTAGGAATGGTTTTTCAGCGCTTTAATTTGTTTCCACACAAAACGGTGCTGGAAAATGTGATGCTGGCACCGATCAAAGTGCGCAAAACCGCGCAGGAAGAGGCACGCAAGCATGGTTTGGCGCTATTGAAGAAGGTAGGCCTGGAGGACAAAGCCGATGTCTATCCGGACCGCTTGTCAGGCGGACAGATGCAGCGCGTGGCGATTGCTCGTGCTTTGGCGATGAATCCCAAAGTCATGCTGTTCGATGAGCCAACCTCCGCACTTGATCCGGAGCTGGTGGGTGAGGTGCTTGCTGTTATGAAAAATCTGGCTACAGAAGGAATGACCATGATCGTGGTCACCCATGAGATGGGCTTTGCACGTGAGGTGGGGGACAGAGTTATTTTTATGGACCAGGGAGTCATCATGGAGGAAGGAAAGCCTGAAGAGGTATTTGAAAATCCGACAAATGAGAGACTCCGATCCTTTTTGGGCAAGGTGATGGTCAGTTGATCAAGCTGTGTAATATAGAAGCTTTGCCAGAAGATCATATCGATGATGATCAGAAGATGTGTACCCTTTTTCTAGGGGATGCTGCCGGCAGTGAAAAGCTCTATGTCAATATCGACAAGGTGCAGCCAGGGGCAAAAAGCACGAAGTATCACAGTCACAGCCTTCAGGAGGAGTTTTTTCTGATCCTGGCGGGCACGGGTACGCTTCGGATGAATGATGAATACATCCTAGTGAAAAAAGGGGATTTCATCGCCAAGCCTGCCGGAAGAGGAATCGCCCACCAGTTCATCAATACGGGTGAAGAGGTATTGGAAATTCTGGATACGGGACTAAAGGTAAAGGATGATATTGCCTACTATCCAGATGAAGATGTCCTCTTTGCACGTGGACAAAAAAAGATGTTTAAACAAACGGATTCCTTACAAAACTGGAATTCCGACCCGAACGGTTCTTAAGAATAGGCACCAGCTGCTTCGAGTACGGAGCACTGGTGCCTATTGCTACAATAGCGTTATTTTGCTTCATCTAATAGCTGGCTTACCGTAACAAAGCGATAGCCCTGTGCGCGCAGGTGCTTGATCAAATCCCGCAGGGCGGCAACGGTTTGCTTCTGGTTCAGCCCGCCATCGTGAAATAAAATGATGTCGCCAGACGAGACATTGCTTTTCACACTTTTGGCGATGACCGAGGCGGTACGACGCAGGGACCAATCGCGCGGATCAATGGACCAGAGAATCAGATCATAACCACAAGCCTGAACTGCATTCATCACATCATGGGTCATGACGCCGCCAGGGGGACGATAATTTTGGGCGAGTATTCCGGTCGTGCGTAAAATAGAAAGCTCACCGTGCTTGATATCATCGTAAACCTCTTGCTCGGTGAGCTTGTTAAGATCATGGTGATCATAGCCATGATTGCCGATCTCATGCCCTGCCTTGGTAATCCATTGCATCACTTTGGGATACTTGTCCACCTGGGAGCCGAGGACAAAAAAAGTGGCTGGAACTTTGTTTTGGTGCAGGACCTCCAATATTTTAGGTGTATACGTCGCGTCGGGTCCGTCGTCGAAGGTAAGGGCAACGACTTTTTTCTTTGTATCGATTCGGTGAATCGGCTCATAGGTGAGATGGGAAGTGCCGGCCTGTACGGGGAGTGCAGCGTAGCCAAGAAGGCAAGCGGCGATGACGAGCCATGCAAGAAGCATGCTGTGTCTCAAGGAAAACGCCTCCTTCCGTGGAATATAGTCATAGCTTCGCCTCTGTTCATGGAAAACATGCTGCCAAAAGAAAGCAGCGATCAAAGGGAACGGATGATGTGATAGAATGAAAGGATCGATTGTATACGGGGAAGGGGAGAGTATGTGTGCAGCTCCGAGGTTTGCTACATGGATTGACACATCAGTATCACGGGAAGGACAAGCCCGTAGATTACTATATGCAAATCGGCGAAGATCGTTTGCCGTTAAATGAATGGCTGGATCATGACGTCACGATTTCTTTTTTAGGTCAGAAAAATTGTATTGCATGTGGGAGAAAGACGAACAAGACCTTTAACAGCGGGTACTGCTATCCCTGTTTTACAAAGCTTCCCGAGAATGACCTGTGTATCGTCAAGCCTCATGAATGCCACTTTGAACTGGGAACCTGCAGGGATGAGAGCTTTGGTGAGACGTATTGCATGATACCACACTACGTCTACCTCGCTGTGTCCAGTGATATCAAGGTTGGTTTGACTCGCAAGAACAACCAGCTCAAGCGCTGGGTCGATCAGGGAGCGATCCGTGCGATTCCGATCGCAGAAGTCCCTACACGGAGGATGGCCGGGGAGCTGGAATTCCATCTCAGCCAGTTTTTGCCGGACAAGACCAATTGGCGCAAAATGCTCAAGGGAGAGGTGCGGGAGATCGACCTGATCACCATGCGAGACGAGGTGTACAGCCACTTCCCGGATGCATTCAAGCCTTTCCAATACCGGGAAGACGAATGGGTGGATATTACGTACCCTATTCTGGAATCTTTGGACAAGATCAACTCCAAAACATTGGATAAGGAAGAAAGCATCGGAGGCCGTCTGATCGGCGTAAAAGCCCAGTACCTGATTTTTGAAAATGCGGTGTTTCAAACGAGGAAGCATGCTGGCTATCAGGTTGAAATTTCCGTCAAGCCCCGTTCATAATAGAGTGAAAAGGAAGAAAACGGCAGCTTACGGATGTGTGAGCTGTCGTTATTCATACATAAAATCGTAGAGGTGATTCTCGATGACAATCAAAGCGTACCTGTACAACAAGTGTGATACGTGCCGCAAAGCAAAGAAATGGCTGACGGAGGAAGGCGTGGGCTTCGAGGAAATTCCGATCGTGGACGCTCCACCAAGCAAGGAAGAGCTGCGCCGCATCTGGAAAGCAAGCGGGCTTGAACTGCGCAAGTTTTTCAATGTGAGCGGGGTTCAATACAAGGAGCTGGGACTCAAAGACAAGCTGCCAACCATGACAGAGGAAGAAATGCTGGAGCTGCTCGCTTCCAATGGAAAACTGATCAAACGTCCTTTGATCACCGACGAGAAAAACGTTACCTTGGGCTTTAAAGCAGAAGACCTGGAAAAAACCTGGGGAGGAAAGTGAGTATGCCCAAACCGTCGAAGCGACTGGAGCAGTTGTCGGCCGCGATTTTTTCGCAAATGGCAGAGCGAAAGCGCGAAGTTGCCAAAACGAGAAAAGTGTACGACCTTAGTATCGGCAGTCCGGATCAACAGCCAGACCAGCGTTTGCTGGATGAGCTTGCGGCAGCGATCCAACAGCCTGGGGCTTTTGGGTATGCCCTCAGTCAAGGGACAGCATCGTTTCGGGCAGAGGTGGCGGAGTGGTATCGATACCGTTTTGGCGTGGAGCTAAATCCGGATGGAGAGGTTCATTCCCTGATGGGTTCTCAGGATGGTCTCGCCCATTTTGCTCTAGCTTGGACGGATCCCGGTGATCTGGTTCTTGTGCCTGATCCAGGGTATCCCATCTATGCGGGGAGTGTCCATTTGGCTGGGGCCACCCCTTATTTCATGCCGCTCAAAGCGGAAAATGGGTTTTTACCTGATCTGTCGGCTATTCCTGAAGAGGTAGCCAACCAGGCGAAATTCATGATTCTCAACTACCCCAACAATCCGGTATCGGCTGTCGCCACCGTCGCCTTTTTTGATGAGGTAGTGGCATTTGCGAAGCGCCATGAGATCATTGTCGTACACGATCTGGCGTATTCAGAAATGGCCTTTGACGGATACAAGCCTCCCAGCTTTTTGCAGGCTGCCGGTGCCAAAGATGTAGGGATCGAGTTCAATTCCTTTTCCAAAAGCTTCAACATGGCAGGCTGCCGCATCGCCTATGTCGTGGGAAATGAAGCTATCATCCAACCGCTCGCTGTGGTCAAGTCCAATGTCGATTACGGGGTGTTCCTCCCCGTTCAGCAAATGGCGATAGAAGCCATGAAGCAGGATCGGTTGTCGGAAGGTCAAAACAGCGTAGGAGCCTTGTATCAGGAGCGCAGGGATGTTCTTTTACATGAGCTCGAAAAAGCGGGCTGGATCATTGAACCGCCAAAAGCGACGATGTTTGTATGGGCCCCCGTGCCCAAGGGCTGGACCAGCGATGCATTTGCCTTTGCGCTCTTGGAGGAGACCGGAGTGGTCGTGATTCCGGGAAGTGCATTTGGAGAGCAGGGAGAAGGGTATGTCCGCATTGCACTCGTGCAATCGCCAGAAGTGCTGAGGGAAGCGGCGGCATCGATCGCCCAGTCAGGAATTATCCAGCGAAAACAGGGAAAATGATGGGTGCATGGAAGAGGAATCCTAGAAATGGCGTCAAATATGTTTTATGATGTAATGGAATGTACCTGATAGGAGGATACGTAAACGATGGATTTCCCAAAAAATTTGCGTTACAGCGAAGAACATGAGTGGGTGCGAGTAGAAGGTAACAAGGCGTATATCGGCATTACTGCATTTGCTCAATCTGAGCTGGGTGACATCGTGTTCGTTGAATTGCCGGAGGTTGGAGCAACCATTCAGCAGGACGAACCATTCGGTAGCGTAGAGTCTGTTAAAACGGTTTCTGAGCTGTACGCTCCTGTATCTGGCAAAGTAGTTGAGGTGAATGGCGAGCTGGAGGATGCGCCAGAGCTGGTGAACTCCTCGCCGTATGAACAAGCATGGATGATTGTCGTGGAATTGGCGAATGAAGCTGAACTGGACAAGCTGATGGACGCTGAAAAATACGGTGCAATGGTAAAAGAATAAGAATCCAAAAGGAAGCTGGGGCCGATACGCCTCAGCTTTTTTTCACTATATAGGAAAGTATATAATTTTGAGGGGCGCAAGCCCCTCTATTTGTTGGTAAAATCGTTATATGGAGACA